>JBAUUB010000150.1:0-1808 GCA_049582485.1 Dermatophilaceae bacterium
CGATCGACCACAGGGTGACGATCGTCTTCCAGCCGGCGTAGGCGGCGACGCCTTTCGCGATCGCGAGGCCCATCGCGATGCCGAGTAGCCCTCCGGTCACCGTCACCGCGAAGGCCTCCATCACGAACTGGTTGCGGATGTCGACCTGCCGCGCGCCCATCGCCCGCCGGACCCCGATCTCGCGCGTGCGCTCGAGGACGGTGGCCAGCATGATGTTCATGATGCCGATGCCGCCCACCAGGAGCGAGATGCCGGCGATCGCCCCCATCACGATGTCGAAGAGGCGCTGGGTGCGGCGGCTCTGCTCGAGGAGCGCCTCGGGCACCGTGATCGTGTAGTCGGCGGCCCCCCCGTGGAGCCGGTCGAGCAGCGTCGAGACGACCGCGGCCGACTCCTGCACCGGCGTCCCCGGGGCCATGCTGACCACGAGCTCGTCGAGCGGGGCCTTGAGCGGCGCCCGTCCGAAGCGCCGCTCGGCCGCGGTCACGGGGAGGTAGATGTCGTTGTCGGTGCCCTCCAGGGTCACCCCCTGGATCTCGCGCTTGCCGCCGCCCCCCTCGAGCACCCCGACCACGGTGAGCCACTGGTCGTTCACCTTGATCGGCCGCCCGAGGGCGGGCTCGAAGCCGAAGAGGTCCCGGCGCACCCGGTCGCCGATCACGCAGACCGGGGCGTGGGTGTCCTCGTCGGCCTGGTCGAAGAAGCGGCCCTCCCGGAGCGAGAGCTTCACGAGCGCGGGGTAGTCCGAGGAGACGCCCAGGACGCGCGGCTTCGCCCGCCCGCCCGGCGCGAGGACCTTCCAGGCCTCCACCTCGATCTTCGCCACCACCCGCTCGACCCCGGGCACGGCGTCGCGGATGGCCTGGGCATCCCGGGGCGAGAGGCCGGCCGACTTGCGGCGGATCTCGGTGAGCTCGTTCTCGCGGTCGAAGCGCTTGTCCTTCACCACCACGTTCCGCAGGCCCATGGCGTCGATGATCTCGAGGGCCTGGCGCTCGGCTCCCGCCCCGATCGAGAGCATGGAGATGACCGCGCCCACCCCGAAGATGATCCCGAGCATGGCCAGGAACGAGCGCAGCGCGTGGTGGCGCAGGCTCTCGAGCCCCGAGGCGAGCGCCTCGCGCGGGTCGATCACTTCCCCGCCTCTCCCCCGGTCGCGCCCGGGGGACCGAGGGCGCGCTTCTCCGTCGGGTCGCGCAGCGCGATCACGTCCCCGGCCGCGAGCCCCGAGTCGAGCACCACCCGCGAGATGCTCTGCCTTCCGATCGCGATCGGCACCGGCGAGAACCGCCCGTCCGCCCGTCGGTAGACGACCCGCTTGCCGTCCTTCTCGAACACCGCCCCGCGCGGTATGGCGATGACGCCCTCGGCCTCCTCGAGGCGGACGACCGCCCGGACCCTCTGGCCGGGCTTCATGAAGGCGGGGTCGGTCCGCGCGAGGGAGAGCGTCGCCTCGAAGTACTTCACCGGGGACTGGTAGTCGCGCGTCTTGGCGAGGGGCTCGACTCGGCTGACGGTGGCCTCGTGCTCCTCCCCGGGGCGCCCCTCGATCACGAGCCGGGCGTGGAGCCCCACCTTGAGGCCCGCGCCGTCGGCCTCGAGCACGAAGACCTTGGCCTCGAGGTGCGAGAGGTCGGGCAGCTCCGCGATCTTCTGCCCGGGCCACAGGCTGTCGCCCACGAACGGGACCTCGCCGCGCCAGTTTCGCTCGAGGACCAGGAGGCCGTTGTGGGGGGCGGCGATGCGAAGCGACCGCAGGCCCTTCTCGGCGATCTCCACCTTCAGCCGGGCCTTTCCCGCGTCGATCT
>JBAUUB010000151.1:0-28538 GCA_049582485.1 Dermatophilaceae bacterium
AGCTCGACCCCGCCTCGTCGGTGCAGCGCCAGGTCATGCTCATCAAGGTCCGCGCCGACCAGTCCGTTCGCCCGCACATCATCCAGACCGTCGAGCTGTTCCGCGCCGCCGTCATCGACGTCGGCACCGAGACGTTGACGATCCAGGCGACCGGCAACGCCGACAAGCTCCGCGCGCTGCTCGAGGTGCTCGAGCCGTTCGGCATCAAGGAGCTCGTCCAGTCCGGGCACATCGGCATCGGTCGCGGATCGCGCTCGATGACCGATCGCGCGCTGCGCAGCGCCTGACCCGTCCACCGCTCGGGCGCCTGCCATCGCCCGCGGCGCCACCGCATACCCTCGACCCAGATCACCTGCCACCAGCCCGACCCGAACCACTCAACCGAGTTCACTGACGCGAAGGAGAGGCCACCGCTATGGCCGAGATGTTCTACGACGACGACGCCGACCTGTCCCTGATCCAGGGCCGGAAGGTCGCCGTCATCGGATACGGCAGCCAGGGCCACGCGCACGCGCTCTGCCTGCGCGACTCGGGGGTCGACGTGCGCGTCGGACTCGCCGAGGGCAGCAGGAGCATCGCCAAGGCAGAGGCGGAGGGGCTGACCGTCAAGACGGTCGCCGACGCCGTCCGGGAGTCCGACTTCGTCGTCATCCTCACCCCCGACCAGGTCCAGCGGCACGTCTGGGCCGACCACATCGCCCCCAATCTGAAGTCGGGCTCGACGGTGCTGTTCGGTCACGGGTTCAACATCCGCTTCGGCTACATCACCCCGCCGAGCGACAGCGACGTCATCATGGTCGCCCCCAAGGGTCCGGGCCACATCGTGCGTCGCGAGTACGTCGACGGGCGAGGCGTGCCCGTGCTCGTCGCGGTCGAGCAGGACGCCTCCGGCCAGGCGCTCGAGCTGGCCAAGTCCTACGCCAAGGCGCTCGGCGGGCTGCGCGCGGGCGGCATCAAGACCACGTTCACCGAGGAGTGCGAGACCGACCTGTTCGGCGAGCAGGCGGTCCTGTGCGGCGGCGCCAGCCAGCTCGTCATGTACGGCTTCGAGACGCTCGTCGAGGCCGGCTACCAGCCCGAGGTCGCCTACTTCGAGTGCCTCCACGAGCTCAAGCTCATCGTCGACCTGATGATCGAGGGCGGAATCGCCAAGCAGCGCTGGTCGGTCTCCGACACCGCGGAGTACGGCGACTACGTCTCCGGGCCGCGGGTGATCGACCCCCACGTCAAGGAGAACATGCAGGCGGTCCTGGCGGACATCCGCAACGGGTCGTTCGCCAAGCGCTTCATCGACGACCAGGACGCCGGCGGCCCCGAGTTCAGGGCGCTGCGTGAGAAGGGTGCCCAGCACCCGATCGAGAAGACCGGCAAGGAGCTGCGCAAGCTCATGGCCTGGCTCGACACGGACCGCGACACCGACTACGTCGAGGGGTCGGCGGCCCGCTGACCAGGGACGTCGACCTCGGAGTCGTCGAGCCCCGCCGGACGCGTGTTCGGCGGGGCTCTCGCCGCTCTAGGCTCATGGCGTGACCGAGACCCTCGCCGGGCTGCCCGTGCCGATCGTGGCGCTGGCGCTCTGGGCGTTCGCGCTCGTCCGCGGAGCCGGCTACTACCTGCTCGGTCGGCTCTCGCGGGGCCGGCCGGACAGCCGCCTCCACGACTGGGCGGTGCGGGTCTCCAAGGGCCGACTCATCCAGGCCGAGGAGTACTTCGAGCGGGTGGGGCCGAAGTCGATCATCCTCGCCTACCCCTTCTACGGAGTCTCGGCCGGCACCCAGATCGTCGCCGGTGGCCTGCACATGCCGCTGCCGACGTTCTACCTCGCGCTCGGCGTCGTCTCGCTGCCCTGGGCGAGCATGCAGGCGGTCATCGGCATCGCGGCCTTCCAGGCCATCGTCGCGGGATACACGCCGTGGGTCCTCGCCGGCGCCGTCGCCCTGCTCGCCGGATGGTGGCTGGTGCGCAGGCACCTGCGGCTCCGGGCGGAGCGGATCGGCTGACCGTCCCGCGGTTGGTCGACGGCACACCGGCATCGAGGCGGCGCCCGCACCGACCTAGGCTTGACCTCGTGGAGGAGCTGACCGAGGGCTGGCCGGTGTGGGCCGTCTTCGTCGTCCTCTTCCTGGGAGCCCTCATCCGCGGCAACGCGACGTACTGGGTGGGTCGCGCGATCCGCGCGGGCGGGGCCCGGTCCCGGTTCGCCGGGATGCTCGAACGACCCGGCATGACCCGGGCCGAGCGCTGGGTCCGCACCGTCGGTCCACCCGCCGTCTCGCTGGGTTTCCTCACCGTCGGTGTGCAGACCGCGATCAACCTCTCCGCCGGAGTGCTCCGCATGCCGCAGCGCCGGTGGATCCCCGCAGTGGTCGTCGGCGCCCTGCTGTGGGCGACCCTGTACACCACGGTCGGGCTCGCCTTCGTCGCCGCGCTGCTCGGGCGCGCGCAGTGGTGGTGGGCGCTCGTCGGCGCGGCGCTGGTCGCCACCGTCGTCGTGGTGTCCCGCCGCCTGAGCGGCGACGAGGAGCAGGCGGACGACCCGCCACCCTGAGGCGCCTTCCGACCCGCGCCCGTCCCCATCGGTGGTCCGCATCCCGGTCGGGTCCGTCCGCATGCTGACACCTTCGTACACTTGGACCGGCTCACAAGGGCGTGGACCAGGCGACGGCACCGCACGAGGCGACCGTCGCATACCCCCCCACCCCGACCTGCACCCAGCCAAGGAGCTGACCCACGTGACCAAGCCGGTCGTCCTCATCGCCGAAGAACTCTCGCCCGCCACCATGGACGCGCTCGGGCCGGACTTCGAGGTGCGTCACTGCGACGGATCCGACCGCGCCGAGCTGCTCCCCGCACTCGCCGACGTCGAGGCCGTCCTGATCCGCTCGGCGACGAAGATGGACGCCGAGGCGATCGCCGCTGCCAGGAAGCTCAAGGTGATCGCCCGCGCCGGCGTGGGTCTGGACAACGTCGACACCCCCGCCGCGACGAAGGCCGGGGTCATGGTCGTCAACGCTCCGACCTCCAACATCACCTCGGCCGCCGAGCTCGCGGTCGGCCTGCTCCTCGCCTGCGCGCGCAACATCGCGCCCGCCAACGAGGCACTCAAGGGCGGGGCGTGGAAGCGGAGCAAGTACGGCGGCGTCGAGCTGCTGGACAAGACGGTGGGCGTGGTCGGCTTCGGTCGGATCGGCCAGCTGGTCGCCGAGCGGCTCAAGGGCTTCGGCGTCGAGATCCTCGCCTACGACCCGTATGCGTCGGCCCAGCGAGCGGGCCAGCTCGGTGCCCAGCTGGTGCCCCTCGAGGAGCTCCTCGCGCAGTCCGACTTCATCACGATCCACCTGCCCAAGACCCCCGAGACCATGGGTCTGATCGGCAAGGAGGCGCTGACCAAGGTCAAGCCGACCGTTCGGATCATCAACGCGGCCCGAGGCGGCGTGCTCGACGAGGAGGCCCTCGCCGAGGCCATCCAGGAAGGTCGCGTGGCCGGTGCCGGCCTGGACGTCTTCGCGTCCGAGCCGACCACCGAGAGCCCGCTGTTCGAGTTCGAGTCGGTCGTCGTGACGCCGCACCTGGGCGCCTCGACCGAGGAGGCCCAGGAGAAGGCCGGCGTCGCCGTCGCCCGCTCGGTCCGGCTGGCACTGTCGGGCGACGTCGTCCCCGACGCGGTCAACGTCGACGGCGGTCACGTGCCCGAGGAGGTCCGCCCCGGCATCGCCCTCGTCGAGAGCCTCGGCCGGATCTTCACCGCGATCGCCGGCGCCTGTCCGGTCCAGCTCGACGTCGACGTCAAGGGTGAGATCACCGAGTACGACGTGAGCATCTGGAAGCTCTCGGCGCTCAAGGGCCTGTTCACGGACATCACCGAGGATCCGGTGACCTATGTCAACGCTCCGCTCATGGCGGCCGAGCGGGGGTGCTCGGTCCGCCTGCTCACCTCGCCGAACGCGGTCGACTTCCGCAACGTCACCGAGCTGCGCGGGACCCTGGCCGACGGACGGACCGTCTCGGTGGCCGGCACCCTGACGGGGCCGCGCATGGTGCCCAAGGTCATCGGCATCAACGGCTTCGACCTGGAGATCCCTCTCTCGACCCACATGGCGTTCTTCACCTACGAGGACCGCCCGGGCGTCATCGGACAGATCGGCGGCCTGCTCGGGGATGCCCAGGTCAACATCGCGTCGATGCAGGTGGCGCGCAACGACGAGGCCACCGAGGCGCTGGTCGCGCTCACGCTGGACAGCACCATCCCGGACGACGTCCTGAGCGCCATCGCCGAGACAGTGCGGACCGAGGCCATCCAGGTCGCCAACCTCGAGTGACGGGCGCGGCCGGGCCGTGACGGCGGTCTCACCTCACGGGCACCACGTCCACATGGTGGGCGCGCTGTTCCGTGTCGACGCCTGGCGGGCGTACCGTCGAGACATGGCGCGGTGCGTACTTATTCGCTGCCGCGACGAGGTGAGCTAGAAGTCGGTCCCTCGTCGCGGAGATCCCGCGATGCCCGCACCGCGCGCGGCCGACCGACTTGCGTCGCTCGCCCCCTCACCCGGGGGCTCGAGCACCACCACAGTTCGACATTCCACGGAGGGATCACAGTCATGAGCGAAGAAGCACAGCGCGCCCGGCAGGCGCTGCAGGAGTCGATGGATCTGCGCGAGCAGGGTCACACCGACGACTGAGTCGGCACCACAACCGCGAAGGGCCCGTCCGGGAACGCCGGACGGGCCCTTCGGCATCATGTCGGCATCGTGAGGCGTTGCGAGTCGCGGTCCGTGGAGGTCGTCGTGCAGAGCGAGGTGTTGTGCCGCCTCCGCGGGCAGAACCGCCTCCCGGGGGTGGAAGCGCCTCGAGGTGGCGCGGGCGCATCCCGTGCCGCTGCATCGGTGACCGGGGTGCGAGACGGGAGGTCCGCCTACCGGGATCGATGCCTAGGCTGCCGCGCATGAGCGAGAGCACGCCGGCGTCCTTGAGCATCGCCGTCATCGGGGGTGACGGCATCGGTCCGGAGGTCGTCGCGGAGGGCCTGAAGGTCCTCACCGCGGCCGCCGGCGAGGTCTCGGTCGAGACGACCGACTACGACCTCGGCGCCCGGCGGTGGCACGCGACGGGCGAGACGCTGCCCGACAGCGTGCTCGACGAGCTCCGCGGCCACGACGCGATCCTCCTCGGCGCCATCGGCGACCCGACCGTCCCGAGCGGTGTGCTCGAGCGCGGCGTGCTGCTGCCGCTGCGGTTCGCCCTCGAGCACTACGTCAACCTCCGTCCGGCGAAGCTCTTCCCCGGCGTCACCAGCCCGCTCGACGTGCACCGGGTCGCCCCGGACGGCATCGACTTCGTCGTCGTCCGCGAGGGCACCGAGGGGCCGTACGTCGGCAACGGCGGTTCCCTGCGGGCGAACAGCCCGCACGAGATCGCGACGGAGGTGAGCGTCAACACCCGCTTCGGCGTCGAGCGCGTCGTCCGGGACGCCTTCGCGCGGGCCCAGGCTCGACCGCGCAAGCACCTCACCCTCGTGCACAAGCACAACGTGCTCACCCACGCCGGGCACCTGTGGCGGCGCACCGTCGAGGACGTCGGCGCCGAGTTCCCGGACGTCGAGACCGGCTACCAGCACGTCGACGCCGCCACGATCTTCCTCGTCACCGACCCGGGCCGGTTCGACGTCATCGTCACCGACAACCTCTTCGGCGACATCATCACCGACATCGCCGCCGCCGTCGCGGGCGGTATCGGCCTCGCCGCATCGGGCAACATCAACCCGGACCGCAGCGTGCCGAGCATGTTCGAGCCGGTCCACGGGTCCGCGCCGGACATCGCCGGCCAGGGCGTCGCCGACCCCACCGCGACCATCCTGTCCGTGGCGATGCTCCTCGACCACGTCGGCCTCCGGAACGCGGCCGCCCGGGTCGAGGCGGCGGTCGCGGCGGACCTCGCCGGGCGCGGTGAGGCACCCCGCTCGACGTCGACCGTCGGCGACGCCATCGCCTCCCGGCTGGAGCCGAACGAGTAGGTTTGCCTCTATGGCTCTCTCCTTCCCCGTGACCCCCGCCGCGCACCCGCGCTCGGAGAGCGAGCGTGCGCGGATCCTCGCCGCCCCGGGCTTCGGCACGAACTTCACCGACCACATGCTGGTCGCGACGTGGACCGACGGACAGGGCTGGCACGACGGCAAGGTCGTCGAGTACGGCCCCATCACCCTGATGCCCTCGGCCGCTGTGCTGCACTACGCGCAGGAGATCTTCGAGGGGCTCAAGGCCTACCGCCACGAGGACGGCTCGGTGTGGTCGTTCCGGCCCGAGGCCAACGCCCAACGGCTGAACCGCAGCGCGACCCGGCTGGCACTCCCGCAGCTGCCCGAGGAGGACTTCATCGGGTCGCTCCGGGCGCTCGTGGAGGTCGACCAGGAGTGGGTGCCGGCGTTCGGCGACGGCGAGAAGAGCCTCTACCTACGCCCGTTCATGTACGCCTCCGAGGCCTTCCTCGGGGTCCGGCCCGCCAAGAGCGTGACCTACTCGGTCATCGCCTCGCCCGCGGGCGCCTACTTCTCCGGTGGCCTGAAGCCGGTCACCCTCTGGCTGTCGACGCGGTATGCGCGGGCCGGGGCGGGCGGGACCGGCGCGGCCAAGTGCGGCGGCAACTACGCGTCCTCGCTCGCCGGACAGCTCGAGGGGATGGAGCACGGCTGCGACCAGGTCGTCTTCCTCGACTCCTCCACCCAGACCTACATCGAGGAGCTGGGCGGGATGAACCTCTTCTTCGTCATGAAGGACGGACGGGTCCTCACGCCGCAGCTCACCGGCTCGATCCTCGAGGGAGTGACCCGGGCCTCGATCCTGGAGCTGTCCAAGGAACTCGGGCTCGACCCCCGCGAGGAGAGCATCGAGATCGAGCAGTGGAAGGACGGCGTCCAAAGCGGTGAGATCGTCGAGATCTTCGCGTGCGGGACCGCCGCGGTCGTCACCCCTGTCGGTGAGCTCCGGTGGGATGGCGGGTCCGCGCCCTCCACGGCAGGAGACAACGGCGGCGAGGTGACCAACTCGATCCGCGCGCGCCTGCTCGACATCCAGTACGGTCGCGCGGAGGACACCCACGGCTGGATGACCAGGCTGGTCTGACGCCGAGTCACCGCTGGGAGCATGACACCGGTGATCCGACGACCGCGGCTGGTGGCCACCGACCTGGACGGGACCTTCCTGCGCAGCGACGGCACCGTCAGCGCCCGCACGGCACGGGTGTGGGCCTCGCTGCCGGAGCACGGGGTCGAGACCGTGATCGTGACGGCGCGGCCCCCGCGCTGGCTGCACGATCTGGTGCACGTCGTCGGGGCGCACGGCATCGCGATCTGCGGCAACGGCGCATTCGTGTATGCGGTCGAGACCCGGGAGGTCGTCGAGCAGCACTGCTTCGACCCGGTCGTGCTCGCCGGCATCATGGCGGACCTGCGTCGCGCGCTCCCGCAGGTCCTCCTCGCGACCGAGACCGTCAGCGGCCCGTTCTTCGAGGAGGGCTGGCCCGACCCGCGCCAGGAGCTGGAGCGGGTCGTGGTCCGCTCAGGTGACGACGCCGGGTTGCTGGAACGGCCGGTCGGCAAGCTCCTGGCGCTCGCGCCGGGTCTGCCGACCGAGGAGTTCCTCGTCGTCGTGCGCGAGGTGGTCGCCGAGCGGGGGAGACTTGCATTCTCCGGGGCGATCGGGCTGGCGGAGGTGGGTCCGGCCGGGGTCTCGAAGGCGACGGCCCTGGCCCGCTGGAGCGCCGAGCGGCGGATCGCCGCCGAGAGCGTGTGGGCGTTCGGCGACATGCCGAACGACCTGCCCATGATCGAGTGGGCCGGGCGTGGCATCGCCGTCGCCAACGCCCATCCCGAGGTGCTCGAGATGGCCGACCACATCGCCCCGAGCAACGACGACGACGGGGTGGCCGTGACGGTCGAGCCGCTGCTCGAGGACCCGGTCCAGGACCGGCCGTTCGGCTCCTGAACGGCGCGAGCGCGGAGCATGCGCATGTCCCACAATGGGTCCATGAGCACGCGCACCCGTTTCGCGATCGCGACGGGGACCGCCAGCGCCCTCGGCGCCCTGGCCGTGGCCGCCACCCGCACGGGGCGCGACGTGGGGGAGCAGATCGGGGGAGTCCCCGACGGCGCCCGGATGGCCCGGATGCGGCGCTCGCCGCAGTGGTGGGACGGCAGGTTCCACAATCTCGATCCTGTCGCCGGGATGGTGAGCAGCGACGGGACGACGTCCAAGGAGGTCGCCAAGCGCTTCCTCACCGACCGTGACCGTCGGGAGCCGCACCGGCCGGTGCCGCTGCGGGACGAGGGTCTGGCTCTACCCGTGGAGGGAGTCCACTTCTCGTGGCTCGGCCACGCAACGGTCCTGCTGTCCCTCGGCGGCGACCGCGTCCTGTTCGACCCGGTGTGGAGCGAGCGGTGCTCCCCGAGTGCGCACGTCGGGCCGCGACGGATGCATCCCGTCCCCTTCGCACTCGAGGCGTTGGCGCCGCTGGCGGGCGTGGTCATCAGCCACGACCATTACGACCACCTCGACATGGTGACGATCCAGACCCTGAACCGGCTGCAGCGGTGTCCGTTCGTCGTCCCCCTGGGAATCGGCGCCCACCTGGAACGGTGGGGGGTGGACCCGGAGCGCATCATCGAGCTGGACTGGTCGGAGTCCACGACCCTCGGGACGCTCACGCTCACCGCGGTCGCCTCCCAGCACTTCTCCGGCCGCGGGATCCGGCGCAACCCGACCCTGTGGGCCTCCTGGGTCGCCCGTTCGCCGGCCGGATCCGTCTACTTCTCGGGGGACACCGGGTACTTCGACGGGTTCACCGAGCTCGGTGCCGAGCACGGGCCCTTCGACGCCGCCTTCATGGCGGTGGGCATGTACGACCCGGCCTGGCGTCCGATGCACCTCGACCCCGAGGAGGGGGTGCAGGCCACCCTCGAGCTCGGCGCCCGCCTCGCCGTCCCGATCCACTGGTGCACCTTCGCACTCGCGCCGCACGCGTGGTCCGACCCGCCGGAGCGCTTCGTGGCGGCCGCCGAGGGCGCGGGTGTCGCATACGTCCTGCCTGAGGTCGGTGAGGCCGTGGACGTCTTCGCCCCTCGACCGTCGACCGGCTGGTGGCGGTGCTGACCGGCACGTGAACGGCGCCGTCATCACGATCACGCCGTCGTAGTGACCGCGCTGTGCTGAGGACTGCGTCGCGTGAGGACCCGGATCAGGTGACGGGGCGGAGCATGGCGGGATGCAGGGCCGTGGCCGGCCCGCGTCGGAACAGCAGCGGACGGGGTCCCGACACCGCCGCTCCCTGATCGAGGGCCGGGATGACGAAGCCGTCGGTGGAGAGGACCTTGCGCCGGAACGTCCCCAGGTCGGGTGCGGTGCCCCAGACCGCCGCATAGACCGCTCGGAGCTCGGCGAGCGTGAACGGCTCGCCGACGAACTGCGCGGCGAGCGTGGTGTACTCGAGCTTGGACCGGACGCGTTCGAGAGCGTCGCGCACGATCACGTCGTGGTCGAAGGCGAGGTCGGGTCCCTCCGCGTCGAGGAGGTCCTCGACCGTCCACCACCTCGCGTCCGCGGCGTCGGAGCCGGGGCGGACCTGCGCCAGACCGGGCGCGAGCACGACGTGCGCGACCGAGACCACCCGCATGCGCGGGTCGCGGTCCGGTGCGGTGTAGGTCGCGAGCTGTTCGAGATGGACGTCGAGCCCGGTCAGCGAGGTCTCCTCAGCGAGCTCCCGCCGGGCCGCCGTGAGCGCATCCTCGTCGGGCTCGACGAATCCCCCGGGCAGGGCCCACCGACCCGCGAACGGCTCCGATCCCCGCTCGACGAGGAGGACGGAGAGGGAGCCGTCGCGGATCGTGAAGACCGCGAGGTCGACCGTCACCGCGACCGATGGGTAGGAAGTCGGGTCGTAGCCTTCGGGCGGCCTGCTCACGAGGTGACCTCGACCCCGGCCGCACGCATCTCCTCCAGCGCGGTCTCGACCGTCTCCGGCGCGACGCCGGCGTGCAGGCCCTCCACAAGCCGAACCCGGAACCCCGCGTGTGCGGCGTCCAGCGCGGAGGCCCGGACACAGTGGTCGGTGGCGATCCCGCAGACATCCACCTCGCTCACCCCGTGGCGGGTCAGGACCTCGGCGAGCGGCTCACCCTCGTCGGTCACCCCCTCGAAGGCGGAGTATGCGGGAACCCCCTGGCCCTTGCGGACGTGGACGTCGACGTGGGTCACGTCGAGCTCAGGGGCGTACTCGGCTCCGGGGGTCCCGCGGACACAGTGGACCGGCCACTCGTCGAAGTGGCCGGCGTTCGTGGAGTCCGGGTCGTGCCAGTCACGGGAGGCGACGACGAGGTCGTAGGGGTGCGCCGCGCCCAGGAGACCGGACACCTCGCGGGCGACATCCCGGCCGCCGGTCACGGCAAGCGAGCCTCCCTCGCAGAAGTCGTTCTGGACGTCGACGACGAGCAGGGCACGGGTGGTGTGGGCGGTCATGGGAGATCCTCCTGGGTTGCGGTGCGAGCGGGGACGCCGTGGCTGATCTGCCTGATGGCCTCGGGCAGCGCTGCCAGAGTCCGCGCGACGCGCTCCCGGGTCTCGTCCAGGGTCGGACCAGGCGCGATCTCGCCGGAGCGCACGACGTCGTGCTGCAGCGGAACGGCTCCGTCGGGCACCCGACCGTCGAGGGTGAAGCGCTCGCTGCCGTCGGGGTAGCGGTAGGCGGTCTTGCGACCACCCACGGATGCCTTGGACTCCGAGGACTTGGCGACCGGCCGCAGCTCATCCCCCGGGGAGTCGCCCACGGCCACGAGCTTGTAGACCATGCTCGCCGTCGGGTGGCCGGACCCGGTGGCGACGCGCGTGCCGACGCCGTATCCGTCGATGGGTGCGTCGGCGAGGGCGGAGATGACGTACTCGTCGAGGTCGCTCGTCACGATGATCCGGGTCGACCCGGCGCCGAGCGAGTCCAGCAGGGCCCGGGCCCGTCGTGACTCGACCGCCAGGTCACCGGAGTCGATCCGCACCGCTCCGAGGGCCGGGCCGGCCACGTCGACCGCGGTGCGGATGCCCTCCTCGATGTCGTAGGTGTCGACCAGCAGGGTGGTGCCGACGCCCAGCGCGCGGACCTGAGCCTCGAAGGCCGCGCGTTCGCTGCGGTGGGCCAGAGTGAAGGCGTGGGCGGCCGTGCCGATGGTGGGCACCGCATACCGGAATCCGGCTGCGAGGTTGGAGCTGCCGCTGAAGCCGGCGATCCACGCGGCCCGGGCGACCGCGACAGCCGCCTCCTCGTGGGTGCGTCGGCTGCCCATCTCGAGCAGCGGGCGGTCGCCGGCCGCGATCGCCATCCGCGCGGCGGCCGAGGCGATCGCGCTGTCGTGGTTGAAGATCGACAGGGCGATCGTCTCGAGGAGGATGCACTCGCCGAGCCGCCCGCTGACGGTGAGGACCGGCGAGCCGGGCCAGTACAGGTCGCCCTCGGCGTACGCGGTGATGTCGCCGCTGAACCGGAACTCGCCCAGCCAGTCGGAGGCCTCGGGCGTGAGGGCACCGGTGGCGACGAGCCACTCGCGCTCGTCGGCCGTGAACGTGAAGTCGGGCAGCTCCTCGAGCAGCCGACCCAGGCCGGCGACGAGTCCGAAACGTCTGCCCTCCGGCAGACGACGGGCGAAGAGCTCGAAGACGGCCGGATGGTCCGCCGTGCCGTCCGCGACGAACGAGCTCAGCATGGTCAGCTCGTACTTGTCCGTGAGCAGCCCGGTCGTCAGGGCGGTGGAGCCGTCCCGCAGCCACGCGGGGCGGCGCGTCGCGGCCGAGTCTGTCGACGTCGTCACACTCTGACCGTAACAAGGCGTCGGCCGCTCGGCACAGGAGCTCGCAGCGCCCACCATGTGGACAGTGGGTTCGATCAGCCGTGCTGGGTTGGCAGAGTGACTCCCGTGACGACCTACCTCGCCGCGACAGCGGCCGTCATTATCGACTAGCGCGACGAGACCCACCTCGTCGCGCAGACCTCCCACACCCGGGGGGTCTTTTGCTTTGTCGAGACGGTTCACGCGAGGTGCGGGAGCCGATCGGTGAAGCAGACGGTCGCGGACCACCACCACCCGGTCCGCGCCGGCGCACAGCGATGGTCGAGAATCGGACGAGGCGGGAGCACGTGGCGGATGCCCACGTCGGGGCGGCCTGGCCGGTCAGGCCACCCCGACGGGGTGTCGCCCCGCGGTTCGGCCGTTCCGCGGACCCACGACGAAGTGAAAGCACGATGACGAGCGACGCACCGACCACCACCACCGCCGCCCCGGACGCTGCGGCCGGCCCCGCGGGCTCGCTCGCGGCGGGCGACCTGCACGTCTACGACACGACCCTGCGGGACGGGGCGCAGCAGGAGGGGCTCAACCTCTCGGTCGCGGACAAGCTGGCCATCGCGCGCCACCTGGACGACCTCGGCGTGGGATACATCGAAGGTGGATGGCCCGGCGCCAACCCCAAGGACACCGAGTTCTTCCACCGCGCGAAGAGTGAGCTCGTGCTGCGCAACGCCACGCTGGCGGCGTTCGGCTCGACCCGACGCGCCGGGGGCCGCGCGGCGGACGACCCCCTGACCCGTGCTCTGCTGGCCTCCGGGGCTCCCGTGATCACCCTCGTCGCCAAGTCCCACACCGGGCACGTCGAGCGAGCGCTGCGCACCACGCTCGAGGAGAACCTCGAGATGATCCGCGACACCGTCCGGTTCCTGACGGAGGAGGGGCGGCGCGTGTTCGTCGACGCCGAGCACTTCTTCGACGGTCACCGCCTCGAGCGCGACTACGCCCTGGAAGCGGTCCGCGCAGCCATGGAGTCCGGCGCCGAGCTCGTCGCGCTGTGCGACACGAACGGCGGGATGCTACCCACTCAGGTCGAGGACGTGGTCGGCGACGTCATCGAAGCCACGGGCGCACGGATCGGCATCCACTGTCACAACGACACCGGATGCGCTGTCGCCAACTCGATGGCCGCCGTCGACGCAGGCGCCACCCACATCCAGGGCACCATCAACGGCTATGGCGAGCGCACCGGCAACGCCAACCTCGTGACGATCGTCAGCAACCTCCAGCTCAAGGCCGGCCTCCCGCTCATCGAGCCGGACCGGCTGCGGGAGTCGACCCGCATCTCGCATGCCATCAGCGAGATCACCAACGTGCCGGCGTACTCACGCCAGCCGTACACCGGATCGAGCGCTTTCGCGCACAAGGCGGGTCTGCACGCGAGCGCGATCAAGGTCGACCCAGACCTCTACCAGCACCTCGACCCGGCCCTCGTGGGCAACGACATGCGGATGCTCGTCTCGGACATGGCCGGGCGCGCGTCCATCGAGCTCAAGGCCAAGGAGGTCGGCATCGACCTCGATCCGGAGCACGAGGAGGGCCGCGCAGCGATCGCGTCGGTGCTCGCCCGGGTCAAGGACCTCGAGCTGCGCGGCTGGACCTTCGACGCGGCGGACGCGTCGTTCGACCTGCTGCTCCGTCGCGAGCTCGGGCTGGCTCCCGAGTACTTCGACGTCGAGTCGTGGCGGGTCATCACCGACCGTCGGGCCAGCGACGCGGCACTCTCGGAGGCCACCGTCAAGGTGGTGGCGGGCGGGGCCCGGCACGTCGAGACCGGTGAGGGCAACGGCCCGGTCAACGCCCTCGACCATGCCCTGCGCGAGGGACTCGCGGCCGCCTACCCCGAGCTGGAGAAGTTCGAGCTCATCGACTTCAAGGTACGCATCCTCGATGCCTCGCACGGCACGGACGCGGTGACCCGGGTCCTGATCGAGACCAGCGACGGGGCGACGACGTGGACCACGGTCGGGGTCGCGGCCAACATCATCGAGGCGTCCTGGATGGCGCTCGTGGATTCCATCACCTACGGTCTCCTGCGCGCCGGCGTCGAGCCACGGTGAGGCACCCCCGGATGCGGTCGGCGCCGGGTTCAGTCCACGGGTCGCCAGATCCGTCGTAGGTAGTCGACCATCGACCGGTCCGAGCTGAAGAAGCCGCTCCGGGCGATGTTGAGGACGGCCGAGCGCGACCAGGCGTTCGGGTCGGCGTAGGCCGCGTCGACCTCGCGCTGAACATCCACGTAGGAGCGGAAGTCGGCCAGGGTCATGAAGCGGTCCTTGTAGAGCAGGTCGTCGACGACCGGGGCCGCGAGGTAGCGCTCACCGCCCGTGAAGTGACCGCTCGCGATGAGGTCGATCGTGCGACGCAGCTCCTCGTCCTGCTCGTAGCAGGCGGTGGGGACGTAGCCGTGTGCCTGGAGCTCGGCGACCTCCGGCTCGCTCATCCCGAAGAGGAAGAAGTTGTCGTCGCCGACGAGCTGGCGGATCTCGACGTTGGCGCCGTCGTCCGTGCCCACCGTCAGCGCGCCGTTGAGCGCGAACTTCATGTTGCCGGTCCCGGAGGCCTCCTTGCCCGCGAGCGAGATCTGCTCGGACAGGTCGGCAGCCGGGATGAGCACCTCGGCCAGCGTGACGTTGTAGTTGGCCGGGAAGGCGACGGCGAGACGCCCGGCCATCTTCTCGTCGGCGTTGATCGTGGCCGCCACGGAGTTGATGAGATAGATGATCTCCTTGGCCATGTAGTAGCCCGGAGCAGCCTTGGCGCCGAAGACGAAGGTTCGCGGCGTGAGCTCGCCCGGGTCGAGCCGTCCCGAGAGCACGCCCTCGTAGAGCGAGACGATGTGGAGCAGCTTCAAGGTCTGACGCTTGTACTCATGGAGACGCTTGACCATCACATCGAGCATCGCGTCCTGCGGGAGCGAGAGTCCGTCGCGGGCCTGCAGGGTGTCGATCAGGCGCAGCTTGTTCGACTGCTTGACCTGGCGGAACCGCTCGAGGAAGGCGGCGTCGTCCGCATAGGGCTCGAGGCCGCGCAGCCGCTCGAGGTCGGTCACCCACTCCTCGCCGTCGAGCGCCTCGGTGATGAGCGCACTCAGACCCGGGTTGGCCAGGCGGACGAAGCGCCGCGGCGTCACGCCGTTGGTGACGTTCGTGAACCGGTCCGGCCACATCCGCGAGAAGTCGGGGAGGACCTTGTCACGCAGCAGCTGGGACTGCAGCTCGGCCACGCCGTTGACCTTGGTGCTGCCGACGGTGGCGAGGAAGGCCATCCGCACGGCCCGCTCGGGGTGGTCGGCGACGATGGACATGCGCCGCACGAGGAGCTGGTCGCCGGGGAAGCGCTCGCGCACCTGGCTCAGGAACCCGTCGTTGATCCGGTAGATGATCTCGAGGTGGCGGGGGAGGAGGCGCTCCAGGAGCGATGTCGGCCACACCTCGAGCGCCTCGGGGAGCAGGGTGTGGCAGGTGTAGGCGAAGCATCTGCGGGTGATGTCCCACGCCTCATCCCACTCGAAGCCCTTGAGGTCCACGAGGATGCGCATCAGTTCAGGTATCGCGATGACCGGGTGGGTGTCGTTGAGCTGGAACGTGATCCGGTCCGGCAGGTCCCGCAGGTCGAAACCGTCCTCGAGCGTGTTCTCGATGTAGTCGTGCAGTGAGCACGCGACGAAGAAGTACTGCTGTTGCAGGCGCAGCTCCCGCCCCTGGGGGGTGGAGTCCTCGGGGTACAGGACCTTGGAGATGTTCTCCGCGAAGGTCTGCGCGCGGACCGCCTGGGCGTAGTCGCCCGAGTTGAAGATCTGCAGGTCGAACTCGTGCGTGGCGCGCGCACTCCAGAGCCGCAAGGTGTTGACCACTTCGTTGCGGTACCCGGGAACCATGAAGTGGTAGGGGATGCCCTGGACGTTCCACGCGGGAACCCACGTCGTGCGCTGATGACCGTCCGCGTCGGTGGTGGTCTCGGTGTGCCCGCCGAAGTCGACCTGCACGGCGCGCTCCGGGTGGGGGAACTCCCACGGAGCACCGAGGTTGAGCCAGGAGTCCGGCTGCTCGACCTGCCGGTTGTCGACGAACGCCTGCCGGAAGATGCCGTACTCGTAGCGGATGCCGTAGCCGATGCAGGGGACGTCCATGGTGGCCAGGGAGTCGACGAAGCAGGCGGCGAGCCGGCCCAGGCCGCCGTTGCCGAGGCCGGGCTCGATCTCCTGCGCACGAAGGATGTCGAGGTCGATGCCGCACTGCGCCAGGGCCTGGGTGGCGATCTCCTCCAGCTCGGTCGCGAGAAGGGCGTTGTCGAGCTGGCGCCCGAGGAGGTACTCCGCGGAGAGGTAGCCGACCATCTTGGCCGGGTTCCGCCGCCGCCTGGCACCGGTCTCGAGCCAGTCGGCCATGAGGTAGTCGCGCAGCGTCTTGGCGAGCGCGAGGTACTGGTCGTTGACGGTCGAGCGGGACAGCAGCACCCCCTGAGCCATGTTGAGCTTGCGCAGGAAGAGCTCGACGAACCCGTCGACGGTGCGGCGCGGCTGCTCGACCGGGCCCTTGGCGAAGAGGTGCGTCGGCGTGTGCGCCGGGCCCAGGTGGGTGGCGTCGGTCGACGGAGCCTCGAGTGGCGTCTGGGCATGGGGTGTCGTCACGGGTCACCCTTTCAACAACGTGGACTTGGGCGGCGATGGGCAAGGGGGCGGCCACCACTGCGTCGAGTGGTCGTCGTCATCCGCGGGCGAGCGGGTGCGGTAACGCTACCGCACCGACCGTGCACAGTGTGGCCGCCGTTCGACAGAGGTTGCTCAGCCGGCCGCGAGCAGCTCGTCGCAGACCGCCACCAGCCGGGTTCGGAGCGCGTTGGAACGAATCGCGAAGGCGCTCTGCGCCTCGGCGAACTCGGTTTTGCCCTCGTCGGTCTCGATCCGCACCGGCGTCAGGCCCAGGCCGCTGAGGTCGTACGGCGACGCCCGCATGTCGAGCACCCGGATCTCGGCGGCCAGCTCGAAGGCGTCGAGCACGAGCTCGCCGGGGACGGCGGGCGCCAGCTTGTAGCACCACTTGTAGACGTCCATCCCCGCGTGCAGGCAGCCCGGCTGCTCCATCGAGGGCTGGGCCTCGCGGGTGGGTCGCAGGGTGTTGAGCGGTGCCGCCGCCTCGGTGAAGAAGCGGTAGGCGTCGAAGTGCGAGCACCGGATGGTGTGGGCGCGGACCACATCGTCGGTCCCGTCGGCCCCGAGGCGCAGCGGCCAGCGGTCGTGCCGCACGCTGTCCTGTCCTGAGCCGTAGACCATGGCCCACTCGTGCAGACCGAGGCAGCCCGTGCGAGCGGGTCGGTCGAGTGTGGCGGAGAGGAGCTCCCGGACGAACGAGACCGTGCGCCCACGCTCGGCGACGAACGCACCGGTGTCGAGGGCGACCGTCCCGTCCGGATTGCTGCGGTGGAATCGTCGGGTGGCGACGGGTGAGTCCGCTGCGTTCTCGAGGACCAGCCCCGGCCCCGGGTGCCACCGCCTGAGCCGGGCCGGTGAGTTGGTGTAGTACACGAAGAGGAAGTCGGTGACGGGATGGGCCCGTCCGGCGACCCGCCGTTCGCGGTGACCGGCCGTCAGTGTGTCGGCGCGCCGCTCATGGGCGCGAAGGCGCGTCTGCCACTGCGCTCGCCTGAGGTGCACTCGGACAATCTAGGCTGGCTCCATGCGGATTGCACGATTCACCACCGGTGACGATCCCGTCTACGGCCTCGTGGACGCCGCGGGCGAGAAGATCGCCGAGATCAGCGGCGACCCGCTGTACACGAAGATCGAGCTGACCGGCGCGACCCACCTCGTGGAGGACGTCCGCCTGCTCGCCCCCGTGATCCCCAGGAGCAAGATCATCGGCATCGGCCGCAACTACGCCGACCACGCGGCGGAGATGGGCACCGAGGTCCCGGACGAGCCGTTGATGTTCCTGATCCCCAACACCGCCGTCGTCGGCCCCGGTGACCCGGTCGTCATCCCCGAGCAGACCCACGAGGTGTCCTACGAGGGCGAGCTCGCCGTCGTCATCGGACGGATGTGCAAGGACATCGCACCTGAAGAGGTCCGGGCGGTGGTCTACGGGTACACGTGCGCCAACGACGTCACGGCCAGGGACCTGCAGCGCTCGGACGGGCAGTGGGCGCGCGCCAAGGGTTTCGACACGTTCGCACCGCTGGGCCCGTGGATCGAGTCCGACCTCGATCCGGGCGACCTGTCGATCGTGACCAGGGTCGACGGCGAGGTGGTCCAGGACGGCACGACCGCGGACATGGTGCACGGCGTGGCCGCACTCGTGTCGTATGCGTCGCGCGCCTTCACGCTGCTGCCCGGCGATGTCATCCTCACCGGGACGCCCGCCGGGGTCGGTCCGGTCCTCGCGGGCCAGCGGGTGGAGGTCGAGATCGAGGGGATCGGTGCCCTCGCCAACCCCTTCGTCTCCCGCTGAGGCCGGCCCCGGCCGGTCCGAGCGGCGACCGTGGCCGCAGCCTGCAGCCCGACGTGCTGCTCGTCCCGCCCGCAGTGCTCCTAGAATCGGCTCACTATGACGACCCCTCCCGCAGAGTCCTCCGGCCCGCGACTGCGCGTCGCGCCCTCGCCGACCGGCGATCCCCACGTGGGCACCGCATACATGTCGCTGTTCAACCTGGCCTTCGCCCGTCAGCAGGGCGGCCGGTTCGTCCTGCGGATCGAGGACACCGACCGGGCGCGGTTCCGCTCGGACAGCGAGCAGCAGGTGTTCGACACCCTGCACTGGCTCGGCCTGACCTGGGACGAGGGCCCCGACGTCGGCGGACCGTACGCGCCGTACCGGCAGAGTGAGCGGCTCGACACGTACCGGCCGTACGTCGACCGCCTCGTGGAGCAGGGCGACGCCTACTACTGCTACTGCACCCCGGAGCGGCTGCAGGAGATGCGGGAGCGGCAGCAGCGACTCAAGCAGCCGACCGGCTACGACCGGCTCTGTCGCGGGAAGAGCCGTGAGGAGCGCGCCCGGCTGGACGGCTTCTCCGACACGCCCGTCGTCCGCATGCTCGTGCCGGAGGACGTCGAGCTCCGGTTCACCGACCTGATCCGCGGCGAGGTCAACGCTCCCCACCCCGACGACCAGGTCATCCTCAAGGCCGACGGCTTCCCGACCTACCACCTGGCGGTCGTCGTCGACGACCACGAGATGGGCATCACCCACGTCGTCCGCGGCGAGGAGTGGATCTCCTCGACTCCCAAGCACCTCCTGCTGTACCGCATGCTGGGGCTCACGCCGCCCGCCTTCGCCCACATGCCGCTCCTGCGCAACGAGGACAAGTCGAAGATCTCCAAGCGCAAGAACCCGGCGGCCAGGCTGACCTGGTTCCGGGAGGAGGGGTACCTGCCGGAGGCCCTCGTCAACTTCCTGGCGCTGCTCGCCTACCCGCCGATGAGCGAGGCCGACGGTTCGGACCGCGAGGTGTTCACGTTCGGCGAGTTCTCCGACCGCTTCGACTGGGCGAAGGTCAACCCCGTCGGTCCGATCTTCGACATGAAGAAGCTGCTCTGGCTCAACGGCGTCTACGTCCGCGAGCTCGAGCTCGGGGACTTCACGGCCCGTTTGCTGCCGTTCCTCGAGGATGCGGGGGTCCTCACGGGGTCCCCGACACTCGGGGAGCTGGGCCGGCTCAAGGAGGTGGCGGCGCTGATCCAGACCCGGATCGGCACCCTCGCCGAGTCGGTGCCGCTCGTCGCCCCCTTCTTCATCGCCGATGACGAGCTCGTCGTCGCCGAGGACGCGCGGTCCGGCCTGGCGGACAACGCGGCAGAGGTGCTCGACGCCGCGCTCGCCGCGCTTGCCGCGATCGACGACACCGGCCGGGGCGTGCTGGGCAGCGAGAGCGACTGGAACGCCGCCGTCATCGAGTCGTCGCTGCGTGAGGCGATCGTCGACGGGATGGGCATCAAGGCGAGGTTCGCCTTCGGACCGCTGCGCGCCGCGGTCTCCGGGGCCCGGATCTCGCCTCCGTTGTTCGAGTCCATGGAGATCCTCGGCAAGCACTCGACGACGACGCGTCTGGCCCGCCTGCGCGGCTCGCTCTGACCGGGCTGCGACGGCCGGGAGCCTGGTGCGCGGGCCGCTCGCGGTCCGCAGCCGCGATTTGGGTGAGGCGGGGCCGCCCGGTAGTATCGTTCCCCGGTTCACCGCCCATGCGGAGCGGACTGGAAGGCCCGCGAGAGCGGGCGCGCCAGCGCACACGACGGGCGGCGATACCCTTGGGGTATGGTGTAATTGGCAACACAAGTGATTCTGGTTCACTCGTTCTAGGTTCGAGTCCTGGTACCCCAGCCAGACGCCCAGCAGCGCTCCGGTGGAGCAGTCCCGGTGAGCAGGGCGGGCGTCGATTGGGACAAAACCTGACCACCCGGTATGGTTTTCTCTCGTTGTCACGGCCCCGTTGTGTAGTGGCCTAGCACGCCGCCCTCTCAAGGCGGTAGCGCGGGTTCGAATCCCGTCGGGGCTACGCCGTGTCGAAGGCCCACCCACGAGTCGCGGGTGGGCCTTCGTCGTGTGGGGGAGTCAGTGTCGGGGAACGCGTGTCGGCGAGTGTCCGTGTCGGCGAAGACTCAGTGTTCGCCTGGAAGACTCAGTGTTCGCCTGCGCGCTGGGCCTCCTGCTGGGCGGCGTGCCGGGCCAGGACCTCGGTCAACTTGTTCGCACCGGCGATCACGGTCGCCGCGTGCAGCCGACCCGGCTGGCGGGAGAGACGCTCGATCGGGCCCGAGATCGACACGGCCGCGATCACGCGACCACTGGGGGAGCGAACGGGGGCCGACACCGACGCCACGCCGGGCTCTCGCTCACCGACGCTCTGTGCCCAGCCGCGACGCCGGACGCCCGAGAGGGTGGTGGCGGAGAAGGCCGCGCCCTGCAGTCCGCGGTGCAGCCGGTCCGGCTCCTCCCAGGCCAGCAGCACCTGGGCGGCCGACCCGGCGAGCATGGTGAGGGTCGCGCCGATCGGGATCGAGTCGCGCAGACCCACCGGCCGCTCTGCGGCGGAGACGCAGATGCGGTGCTCTCCCTGCCGTCGGAACAGCTGGGCGCTCTCATTGGTGTGGTCGCGCAGCGCCCCGAGAACGGGCCCTGCGGCCGCGAGCAGCTTGTCCTCGCCGGCGGCCGCGGCGAGCTCACCCATACGCGGGCCCAGGATGAACCTGCCCTGCAGGTCCCGGGCCACCAGGCGGTGGTACTCGAGCGCGACGGCCAGCCGATGGGCCGTGGGGCGGGCGAGGCCGGTCGCCGTGACGAGCTGAGCCAGGGTCGATGGCCCGGCTTCGAGAGCGCTGAGAACGATGGCCGCCTTGTCGAGGACGCCCACTCCGCTCGAGTTGTCCATGTGATGATATTGCCGTCTCATTGCCTGAGACGCAAATCCCCGTGTACCTGCACCGTGGCAACCTCCCGAGAGGGAGGGGCGCGTAGCGGTGCCCATTCGAGCGACGACAGTAGTGCCGACAACAGTGACGACCCGCGGTGCGGGTGAGAAAGGTCGATGGTTCCCGATGGCCCGGACTCTGGCTGAGAAGGTGTGGGAGAACCACGTCGTGCGGCGTGCGGAGGGAGAGCCCGACCTGCTCTACATCGACCTCCACCTGCTGCACGAGGTCACGAGCCCGCAGGCGTTCGACGGCCTTCGGCTCGCGGGCCGGTCCGTCCGGCGCCCGGATCTCACCCTCGCCACCGAAGACCACAACGTCCCGACGACGCCGGGCCCGATCACCGACCTGACGAGCCGCACCCAGGTGGAGACCCTGCGCCGCAACTGCGCGGAGTTCGGCGTCCGGCTGTTCCCCATGGGTGACGCCGAGCAGGGCATCGTGCATGTCGTCGGACCGCAGCGCGGGCTGACCCAGCCCGGCATGACGATCGTCTGTGGCGACAGTCACACCTCGACACACGGTGCTTTCGGTGCACTCGCCTTCGGGATCGGCACCTCGGAGGTCGAGCACGTGCTCGCCACCCAGACCCTCCCGCTGTCCCCGTTCCGGACGATGGCCGTGACCGTCACAGGGTCGCTGCAGCCCGGCGTAACCGCCAAGGACATCGTGCTGGCCGTGATCGCCCAGATCGGCACCGGCGGTGGCCAGGGCCATGTCATCGAGTACCGCGGGCCGGCCATCGAAGCGCTGTCGATGGAGGCGCGGATGACCGTCTGCAACATGTCCATCGAGGCGGGTGCCCGGGCGGGCATGATCGCCCCGGACGAGACGACGTTCGCCTACCTGCGCGGGCGGGAGCACGCCCCCTCCGGGGAGGACTGGGACGCCGCGATCGAGTACTGGCGCACCCTGCGCACGGACGACGACGCGCTGTTCGACACCGAGGTCGTCCTCGACGCCGACACCCTCACCCCGTTCATCACCTGGGGGACCAACCCGGGCCAGGGTGCCCCGCTCGGCGAGTCGGTCCCCGACCCCGCCTCCATCGCCGACGAGACAGAGCGCGTCTCGGCCGAGCGTGCGCTCGAGTACATGGCCCTGACGCCCGGGACGCCGTTCCGCGAGATCGCCGTCGACACCGTGTTCCTCGGCTCGTGCACCAACGGCCGGATCGAGGACCTCCGCGCGGCGGCCGATGTCATCAAGGGCCGCAGGGTCGCAGAGGGCGTGCGCATGCTCGTCGTGCCCGGCTCGGCCCGCGTCCGGTTGCAGGCCGAGGACGAGGGACTCGACACGGTGTTCACCGAGGCAGGCGCCGAGTGGCGGCTCGCCGGCTGCTCGATGTGTCTCGGCATGAATCCGGACCAGCTCGCTCCGGGAGAGCGGAGCGCATCGACCTCGAACCGCAACTTCGAGGGTCGTCAGGGCAAGGGCGGTCGCACCCACCTGGTCAGCCCGCTCGTCGCAGCCGCCACGGCGGTCAGAGGCACACTGTCCAGCCCGGCCGACCTCTGAGCCGCGCTCGACGGATCGAGGAGGAGTCATGGAGAAGTTCACCGCCCACACCGGCATCGGCGTCCCGCTGCGGCGCAGCAACGTCGACACCGACCAGATCATCCCTGCCGTGTATCTCAAGCGGGTCACGCGCGACGGCTTCGAGGACGGACTCTTCGCGGCCTGGCGCAAGGACGAGTCGTTCGTCCTGAACCAGGAGGCGTACTCCGCCGGCTCGGTCCTCGTCGCCGGGCCGGACTTCGGGACGGGCTCATCACGCGAACACGCTGTCTGGGCCCCGATGAACTACGGCTTCCGGGTCGTGATCTCGTCGCGGTTCGCCGACATCTTCCGCGGCAACAGCGGCAAGCAGGGTCTGCTGACCGCCCAGGTCAACCAGGACGACGTCGAGCTCATCTGGAAGTACCTCGAGAACGAGCCCGGGGCGTCCGTCACGGTCGACCTCGAGTCGCGGACGGTCACGGCCGGTGACATCGTGTGCGGGTTCCAGGTGGACGACTACACCCGCTGGCGCCTCCTCGAGGGACTCGACGACATCGGGCTGACCCTGCGGCACGAGGGGGACGTCACCCGGTTCGAGTCCACCCGTCCGCGCTTCACGCCGACGACCGCGAACGCCTGACCGACTGCCGCCCGAGTGGCGGCGGGGCGCCGGGCAGCCCCGCGGGAGAGGCGGCGACACGCCGGACCCGGACCGTCGCCGTCCAGGGGGTGGCGACGGTCCTCCGACGGCCTGAATGCCGCGCCGACGGCGGACGAGCAGGTCCCCGCCGACGGCGGCGCGGCCCACTCCCTGGGCACGAAACCGTCTGTGCCGCAACAGATATCAGTGCATTCGCGACAATCCGCGCGGAGGCCGCCTCGGTCTCCGCATGTGACGGGTGAGTCTTCTGAGTCGAACGTGCTCGGTTGAGTCCTGTTGACGGTCAACAGGTTTCGACGAACTCATCGCGCCGGGGTGCTGGATATCCCGCGTCAGGAGGCTTACGGTCGGATGAGGGCACGCAGACCGCGGCCACCGGACCGGCGTTATCGTCGCCTGACCATGGATGGAGAAGCGCAGTGAACAAGAGCGAGCTGCTCAAGGCACTCGAGGTCAAGCTGGGGAGCCGCAAGGCCGCCTCCGACGCGCTCGAGGCAGTCGTCGACACGATCATCCGCGAGGTCGCCAAGGGCGGCTCGGTGGGGATCACCGGGTTCGGAACCTTCGAGAAGGTCGCCCGGGCGGCGCGCACCGGACGCAACCCCCGCACGGGCGAGACGGTGCGGATCCGCAAGACCTCGGTCCCCAAGTTCCGGCCGGGCACCCAGTTCAAGGAGTACGTCGCCGCACCCAGCAAGATGCCCAAGAGTGGTCTGGTCGGAATCCGCGCCTCGGCCGGCACCAAGACCGAAGCCGGCGGCTCCGGTGGCGCGGCCACCAAGTCGGCCACCAAGAAGGCGGGCTCGAAGACCACATCGGCGAAGAAGTCGACCGCGAAGCGTGCCGCCGCCGCGAAGACGCCCGCCAAGGCGGTAGCCACGAAGAAGTCCGCGACGAAGCAGTCGGTCACGAAGCCGGCCGGCTCCAAGGCCGCCGCGAAGAAGGCCACCAAGAAGTCCTGACCGCGTCCGTCGACCGCCTCGGCTGCGACCGCGAGGAGCGCGGACGGGCCGGATGCGGGCCTTCGGTCGACGTCAGCGGATCGCCTCGCCCTCGCCGATGCCGCGGATGAAGATCCTGACGACGGTGCCGTCGCTCTCGCGCTCCAAACTCACCCGTTGACCGGGCCGCAGCAGTCGTAGCCCGCTCACTGCGAACGCCTCGGCCGGGAACGGCACCTGCTCGCCGTCGTCGAGGAGGACCGAGCCACTGCCGGTGCCCGGGTCGAAGGTGTGCACCGATCCCTGAGACATGCGGGCAGCGTAGCCGTAGGAAGGGACCCGGTCCGGCTCGACGCACCCGGACATGATCCTCCGGCGCACAGCCGACGTGGCGGGGCCGAGACCCAGGCTCACCGCCCGGGTCCACGCATCGCCGGTGTCCACGTCACAGCGGAGGGCGGCGAGGTCAAGGCCGACCGGTGCGAGACCCGCGGCTTCGTGACGACGCGCCGAGTCCGGTCCGAAGTGGAAGGGCTCGCGCACGGCAGCACCTGCTGCCAGGGCCACCAGGGCCGTCCCGGTGCCCTCGTCGTCAGGGACGAAAGCGGCCCGACCAGGAGTGCGCAGAGTGGCCGCGAGGGCCGCTGCGAGCGCCTGCGGCGTCAGTGCCGGAAGATCCCCGAGGAGCGCGCACACACCTCTCGACCGGTCGACCGCGGCTGCGGCGTCGGTCAGCGCTGCGTTCAGGCCTCGACCGCCGTCGCCGGCGACGTTCGCACCGCAGGAGCGCGCAAGGGCGGACACCTCGTCATCGGCGGTGACCACGATGACGGGTCCGACATCGGCGGCCAGCGCGGCATCGACGGTGTCCCGCGCCATCGCCAGCGTCAGGACGGCGCGGTCGGCGCCGGAGAGCGATCGGTCCTCGATGCGGGACAGTCGGGACTTGCCGGAGTCACCCCCGCGGACCGGCACCAGGACCGTCCAACTGTGCGGGGGGACAGGGGAGGACACGACAGGATCATTGCAGCGGTGTGCCGCCTGCCGCGCGACCGTCCGTGACAGTCTTGGGTGCGGACCGCATACCCCGTCCGCGAGACGTCCGCTCGAGACGTCACGACCGACCAGAACTGGAGCACTGTGCCCAAGCCGCGCAACCTCAATCCGGCCTACCGATTCGCGGCCGGCGTGGTCCGACCGGTCGTCCGGCGGGTGACCAAGCAGGACTGGAGCGGGCACGAGCACATTCCGGCGGACGGTGGCTTCCTCCTGTGCGTCAACCACATCTCCTACGTCGACGTCTTCGGTTTCGCTCACTTCGCCTTCGACAGCGGCCGGGAGCCGTACCTGCTCGGCAAGGAGTCGGTGTTCCGCATCCCCGTCGGTGGCCGGATCCTCACCAAGGCGGGGATGATCCCGGTCTACCGGGAGTCCGGTCAGGCGGCCGACGCGTTCCGAGCCGCCGTCGCCGCGGTGCGGGAGGGCAAGTGTGTGGCGATCTATCCCGAGGGCACGCTGACTCGCGACCCCGACCTGTGGCCGATGGCCGGCAAGACGGGGGCCGCGCGCGTGGCCCTGGAGACCCGGTGCCCGGTCATCCCCGTCGCGCAGTGGGGCGCCCAGGAGATCCTCGGCCGTTACGAGAAGAAGTTCCGGCTCTTCCCCCGCAAGACGATGCGGCTGCGCGCCGGACCACCGGTCGAGCTGAGCGACCTGTACGACGAGCCGATGAGCGCGCCGGTCCTGCGCGAGGCGACCGACCGAATCATGGCCGCGATCACCCGGGAGCTCGAGGTGCTCCGCGGCGAGCAGGCTCCGAAGACCCGGTTCGATGCCCGAGCGGCGGGGCTGCCGCCGATCGGCCGGTTCCGGCCCGAGGACGCCCGCCGCGGCGCGGCGTCCGAACCCTCGACGAGGGACGACAATCAGAGCCTCGTGCCGTCGCCGGAACCCACTGCGGGCGACGAGGACGGGACGGTCACGACGAACGAGCGCGAGGAGCTGGCATGACGCAGGTGGCGGTGTTCGGGACAGGCAGCTGGGGGACAGCGTTCGCGTGCATCCTCGCGGACGCCGGCAGTACCGTGCGGATGTGGGGACGGCGCCAGGACGCCGTCGACCAGATCAACGCCGGAGCCAACAACGACTACCTCCCGGGGGTGCCCCTGCCGCGGGGCATCACCGCGTCGAACGACCCCGACGACGTCGCGGCCGGGGCCGACATCGTCGTGCTCGCCGTGCCGAGCCAGTCGCTCCGGGACAACCTCGCGACCTGGGGCTCCGCGATCCCGCGGGAGGCGGCGGTCGTCTCGCTCATGAAGGGGGTCGAGCTGGGCACGACGATGCGGATGAGCGAGGTGATCGTCGAGGCCGGCTCGGTCGCTCCGGAGCGGGTCGCCGTCGTCAGCGGCCCCAACCTCGCCCGCGAGATCGTCGCGCGCCAGCCGGCGGCGAGCGTCGTGGCGTGCATCGACCACGACACCGCCGACCTGGTCGCGGCCGCGTGCCACACGCCGTACTTCCGTCCGTACACCCACGAGGACGTCGTCGGTGCCGAGCTCGGCGGCGCGACCAAGAACGTCATCGCGCTCGCGGTCGGCATGGCCGAGGGACTGGGCATGGGCGACAACACCAAGGCCTCGATCATCACCCGAGGACTGGCCGAGACCACCCGGCTCGGCATCCGGCTGGGCGGCGACCCGATGACCTTCGCCGGACTGGCCGGCGTCGGTGACCTGATCGCGACGTGCATGTCACCCCTCTCGCGCAACCACACCTTCGGCGTCCAGCTCGGCCAGGGCTTCACGGTCGAGGAGGTCGTCTCCCGCACCCGGCAGACGGCCGAGGGCGTCAAGTCGTGTGCCTCGATCCTCCAGCTCGCGCATGAGCACGGTGTCGACGTGCCCATCATCGAGCAGGTCAACCTCGTGGTGCACGAGGGACACGACGCCCTGAGCGTCGGGCAGGCCCTGATGGCCCGCGAGCGCGGCCGCGAAGTCCGGCACTGAGACCTCTGCGGTCCTCGGACAGCGGTTCCCCAGGCGTACCCCAGAGCCCGCTCCAGTTCGCGACAGAGGTCTGCCCGGCACATCCGGGTGACCCTCAGGCGTGGTCGAGTGCGCTGCTCAGGTCCGCCCACAGGTCCTCCACGTCCTCGATGCCCACCGACAGCCGGACGAGGTTCTCCGGCGTCGTCCCCGGCTCGAGCGGGATCCGACGCCGGCGCTCCAGCTGGCTCTCGACACCGCCGAGACTCGTCGAGTGGACCCACAGGCGCACGGCCCCGCACGCGCGTTCGGCCGCCTCCGGCCCTCCGGCGACCTCGATCGAGACCATCGCTCCCCATCCCGGGTAGCGGACCCGCTCGACCGCACGGTGCTCGCGCAACCGTCCGGCGAGCACGGCGGCCGACGCCTCGGCCCGCTCGACCCGCAGGGCCAGCGTGCGCATACCGCGCAGGGCGAGCCAGGTCTCGGCCGGCCCGGGGATCGCTCCGCGAAGGGTCCGGTGGCCGCGCAGTCGCTGGGTCAGCTCGACCCCCGCGCCACCGGTCCCGCTGACACACGCCCCGAGGATCACGTCGCTGTGTCCGGCGAGGTACTTGGTGACCGAGTGCACGACGACGTCGACCCCGTCCTCGAGCGGTCGCTGCAGGATCGGTGTGGCGAAGGTGTTATCGCACGCGACGAGCGCTCCCGCCCGGTGCCCGGCCCGGGTCAGGGCGGGCAGGTCGGCGACCTCGAGCAGCGGGTTGGTCGGGCTCTCGAGCCACAGCAGGGCGGCGCCCTCGCACGCGCTTGCGACGGCCGGGACGTCGGTGACCTCGATATAGCGGACGATCAGCTCGCCTCGCGCCGCGCGTTGGTCGAGGGTGCCGACGACTCCGTTGTATGCGCTGACCGGGGCCACGACGACGCCACCGAGGGGAACGAGCGAGAGGACGGCATCGGCGGCCGCGAGGCCACTGGCGAACGCCGTCGCGAGACCGCCTTCGAGCGACCCGAGGGCCGTCTCGAAGGCAGTCCAGGTCGGGTTGCCCGCTCGGGCGTACACGACGTCGCCGTCGGCGTGGTAGGTCGAGGTGTGCACCAGGGGTGCGCCCACCGAGCCGCCTGGCACGCGCGGCTCCCGCCCCGCGGCCACCGCACGGGTGGCGGG
>JBAUUB010000152.1:0-3549 GCA_049582485.1 Dermatophilaceae bacterium
GGACCGCATCGCTGTGGGGGAGGTCCGCGGAGCCGAGGTGGTCGATCTCTTCCGAGCCCTGAACACCGGCCACGACGGCGGATTCGCCACCGTGCATGCCAACTCCGTCGCGGACGTGATGGCGAGACTGGAGGCGCTAGGGACGCTGGCGGGCTTGTCCCCCGCCGCCGTGCGCACCCAGGCGCTGGCGGCGATCGACGCCGTGGTCCACCTCGAGCGAAGCGACGGACGTCGCCGGGTGTCCGAGATCGCCGCATGGCCGACGGAGCGGGGACGCGGGGACGGACGGGGCGGCCCGGGTCGGGTTTCGTGATCCCCCGTCGCTCGCCGTCGGCGCGTCGGTCGACGAGGAATCCCGACGAGGCCGTGGCCGATGCCCTCGAGGTGGTGGCGTCGGCCCTGCGCGCAGGTCTGTCGCCGACCGCGGCTCTGGCTCTGATGGCGGAGGCCACCTCGTGGGGCGCCCACGAGGGCGACCGCATCGACGCCGTCCGGAGCCGGATGAGGGTCGGTGGGTCGACGGCGCAGGCGTGGTGCCGGCCGACGGACTCGGATTCCGCCGCCGCGTCCTATCGAGCCGTGGCCAGGCTCTGGGACCTCGCGCTCCAGACCGGCGGGCCGTTTGCCGATGCGGTCGACGGCATCGCCGTGCATCTGCGCGAGGAGGCACGCCTTCGCGGCCGGCTCGAGGGTCTGGCGGCGGGACCACGGACCTCCCGGCGACTGCTCACCGCGCTTCCGCTGGCCGGACCTGCGCTCGCCGTCGTCGTGGGTGCCGATCTGAAGGAGCTGTATGCCTCGTCGGTCCCGGGAGCGGCGTCCGTGCTGACCGGAGTCGTTCTCACGGTGGCCGGGTGGTTGTGGAGCCGGAGCATGGTGGAGCAGGCCACCCGGATGCGGCCGTACCCCGTCGACGCAGCGGAGCAGGCCGCACACTCACGGCCCCGACAGCGACGTCCGGACCACGGGTCAGGCCCCCGTCACCCGCGCACACCATGACCACCCCGATCCTCGCCCTACTCCTCATCGCCTGCGGGATCGCACTCTGGCCGTGGGACGGTGAACGGGCCGCGACCGGTGCGGTCGGGGGTGCCACCGAACGGCGGTGGCATGCCGACGGGGCGGCGACCGACGTCGCCCTGACCGCTCAGCTGCTCGTCGTCGCGCTCCGCACCGGCCTTCCCGTCGTCTCGGCGCTCGAGCGTGTCGCGGAGCACTCGGGCCCTCAGGTCGCGGCCGACCTGCACCGCGTCGTGCGGGGCTATGCCCGTCATCCGGATGACCCTCTTCTTGCGTGGGCCGCAGCACCGGACATCTGGCGACCGGTCGGCGCAGCGCTCGCGGTGGCGGCGCGGGCCGGGGTCCCACCAGGCCCACTGCTGGCGACCGCTGCGCGCGGCGTCCTGCGGCGGGAGAGTGAGGCTCGCGAGGTGGCCATCGGTCGCGCCGGGGTCCGCCTGGTCCTGCCGCTCGGGCTCGTCCTTCTTCCGGCCTTCATGTGCACAACAGTGCTCCCCCTGCTCCTCGTCATGACGCGACGACAGCTGGAGGGCTGAGACGTGGACATGCACATCGACCGCGCGGGTCGGGGGTGTCGCCCACAGTGCCGCAACCTGCCCCTGCCGACTCCGAGGCGGCGGCCCGAGCATCGGTGGTGCGGCGGTCCACACCCGGTGGAGCACCCGTCGTCGATCGGAAGGACTGACATGACAACTCATCAGCAGCACGGAAGCAGGACAGACCGCACCCGGACCGATCGCAAGACGCAGCCGGGCTCCCGCGCGGGCGCTGGTGACGCGGGTATGACGACGGCGGAGTACGCCGTGGGCACCATGGCGGCCGTCGCCTTCGCAGTGGTCCTGCTGGGGGTCGTCCGCTCGGACGCGGTCACCTCGGCCCTGACCGGCATCATCACGACTGCGCTGTCGGCAGCGTCGTGACGTGCGAGGGCGGGTGGGACGAGGAGTCGTCGGTGAGTCGAGGACGGCGACTCGACACCGGCATGGTGACGGCCGAGCTGGCCGTCGGCCTGGTCTCGCTCCTGCTCGTCCTCGCAGTCGCACTCGGGGGACTGCGTGCCGGCATGGACCGGGCGGGGGCGGCCTCGACGGCTGGGCTGCTGGCCAGGGAGGCAGCGCACAGCGGCCCGGCGGGCGCCAACGCGCTGTGGGCCGACCTGCAGGCTCGGCTGCCCGCTGGGTCGTCGATGACGCTCGACACGGTGTCCGGGCTGGTCATCGTCCGGGTGAGTGTGCCGGTGCGCGCCGGCGTTGCGGAGACCGTCCTGCCGGACGTCGTCGTCGTCGAGGCCGTGGCTCGGGACGAGCACCCATGAGTGGACCTGCATGCCGTGGCACGTCGAGGTCATCGTCTCCGCGCCGGAGCGGTGAGTGCGGAGCAGTCACGCCACTGGTCGCCGCCGCCTGCGCCGTGATCATCACGCTCGGCGGCGCCGGCAGCCTCGCTGTCGGCGCCGCCTTCGCCGCATCGCGCGCGCGCGTCGCTGCGGATCTGAGCGCGCTGGCCGGCGCAGGTGCGCTGGTCGCCGCACTCCAGCATGGGACGCCGGATGCATGCGGCCTTGCGGCGGTCGTCGCCGACCACAACGGGGCCGCGCTGACCGCCTGCCGCGTGGACGGCTCCGTCAACGTCTCGGTCGAGGTGTCCGTGACTCCGTCGACTTCCATCTCGTGGCCGGTGGTCCTGGGTCCCGCGACAGCCCGGGCCCGAGCCGGTCCTGAGCCGGCGACCGGTCGAGTCACCGACCAGGACGTGGATGGACGCCATCCCGGTCGCCCCCCGGCCGGGACGGCTGTGACCTCGGGAGAGCGGCTGAGCGCTCAGGACTCTGCGTCGAGGCTCCGCCCGGTGTCGTCGCACGGCAGCGGTGTCCCCGGATACTCATCCCGGTAGTCCTCGAGCAAGTCCCCGGACACGCGGGTGATGTCGCGCGGTGGCACGGCGATCGCCCCGTCATAGGGCCGGTCCATGTCCGCCATGGCGACGAGGAAGAGCGTGAAGACGCCGCCGAGCGTGATGAGGACTCCGATCTGGACCCGCCGACGCACGTTGGGGAGGGTGAAGGTAGCGAGTGCGAAGAGCCCTGCCGAGGCCGTGACGACGAGGAGGAACTTCAAGGGCGTCGGAATTGCGGGGACAGCCTCGGTGAGCCGCTTCGACCGGGCCTCACCCCGGTCCCGATCGGCTGTGAGGAGGGCGGACAGCACTGGCGTGGGAGCGGTGTCGGCCGCGACGAGGTCGCCGATGCCACCCCGGATGCTCGCCGTCCACGGCGCGACCTCGGGTGCCGTCCTCCCCTCAGCCATCGTGTCCCACTCGTAGCTGCTCACGGCGAGCGCGTAGCACGTCATCGCAGACATCAGCTGCTGGCGCTGCGGCTCGGAGGCGAGCTGGGCCAACTCGAACTGGTGGTCGACCTTGCGTGCCTCCTCGCTGGCGCCGAACTGGGCGCGCTGGAGCGAACCGAAGATCGTCACGAGGGTGAAGGCCAGCAGGAGCACCGTGAGCGAGACCAGTGGCCCGACGAGC
>JBAUUB010000153.1:0-8495 GCA_049582485.1 Dermatophilaceae bacterium
CGCCCGACGGGGGCCGACGACAGAGCCCCCCTCCCGGACGGATCCGGGAGGAGGGCTCTGATCAGCTGGTGTGCGAGATCAGCGAATGACGCTGATGTTCGCCGCCTGCAGGCCCTTGGGGCCCTGCTGCGCCTCGTACTCGACCTTGTCGTTCTCGTCGAGCGAGCGGTAGCCGTTGGAGTTGATCGCCGAGTAGTGGGCGAAGACGTCGGCGCTGCCGTCGTCGGGGGCGATGAAGCCGAAGCCCTTCTCCGCGTTGAACCACTTCACAGTGCCAGTAGCCATGATGGCCTCTCTTTCGAGTCGTTGGAGCGCGTCCCGACTGTCGGGGCTCCGATGTTGGTGATGCCGTTCAACCTCTGCTCAGAAATGCGAGGTTCCGGGACGGAAACACGACACCAACTGCAACTTCGGAAAAGCTCAACAACAGGACCAACCTTAGCGGCTCGACGCCGGACCCGCTAATCGAGCGAGCGGGACCGCCAACCGCAGGCGCGCCGGCTCAGCCGGCGAACGAGACCTCGAGCTCGATCGGGACCGAGAGCGCCTGGCTCACGGGGCAACCCGTCTTGGCTCCTTCCGCGGCCTCCTGGAACTGCTCGGCGGAGATGCCGGGAACGGAGCCGTTGACCTTCAGGACGATGCCGGTGATGCCCGTGCCCGGCTGGAAGGTCACGTCGGCGGTCGTGTCGAGCGAGGTGGGCGGCGTGCCGGCCTGCGCGAGCGCGTGCGAGAGCGCCATCGAGAAGCAGGTCGAGTGCGCCGCGGCGATGAGCTCCTCCGGGCTGGTGCGACCGTTGGGCTCCTCCGCTCGGGACGGCCACGTCACGTCATGGGTGCCGAGGCCCGAGGACTCGAAGGTCACCTGGCCGGCGCCCTCCATGAGGGAGCCCTCCCAGTGTGCGGAAGCGGTACGGGTCGTCGCCATCGTGTCTCTCCTGGTTCGTCGAACGTGCAGGTCGCAATGCACCCCCAACCTTGGTCGCGTTCGCCGGTCAGGGCAAGCGGAACGGTCGCGACGATCCGGGCGATCAGGCGGCGGCGCTGCCCTGCACGACCGGGTTTCCGGCGGCCTTCCAGGCGCTCACCCCGCCGGAGACGGAGATGGCGTCGATGCCCATGGTCGAGAGAAACTCGGCCATGGAGTCGCTCCGGTTGCCGGTCTCGCAGATGACGTAGACCTCCTCGCCGCGCGGCAGGATCGAGAGCGCCTGCGAGATGCGGCTCATCGGGACGAGACGGGCCCCGGGGACGTGTCCCCGGACGTACTCCATGGGCTCACGGACGTCGATGACGAGAGCGCCATCGGCCCTCCGGGCGGCGAAGGTGGGGATATCGGTGGTTCGGGACATGCTGAGAATAATACCCCAGGGGGTATGCGGTGAGCACCTCCGCCGATGGGCGTCAGTCGGTCATCGCCTCCGTGTCGACCATGACGAGGGACAGATGGCTGGGCTCGAGCGCGACGAGAGCGTGCCGGACGCCCGGCTCCATGTAGATGACGTCACCGGGGGCCATGGTCGAGGTCTCATCGCCGAGGGTGAGGTCGATGCGGCCGTCGAGGAGCTGCACGACGACGGCCCGCGGCGAGGAGTGCTCGGTGAGCATCTCCCCGGTGTCGAAGGCGAAGACCACGACGCGGAGCAGCGGGTTGTTGACCACGACCCTCGATGTGATCGACCCCTCGCTCACGGGCATCGCGTCGAGCAGTTCGGTCGTGACGACCGACTCGGAGACGGGCGTGGTCCTGGCCATGGGGAGCCCCTTCGGTTGGCGGTGGTGGGTGGAGGTGCGGTGCCCGCCGGTGGCGCGTACCGCATACCGAAGCCTCTCACCGGACCGAATGCCCGCACCCGGCACCTCCCGGAGCGACCGAAGTACGGTGGAGTCATGCTGGTGGCCGAACAGCTCTTCCTGCTCCTGCGACGCGACGACGGCAAGGCCGAGAGCGCGTTCGCGCAGAACGACTACGGCCTGACGGGGGCGGTGCTTACCGACCTGTTCCTCGGCGGGCACATCTCGTTGAGCGACCACAAGGACCCGCGCGTCGGTGTCACGACCACGGGATCGGTGGCGCACCCGGTCCTCGATGCCGCCCTGGACCGGCTCCGCGCCACGGAGGGCAAGAAGCTGTCCAGCCTCGTGACCGACGGCAAGCTCAACCCGCGCGACCGGATCGCGGACTCGCTCGCCTCGGCGGGGGTGATCGAGATCGAGCCGAAGAAGGCCCTCGGCCTGATCGGCGCGCGCTACCCGGTGCGCGACCCGTGGCCCGAGCAGGCGTTGCGCGAGCGACTGCGGGCCATCCTGTCGGGGGCCGGTGCGACTCCGGCGGAGGCGAGCCTGCTGTCGCTGCTCAAAGGCCTGGGTGTCTCCGGCAAGGTCCTCGACGAGGAGAAGGGCCTGCTGAACAAAGGCGACCTGGACCGACGGATCGACGAGGTGGCCTCCGACGAGGTCATCGGCAAGGCGGTCGGCAAGGCCATCGAGGCGATGACCGCGGCGATCGTCGTCGTCACCGCCGGGGCGGCCGCGGCCGGCTCCTCGAACTGACGAAAGGACAGCAGATGGTCAGGGTGCCGAGAACGCTGACGGTGGTCGGCGGTCTGGCCGCGGCCTCGGCCGCGACACATCTGGTGCGCGCGGGCTTCGAGGGACGGATCGACGACCTCGCCGACCGCGTGCTCGCCGAGGGTCTCGCGGCACCGGCCGAGCCGGTGACCGACGGTGACCTCGAGCGCCTTCCGGAGCCGGTGCGGCGATGGCTGCGCTACTCCGGGATCATCGGGCGCCCGATCCCGGCCACGGTGCGGCTGCGCCAGGCCGGCGAGCTGCGGATCGGTGGGGGTGGCTGGATCCCGTTCACGGCGGAGGAGTACTACTCGACCGCGCCGCCGGCCTTCGTGTGGAAGGCCCGGATCCGGATGGCACCGGGGGTCCAGGTCGTCGGCACGGACAGCTATGTCGACGGTCGCGGCAGGTTGGAGATGCGGCTGCTCGGGGTTGCGCCTGTCGCCACGGACAGCGGGACGGCGGTCGACGAGGCCGACCTGCTCCGCTTCCTCAACGAGATCATGTGGTTCCCCGCCGGTGCCCTCCTCCCCGAGATCTCGTGGGAGGCGGTCGATGACGACTCGGCGCGGGCGACGATGACCTACGCAGGGGCGAGCGGGTCGGCGGTGTTCTCCTTCGACCGCGACGGGCGGTTGACGACCATGGTCGCCGATCGCTACGACCGTGAGTCTGCGGCGGTCGTGCCGTGGTCGACGCCGATCGGGTCGTACGGCGAGTTCGACGGCTTCCGGGTCCCCACGTCCGGGGAGGCGGTGTATGCCAGGCCCGACGGCGACCACTCGTACATCCGGCTGCGCATCACCGACGTGGGATACGACGTGCCGCGGCGCTACTGACGGTCCGGGTGTGGTGCCGAGCCGGGGCTGCTCGCCGCGTGTGGCACCACAGGCGGTAGGTCCCGCGTCAGACCGACGCCGGGCCCGGCGAGAGCCGCCGCTCCACGAGCTTGACGACCTCCTGGGCCCACAGCACCACCGAGGCCATGCCGACGCAGACGAGCCACTGCTGTGCGCTCAGCGGCTCGGTCGTGAACGCCGCCTGCATGAAGGGCAGATGCACGACCGCGACCTGCAACACGACGACCAGACCGATGGCACCCCACAGCCATGGGTTGCGGAACATCCGGTGGAACGCGCTCAGCGTCGCCGACCGTGAGCTGAGCGCGTTGAACAGCTGCGCGAGCACGAGCGTCGTGAACCCCGCCGTCCGGGCCGTGTCGAACGACTCCGATCCGAACAGCCCCGAGCCGAACGCCGACCCGGTGAACAGCCCGCCCGGCAGGAACAGGTCCATCGTCGCCAACGTGACCGCACCCATCGCCGTGCCGGTGAACAGGATCCGTCCCCACATCCGGCGGTCCAGGATCGGCCGGTCCGGTGGGCGCGGCCGCCGGGCCATCACGTCGTCGATCTCGGGGTCGACGCCCATCGCGAGCCCGGGAACGGAGTCGGTGATGAGGTTGATCCACAGGATCTGCGTCGCGAGCAGCGGCACGACGAGCCCACCGGGACTCGACTCGTCGCGCAGGCCGAGGATGCCGGCGAGGACGATGCCGAAGAACACCGTGCAGATCTCGCCGAGGTTCGACGACATCATGTACCGCAGGAACTTCGCGATGTTGTCGAAGATGATCCGGCCGCGGTGGATGGCGGCGACGATGGTCGCGAAGTTGTCGTCGGCGAGGATCATCCGGCTCGCGTCCTTGGTCACCTCGGTGCCGGTGATGCCCATCGCGATGCCGATGTCGGCGCTCTTGAGTGCCGGGGCGTCGTTGACCCCGTCACCCGTCATCGCCACGACGTGCCCGTCGCCCTGCAGGGCATCGACGATCCGCAGCTTGTGCTGGGGGGCGACCCGCGCATACACACTGGTCGTGCGGACCACCTCGGCGAGACCGGCGTCGTCCAGGCGCTCCAGCTCGAGTCCCGTGGCGGCCCGCTCGCCCTCGACGACGATGCCGAGGTCGGCGGCGATCCGCTGCGCGGTCGCCGGGTGGTCGCCGGTGATCATGATCGTGCGCACACCAGCCCGGTGCGCGTCGGCGACGGCCGCTCGCGCCTCCTCCCGGGGCGGGTCGATGATGCCGACGACTCCGGCGAGGACGAGGTCGTGCTCGACGTCGCCGGCGGGTCCGCGCTCGAGGCCGTCCCCCGACCGGCCGTCGCCGACGATTCGGTATGCGACGCCCAGCGTGCGGTACCCCTCACCGGAGAGGTGCTCGACCTCGGCGAGGACCCGCGAGCGGGCGGCCTCGTCGAGCGGCACGACCTCCTGCCCCCGACGCTCTGCGACGCACCGCTCGAGGAGGACGTCCGGCGCGCCCTTGGTGTAGATCCGGTCCTCCGCGCGCTCGTCGTGGTGGGCGAGGACCGACATCATCTTGCGCTCGGAGGTGAAGGGGACCTCGGCGCGGCGCTCGTAGCGGGCGATCCGCTCGGGCACCTCGCCGAGCTTGGACGTCGCGACGACGAAAGCGGCCTCGGTCGGGTCGCCGTGGACCACCCACTGCCCGTCGACCTCGGCGATGCTCGCGTTGTTGGCGACGCAGCCGCCGATGAGGACGAGTCGCGCTTCGACGACCAGGTCCGCTTCGGGTGCACCCTCGGAACGCATGTGCTCGGAGGGCGAGAAGGACGCCTCGCCGACCGGCGCATACCCGGTCCCGGTCAGGTCGACGCGTCCGGACGCGGTGACGATGGACCGCAGCGTCATCTCGTTGCGGGTCAGGGTGCCGGTCTTGTCCGAGCAGATCACGGAGGTGGAGCCGAGGGTCTCGACCGAGTGCAGGTGCTTCATGACGGCATTGCGGCGGGCCATCGCCCGGACGCCGATGGCGAGCACCAGCGAGAGGATCGCCGGGAGACCCTCGGGGACGGCGGCGACGGCGAGCGAGACTCCGAGGAGCAGGATCGTGACCCACTCGTCGGCCGTGTCGGCGCCCTGGACGAGCGCGAGGGCGGCCATGACGACGATCGCGATGCCGATCACGAGGATCCCGAGGGTCCGGGAGACCTTGGCGATCTCGACCTGCAGCGGCGAGGGCTCCTGCTCGGTGCGGTCGAGCAGGTCGGCGATGTGACCCATCTCGGTGGACATGCCGGTGGCGGTGACGACCGCGCGTCCGACGCCCTCGACGACGGCGGTGCCCTTGTGCGCCATGTCGTGCCGGTCGGCGAGCGCGACCTCGCCGGTCAGCGTCGCCGGCGTCTTGACGACGGCGGCGGACTCCCCGGTGAGGCTGGCCTCCTGGATCTTCAGGCCGGTGGCCTCGATGAGCCGGGCGTCCGCACCGACCGAGTCGCCCTCGCTGAGCAGCAGGATGTCACCGGGGACGAGCTCGGCGGAGGGGATGGTCCCGGCCTGGCCGTCGCGCAGGACCGAGGAGCTCGCCGCCGTCATCGTCGCCAGCGCGGCGACGGCGTCCTCGGCCTTGGCCTCCTGGACGAAGCCGATGACGGCGTTGAGGATGAGGATGGCGGCGATGACGACGACGTCGACGGGAACGCCGGCCATTCCCTCGATGACCCAGATGGCGAGCGACACGACGACGGCGACGAGCAGCAGATAGACGAGTGGGTCCTGGAACTGCGCGAGAATGCGTCGCCAGAGAGGGACCGCGTCCTGGCCCCTCAGCTCGTTGCTGCCGTAGTGCTCGAGGCGTCGCTCGACCTCGGAGCGGCTCAGCCCCTGGCTCGGATCGACGTCGAGGGTGTCACAGACCGCCGCCGCGTCGAGGAGGTGCGGCGGGGTGTCGGACGCAGGTGTCCGGGTGAGGGCCACGGGTCGATTCTCGCAGCCGGTCGGGGGCCTCGGTCGGCCGGGGCGGTCGAGTCGGGCGCTTCGTGCACCCTTCTCACCTGGCCCCGCCGGTGGGACGCTGGTCGTCGGTGGAGCCGTGAGGCAGGACGAGCAGAGGAGGACCCATGGCCGACCCCATCGCCACGAACCCGGAGCTGTACTCCGTCGCCTTCGAGAACGAGCGCGTCAGAGTCCTGCGCTATCGAGACAGCCCGGGTGACCGGACCCAGCCGCACAGCCATCCGGACAGCGTGATGATCACGGCGTCGGCCTTCGACCGCCGGCTGCACCACGGCGGGCGCTCGGTCGACGTGAGTATGCCCGCCGGGGAGGTCCGCTGGCTCGACGCCCAGGAGCACTCCGGTGAGAACATCGGTGACACCGAGACCGTGACGTTCTTCGTCGAGCTCAAGGACACCGGGGCCGGCGGGCCGGGGGCATCGGCCGACGACGAGGCACCGCTCGGTCCGCGCTGAGCGACGCGACCAACCAGGTCGCCCTGCCGGGAGAGGTGCTGTGGCGCCTCCGGCTGCAGGGTGACCGTGCGTGTCGAAGGCTCCGCACGGTCGGGGGCCATTGGCGATGGCCTCACCGCGTCTGCCGGCGCAGGTGCTCGCGCAGGTAGGGCACGGCGAATTCGACGAAGCCGTGCCCGGCCGGGGCGATGAGCTCGCGCTCGATGAGCCGGGTACGGTAGACGTTCTGGTGTTGCATGTTGACGCCTAGCCGGGTGGCGAGATCGCTTGTCGCCGAGGGGCCGTCGTCGCGGGCCATCGCGGCGAGGTAGTCGCGCTGCTTCTGCGGGACATCACGCAGGGCCGGTCCGTGGATGAGCCGGCCCATCCGCTCGCTGACGAGGGGAACGGTGGATGTGACGTCGTCACTCGTCAGCCGCTTGCGGTCCCCGGCCGACCGCCAGGCGCCGTGACCGGCGAGCTGGAGCAGGTAGGGATAGCCGTGGACGACGTCGGCGAGCGCCTCCAGCGCCTTGGCGGTGATCCGGCCGTCGGCGTCCTCGATCGTCCGCCGGGCGGCCTCGGTGACCTCGGTGCGGGTCAGCGACGGCAGATGTATGCGCTCGGCCCGTCGCAGGAAGGTCGTCCCCCGATGCTGGAGCAGCCGGTCGACGCCGACCGGAAGGCCCGCGGCGGCGAACGCGACCTCGCGCTCGTCACGGAGCAGGTGCTGGTAGACGGAGGCGAAGGCCGCGAGCTCCTCGCGGTCGACGGCCTGGACCTCGTCGAGCGTGAGGAGAACACCGGTGCCGTGCTGGGCGAGGACCTCGAGGAGCCTGGTGAGCATGGTCTCGGCGGTCTCCCGCACGGGGTACCGCTCCATCGCCGATGTCGTCACCGAGCCCAGGCCGCTCACTCCTCCGCCCGTCACCCGGCGCCGGACCGCCCGGGAGGAGTCGTGCTCCGCCAACAGGGTAGGGAGCGTCGTCTGGACGAGCTCGTCGAGGAGTCCGCCGGACTCCGGAAGCCGGACGACGAGCCACCCCCGCACCCGGGCCAGCTCCTCGAGCTCGTTGAGGATGACGGTCTTGCCCATGCCGCGCGTGGCGCTGACGAGGACCGATCGCAGTGGTGAGCCGGGGCCCTCGTCGAGTGCGGTCTCGAACTCGGCGATGAGGTCGTCGCGGCCGGCGAGGACGCGCGGGGAGACACCGAAGCCGGGCCGGAAGGGGTTCGGTCCGCGAGGCATGCCGCCCTCCTCGAGGGTGAGGTGTCATGGTGTTATATCGGTTATACAGCCGATCAGGTGTTATACCCGTTATAGCGACGCGCACCGACAGCGCTCGTCTCCACCGCCTCCACGACCGGCGAGGGTCACAGGACGCGCCGCGCCCCCGGGACGAACCGCACGAGGAGCCAGGCCACCCCGAAGGAGCAGATCAGACCGCCGGACGCCACGAGCAACGCCTTGACCTCGGCCGGTGCGTCCACCGGCCTGAGCAGCACGGCGATCCCGAGCAGGAAAACGGTCTGCAGGATGAAGGCACCGTACGCAGCGCGCGCCAACTCCGGGCCGAGGCGGTACGTGCGGTCGAGGCGACGCTGCGCCACGCCGAGCAGCCAGACCGAGCCGAACACCGTCAGCACCGCGTCCGCAGCGGCGAAGGC
>JBAUUB010000154.1:0-1559 GCA_049582485.1 Dermatophilaceae bacterium
GATTTGGTTTTTAAGGGGCCGAAAGGTGCTCCTATCGACGCAAAAAACTTTGCCCAAAGAGGCTGGCAGAAAATTCTAACCAAGTTAGGTATTGATTATCAAAGACCTTACAATACCCGACATGCCTTGATTTCTCATGCCCTGGATAAAGGTATGAATCCGGTGGAAGTCGCTCAGTTAACAGGGCACGATGTGCAGACCAGGGCTATTTCATTCTAAAAACGGTTTTTAGCGTATCCAGGCCAAATTTGCAGAATCGTTCAGCCTGAGCCATATTGGAGAACGCGTTGGAGCGGTAGAGATTGAGCGCGAAGTTACGAGCGACCGCGAAGATTTGCGGTAACTGGTGCATGCGAATGCGCGAGGCATCTTCTCCCTGGGTCACATCCCGAACATGGTGCACCTTGTTTTCGACGCCCCAATAGCCCCGAATGCGCTGAGCAAAGGATTCCGCTGATTCTACAAACGAGGCCACATAGTAGCGAGTCTCGGTTTCGAGGCGGGGCTGTCCGCCGTACTTGAATTGACGCTCACTCTCCACGCGAACCAGTGTCTTCAGCCCTGGCCAGGGCTTGATGTTGTCGAGGGTCGTACAAAGGCTGATGACCCGCTTCTCCAATCGCCCATGCCCTTTACTGAGGTCGGTGTAGCTTGACTCAGCGACAAAGTTAGCCTGAACGCTTTTGTGCAAGTTGCCTTGATTCCCTTTGAGGGCGCCCAAGTAATGGTTTTCGGTGTCAATAATCAGCTGACAGGTTTTTTTGTGTGCTAATCGCATCGAAGGCAATGACTACCCCCTTGAGCGCCAGTTGCTCGATAAACGCGGGTAAAGCTTTGATTTCGTTGGTTTTGCGGTCTACCGGATAGGGCTCCAGAATCAGCCCCCGCTCCACTAGATAGGCACTGACCAGCAGAATGGCGGGATGAGGGGGAGAGTCAGGATTATCAGTTTCCAGTTGATACGACCCCCGTAAGACTTTGCCATCCACCGCTAAGGTCTCACCGGCTAACGGTTCAATGCCAAAAAAACGAGCTAAGGCCGCTGAATACTGCTCATAGTCCAGCTTCAGAAGCACCCGGCGAATCGTGCTGTAGGAGGGAAGGCGGCGTTTGGGCGGGTTGAAGAGGTCAATCAAATCGTGCTGGTAGCACTTGAGCCAGTCGCCAATGGATATAAACCCTCGATTCCCTGCTGTCACCGCCAGCGTAAAAAGCGCCAAGCACAGGGCCATGTGGTGCCGCTTCCCAGAAGCTCTGCGCACATCCGGCAAGTCAGCAAAGGCTTCGAGAATCTCGATGCGCTCCGTAGCAGGCTCAAGCCTTGAGTCGACGACAACAGGGGGAGGCGTGGAGGGGGGAGGCAGACGCATAGACGCTAAGAAATCGGGAATTAGCCTGAAACCTTACCATCTTCCGGCTCCCTTGAGAATGAAATGGCCCTGTAAGGAAACTATTTCCCAGAAGTCGCCTTAAGCTCGCCAGAACGCCCCTACTCTACCGCATAGGCCATGAGAGCGATCGCTACTGGGAGGGCGCTTCGCGTCCAGGCTGCCTAGCCT
>JBAUUB010000155.1:0-9055 GCA_049582485.1 Dermatophilaceae bacterium
CAGCGCAAGGAGCTGAACAGCCTCGTCGCGGCCTATGCCCGCAAGACCGGCGCGACCCACGCCTCGATCCACCTCGACCTGCGCCGGGCCAGTGGGGGCCCCGAGGTGCCGTCCGCCAGCTCGGAGCAGGTCCAGCAGCGGATCGACACGATCCGGCGCTGGTTCGTCGGCCGCCGCTGAGCGGGCGGATCCAGCAGCCTGTTCCGCTGTGCGGATCGCGGATGGCCCGCGTGCCCGTGCCCCGGGACCCTGAGGCATCGCGCGGCACGGAGCCGCCTCGGGAAAGCGGGTCTGGATATGAAGCAACCGGTATTGGGCATCAGCGCGACGTCGCTGGTCATCGCCGTCTCGTGGTTCGTCATCTTCGTTCTGGGTGTCGACCTGTTCATGGGATGGGCCTCGTACGCCCTGATGGGGGCGATCCCGTTCGCCATCCTCGTCGGGGCCTTCTGGAAGAGCGAGCAGCCATCCGCACTCGGGCGGCTTGGTCAGCCCCTCAAGGGGATCGCCTACCTCGGCCTCGCCGCCGCGGTCGCCGCAGTCGTGTCGCTGGTCCACTGGCAGCTCCGCGGAGGCGGGATGAACCCGCCCGTGCCGATGGCGGTGATGACGATCATCACCTCCGTGGTGACGATGTTCTTCATGGCTGTCGCCCTCGGCGGATGGCCGTTCACCCTCATCAAGAACACGGTGCTCGGCGGTGTGCTCCTGCTCGTCACCGCATATCTGGTCAATGCGGCCATCTTCCAGATCTTTTTCGACTTCGGGTTCGCCGAGGGAGCGCCGTTCTACCAGGCGACACTCGATCCCGGCGGGCTTTTCAACGCCTGGGATGTCGTGGTCGTCATGGTGACCGCCTTGGCGGTGATGTTCCTGTTCATCTGCTTCGACGTCTGGCCGATCACCAGCGTCGCGGCCCTGCGCGCACAGCCCGTCCTGGGAGCCGTCTGGACCGCGGCTAGCTTCGCGATCGGGCTGCTGGTGTTCTGGGTCGGCACCTCCGTCGCCGGGATGGCGGCACCGACGTTCATGGTGGCCGTGCCGATCCCGTTCCTCTTCGGCGCCATCGTCGTGATGCAGATGCTGGGCGGATCGGTGTTCGGCACCGTCGAGGGTCCTGCGAAGGGGGCGCTCAACGCAACGCTCGCCCTCGTCGTCGGTCTTGTGCTCGCAGCGGTCTACCGGGCCATGATGCCGCTCCTCAGTGGCGAGCTGCCGGCCGGGCCGGACGGAGGCTTCGCCGCCGAGCTGTGGCTGGCGAACGCCCTCCTCGCGGTGACCTTCCCGTTCCTGGCGTTCTTCGGAGACTTCTTCGGCCTGTGGCCGCTGTCCGGCAGGTCGTCATCGGCGGACGTCACGGCGGAGCGAGAGGTCGAGCCGGTCTGATCGGGCGGCCCCGCGAGCGGATCAGGCAATGTCGATCCCGGGGTTCGCGCCGAGACGCGCGCGGTCGCCGGCGGCACGGCCGGAGTACCAGCCGTCGACGTCGAGTCGGGCGCGCGAGCGCATCGTCGATAGGTGGGGGAACCGCTCGCTGACCGAGGCCACGACCTCGCGCTCCCGGTCGGCGAGGACCCGGACGACGTCGGTCCCCGGGCTTCCCAGTCGCCCATCGGACCCGGGTAGCAGCCGGCCCGGCTCGACGCTCGCCGCACGCGTCTCCTCAGCCGTCGCCTCGGCGAGCCGCTCGGCGATCCGGCCGGCGAACCCGGACAGGAACGACCGCCGGAACACCCGAGCACTCACAGCGGAGCCGGTCGAGCGGTGGTCGAGCATCGCCGTGCTGGCCTGCACCAGCAACGACGCGAAGAGCAGCTCGACCGCCCGCAGCTCGGAGTCGTGGCCGATGAGGGTGCCGAAGCCGAAGTGCTCGTGCCAGACGGCGCGGCAGCGGTTGGCCCGGGCGACAGCCGAGAGCAGACCGAACTTGTCCTTGGCGTAGGGCGCCGCGATCGGGATGCGGGTGGCCCGCGGTCCGTCGGACCGGGACCCATCGGAGGTCGCGTCCAGGACGGCGCGGTCGATGCTGTGCCGAGCCATGAGCGAGTGCGCGGCCGCTGTGAACGCCTCCGCCTCCGCCTCGTATGGCGTGGACTCCGCCTTGGCGAGCATCATCCGGACCCTGGTCAGGAGCCGCTCGTCGGCGTCGACCGGCGCCCTGCCCGGGACGGCCTGCCCCGGGAGGGGGTCGAGCCGCTCGATCTCGGGCAGCCGGAGCAGGGTGGCCTCGAGGATGCCGGTCGCGGCGTCGATGGCGGGGGCGCCACCGGAGGTGCGGGCGGCCCGGGCCGTGAGGTGGTCGGTCTGCGGTGACCACCACACCGAGGCCGAGATCTGCTCGAGATGGTCGTGCCAGTTCTCGTCGACGGTGGCTCGGGCGTAGCGCGCCAGGTTGGCGGCCATCGCGTCGCCCAGCACCCTGGCCGTGAGGGAATCCCAGTGCCTGCCGACGTAGCCGTGCAGGTCGGCCGGCCGCCACCCGCGCTGCCAGGCCGTGTCGACCAGCTCGACGAGCCGTTCGCAGCGTGCCCGCGTGGCTGTGTTCGTACCGGTGCTCACCCCGGCGCTCGGAGCCGTGCTTGCCGCGCCCGTCCCGCCGGTGCCGTCCATCGTCATCGTGCCCTCCCTCGTCGGCCGCCGCTGTGACGGACCACTCTGTCAGGGCCGGCCGACGGCGCCCGATGGTTATCCACAAGGCAGCCGAGGGAGACCTAGCTCAGTCGTTCTCAGCCGTCGACGAGACCAGGGGAGCCGTGCGGTACGGAATGCGCTCGGCGAGCGCGATGAGGGTGTTCGCGCGCGTGACGTGCCGGTCGTCGAGGATCGCGTCGAGCACCCGCTGGAGGTCGGCGTTGTCCCGCGCGACGATCCGCAGGACGAGGTCGCCGGAGCCGGTGACGGTGTGGGCCTCGAGCACCTCTGGGATGGCGGTGAGGTGCTCGACGACCGGACCGTGTCCCTGACCCTGGCGGATCTCCACCGTGCAGAACGCCGTCACCGGGTACCCCAGGCCGGCCGGGTCGACGGTCGGCGCGAACGAGCGGATCACGCCCGAGCGGGTCAGCCGGTCCAGCCGCGCCTGCACCGTCCCGCGGGCGACCCCGAGTCGCCGGGAGGCGCCGAGCACCCCGATGTGCGGGTGCTCCGAGAGCAGGAGGAGGAGTCGCCGGTCCAGGTCGTCGATTCGGTATGCGGTGGTCACCTTGTGCAGCATAGCGGCGACCAGCGCATACAGAATGGACAATCTGACCAGCCGCAGTCACCGCTCTTGCCCAGCCCCGCGCAGGCTGGGCACAGTGGAGGACTATGACTGCGACGACGCCCTCCACGACCACTGTTGCCCGCACTGCCAGCCAGAACGCCGCCGAGGTGGCCCGGCACCTCACCGCGACCGAGCAGGAGGCCGGCCTGACCGCCGAGGAGCTCGCCCAGCTCGTCGGCCTCGTCGAGCACGACGAGAGCCGCGACCCGTTCCCGGTCACCGGCTGGGACGCCGTGGTCTTCGTCGTCGGCAATGCGACCCAGGCCGCGCACTACTACCAGAGCGTCTGGGGCATGGAGCTGATCGCCTACACCGGTCCCGAGCATGGCGTCCGGGACCACAAGGCGTTCGTGCTCAAGTCCGGCTCGATCATGTTCGTCGTCAAGGGCGCCGTGACCCCGGACAGCCCGCTCGTCGCCCACCATGCGGCCCACGGCGACGGCGTCGTCGACATCGCCCTCGAGGTGCCCGACGTCGACGCGTGCATCGAGCAGGCCCGCCGCGCCGGCGCGACGATCGTGCAGGAGCCGCAGACCGTGACCGACGAGCACGGCGCCGTCCGGGTCGCGGCGATCGCGACCTACGGCGAGACCCGCCACAGCCTGGTCCAGCGCGAGGTCGACGGCGTCCGCTACGCCGGCGCATACCTGCCCGGATACGTCGCCGCGACCTCGACCTTCGTCAAGCGCGACGGCGCCCCCAAGCGGCTGTTCCAGGCGCTCGACCACGTCGTCGGCAACGTCGAGCTCGGCAAGATGGACGAGTGGGTCGGGTTCTACAACCGGGTCATGGGCTTCGTGAACATGGCCGAGTTCATCGGGGACGACATCGCCACCGACTACTCCGCGCTGATGAGCAAGGTCGTCGCCAACGGCAACCACCGCGTGAAGTTCCCGCTCAACGAGCCGGCGGTGGCCAAGCGCAAGAGCCAGATCGACGAGTACCTCGAGTTCTACGGCGGGCCCGGCGCCCAGCACCTGGCGCTCGCGACCAACGACATCCTGCGCACCGTCGACGAGCTGCGCACGGAGGGCGTGCAGTTTCTCGACACCCCCGACGCCTACTACGACGATCCCGAGCTGCGGGCGCGCATCGGTGAGGTGCGGGTCCCGATCGAGGAGCTGAAGAAGCGGGGCATCCTCGTCGACCGTGACGAGGACGGCTACCTGCTGCAGATCTTCACCAAGCCGCTCGGCGACCGACCCACGGTGTTCTTCGAAATCATCGAGCGGCATGGCTCGCTCGGCTTCGGCAAGGGCAACTTCAAGGCGCTGTTCGAGTCGATCGAGCGTGAGCAGGAGCGGCGCGGCAACCTCTGACCGGGCATCTCGACCCGACTGGGCATCTCTGCGCGGTGCTGGAGCCCGCCCCGCGCCGTGAGAGGCTTGGGCCATGAGCGACGACCGCCCCGCGACGCCTGCGCGCCCGGACCGAGCGGGCTGGTTCGACGACCCGGACGAGCCGGAGCAGCTGCGCTACTTCGACGGCATTCTCTGGACCAAGCACACCACGCCCCGGCAGACGACGTGGAGCCGTCCCGAGCCGGTCGTGACCGAGCCGAGCCCGTCGGCGGTGGCGGCCGGGCAGAGCACGCCGGTCCAGGCAGCGCCCGGCACGGCGCCGTACGGCCAGCCGCCGCAGAACCCGTACGCTCCCGCCCAGCCGCCCACCGCATACCCGCCGGCGCAGCCCGGACCCTATGGATATCCGCAGCATGCCCGGCCGGGACCGCTGACGGAGGACGGGGCGCCGCTGGCGAGTCTCCCCGCGCGGTTCGCCGCGTGGCTGCTCGACTCGGTGCTCACCTGGACCATCGGGCTGATCCTCGGTGGCTGGATGCTCTGGCGCGGTCTCGGCAACTACCCGCAGGTCGTCGCCGACGCGCTGCAGGCGGGCACGACCGACGCGACGGCGCTCGCCCAGCAGATCCAGTTCGAGCTGGTCTGGATCGGGGCCTTCGCGGTGCTCCAGATGGTGATCGGCGTGGCGTACCACACGATCTTCCTGAGCCGCACCGGAGCGACGCCGGGCAAGGCCGTCGTCGGGATCAGTGTCCGCCTCGTCGAACGGCCCGGGGTGCTCAGCCTGACGGACGCGCTGCGGCGCTCGGTCCTGCGTCCCGTGCTCTGGCTGTTCACGTACACCCCGGTGCTCAGCCTGTTCGCGATGCCGCTCAGCGTCCTGGACGGGGCCTATGCCCTGTGGGACCCGCGCCGGCAGACCCTGCACGACAAGATCGGTCGCACGGTCGTCGTCCAGGGCCGTCAGCAGCGGGCGCCGCGGCAGTAGCCGCGGAGGCGGCGCGACCCCAGGCGGCCGCCCTCAGGAGGTGCGGGCCGGACGGACCGTGCCGGTGCACTCGCCGAGGCCGATGCGGGTGCCGCGCGGCCCGCGGGCGCTCGCCCGCAGCACGACCGTGTCCCCGTCCTCGAGGAAGGTCCGCTGCGCGCCGTCGCCGAGCTCGATGGGCTCCCTGCCGCTCCAGGAGAGCTCGAGGAAGCAGCCGCGGGTCTCCTTCGCCGGCCCGGAGATCGTCCCGGACCCGAACAGGTCGCCCGGCCGGACGGTGGCGCCGTTGACGGTCAGGTGGGTGAGCATCTGCGCGGGCGACCAGTACATGTCGCGGTATGCGGGGCGCGAGACCAGCGTGCCGTTCCACTCGATCTCGTAGTCGATGTCGAGGCCGTATGCGGTGCTCGCCCCGTCCTGGGTGCGCTCGCCCCGCAGGTAGTCCAGCGGCTCGGGGTCCTGTCCGGGCAGCGGCACCCGCGCCGCCCGCAGCGCGTCCATCGTCACCACCCACGCCGAGATCGACGTCGCGAAGGACTTGCCGAGGAACGGGCCGAGCGGGACGTACTCCCAGGCCTGGATGTCGCGGGCGGACCAGTCGTTGAGGATGACGACGCCGAAGAGGTGCTCGTCGGCCCGGTCGAGCGGCACCGGCTCGCCCAGGGTGGTCGAGCCGCCGACGACGAAGCCCAGCTCGGCCTCGATGTCGAGCCGCTGGGAGGGTCCGAAGGTCGGCGCCTCCGCGGTCGGCGGCTTGCGCTGGCCGCAGGGGCGGACGATGTCCGTGCCGGACGGGACGACGGTGCCGGAGCGGCCGTGATAGCCGATCGGCAGGTGCTTCCAGTTCGGGGTCAGCGGCTCGGAGTCGGGGCGGAAGATGCGTCCGACGTTGCTCGCGTGGTGCTCGCTCGCATAGAAGTCGACGTAGTCCGCGACGGCGATGGGCAGGTGCATCGTGACGTCGGCGAGTGGGACTAGGTGCGGCTCGACCGCGTCGCGGTAGCTGTCGTTGACGAGGATCTCGGTGACCCACTCGCGCGCCGAGCGCCACGCGTGTGACCCGAGTGCGAGGAACGGGTTGAGGGTGTCGGCCCGCCAGACCGGCGCCGACTCCATCCCGGCGTCCTGCGCGCACGGAGCGAGGTCGAGCACCCGGTCGCCGATGCGCACCCCGATACGCGGATCCGTGCCCTGGGTCGAGAACACGCCGTAGGGCAGGTTCTCGATGCCGAACGGGTCGTCCGCGGGAAGGTCGAGCCAGGTCGGGGGGGCTGAGCTGGGGGTGGGCTGCATGGCGGCCAGTCTAGGAGCGCCGCCGACGCCGAGCGCCGGTGAGCAGGCTCGATAGAGTGCTGTGGCATGGCGCACTACCAGTCGATGGGCAGCATCCCACCCAAGCGACACACCCAGCACCGGGTGCCCCAGGAGGGCCGGACACCCCGACAGGGTGACCTGTTCTACGAGGAGCTGATGGGGGAGGAGGGCTTCTCGTCCGACTCCTCGCTGCTCTACCACCGCTACATCCCGTCGACGCTGAGCGGGGCGCGCGAGTGGGTCGTCGGTGACCTCGCCACCAGCCCGAACCAGCCGCTGGTGCCGCGGCACCTGAAGCTGCACGACCTGTTCAGCGAGAAGGACGTCCGCACGACCGATGCGGTCACGGGCCGGCGCCTGGTCCTCGGCAACGGCGACGTCCGCATCCTGTACGTCGTGCCGGGCCAGGACTCGCCGTGGTACCGCAACGGGATCGGCGACGAGTGCGTCTACGTCGAGCGCGGCTCCGGTCGGGTCGAGACGGTGTTCGGGTCCCTCGAGGTCGGCGAGGGCGACTACGTCGTCATCCCTCGGGCGACGACGCACCGCTGGCTCCCGAAGCGCTCCCGCGCCAACCCGCTCCGGCTCTATGTCGTCGAGGCCAACAGCCACATCGCGCCGCCCAAGCGCTACCTCTCGCGCTACGGGCAGTTCCTCGAGCACAGTCCGTACTGTGAGCGCGACCTGCGCCTGCCGGTCGGGCCGCTGCTCGCCGAGGACATCGGCGCCGACCCCGAGGAGCCGACGAACGTCTACATCAAGCACCGCGGCACCGGTCCGGGCGGGGTGGCCGGCACGATCCACACCCTGCCCTTCCACCCGCTCGACGTCGTCGGTTGGGACGGCTGCCTGTACCCCTACGTCTTCAACGTCTCCGACTACGAGCCGATCACCGGACGGGTCCACCAGCCGCCGCCGGCGCACCAGGTGTTCGAGGGCTGGAACTTCGTCATCTGCAACTTCGTGCCGCGCAAGGTGGACTACCACCCCTTGGCGATCCCGGTGCCGTACTACCACTCCAACGTCGACAGCGACGAGGTGATGTTCTACGTCGACGGCGACTACGAGGCCCGCAAGGGCTCGGGCATCGGCCGAGGCTCGATCTCGCTGCACCCGGGCGGGCACCCGCACGGGCCGCAACCGGGAGCGATGGAGGCCTCGCTGGGCGTCGAGCGCTTCGACGAGCTCGCCGTCATGGTCGACACCTTCCGCCCGCTCGAGCTCGGTGAGGCGGGCCGGGCGGCCGACGACGGTGTCTACGCGAGCTCGTGGTCACGCGGCTGGGACGAGCAGCCGTGAGGGCGCGGAAGTGATGGCGGGCAGCGCGCCTATGCTGGCCGGGTGACCGCGAGCCCTGCCCTCGACGAGATCGTCGAGGCCGACGTGGACGTCGTCCCCGACCTGCCGTGGGTGACGATCGTCTGGAACGATCCGGTCAACCTCATGACGTATGTGACCTTCGTCTTCCAGACCTACTTCGGCTACTCGCGGGCCAAGGCCGAGAAGCTCATGATGGACGTCCACGTCGAAGGTCGCGCCGTCGTCTCGCACGGCAGCCGCGAGGAGATGGAGCGTGACGCCGAGGCCCTGCAGGGGTACGGCCTGTGGGCGACGTTCCAGAAGGACGACTGAGATGGCCAGAGGGTTCAAGGTCCGGCACGTGGGCGTCGGGCGGAGCAAGGAGCCGAGGTATGCGGCGCGCATGGACGCCGACGAGCGCGCCATCGTCGCGGGGCTGATGCTCCAGGTGGCCGAGCTGATCGAGGTGCCGGAGGCGTCGCCGACGGACGATGCGTCGGGGGACGCCTTCGAGGACATCGTCGCGCGCCTCGGCATGAGCGTGGGGCCGGTGGGTTCCGGGCCGGACGCCGAAGAGGGCTCGCGCGCCGAGCGGCCCGGCCACGTGGTCGAGAGCGAGGATCCTGCGGTGCGGCGACTGTTCCCGATCGCGAACCGGACCGACGCCGAGGCGGCCGCCGAGTTCGCGCGGCTCAGCGAGTCCGGGCTGCGCCAGCGCAAGCGGGACAACCTGCTGCGGGCCGCCGCGGTGCTCGACGCGAACGACACCATCGAGCTGACGCCGGCCGACGCGCAGTCGGTGCTGGTCGCCCTCACCGACGTCCGGGTCGTCATCGGCGAGCGGATGGGCCTGCGCTCGGACGAGGACGCCGCCTCCCTCGACCTCGTGGC
>JBAUUB010000156.1:0-23389 GCA_049582485.1 Dermatophilaceae bacterium
GCTCACGGCAGTCCCCGGCGCAATGCCGTCAGCCGCGACCGCACCCCCGAGCCGACGCCCCTGCGGTAGGCGTCATACACAAGGACGGTCAGCTGGTCCGGAACCGCCGCGGGCCCGAGGTCCGGCACCGGACCCCCACCCAGTCGTGCACCGAGGTCGGCGAGCAGCGGACGGGCGCGGCGCATACCCTCCTGCGCATCGGCGACCGACAGCTCGGTGAACCTCCGGCGAATCCGGTCCAGCTCGACAGACGACTCCGCCGGGACAGGCGAGCCCGTCCCGGCGGAGTCCAGGGTGCTGCTGTCGATCACTCGCTGCGCAGGCGGGCGAACAGCCGCAGGAACTCGATGTACAGCCACACCAGCGTGACGATCAGGCCGTGCGCGAGGAGCCAGCTGTACTTCTGTGGGGCGCCCATGGCGACCGCTTGGTCGATCGAGTCGAAGTCGAGCGCGAGCGAGACGCTGGCAAGGCCGACGGCGAAGAGCGAGATGCCGATGCCGAGGGCGCCGGAGCCGCCGAACCCGAAGGCGGTGTTCGTCACCATCGCGTAGATGAAGTTGACGACGGCGAAGATCGCGTAGCCGAAGATCATCATCGTGACGATGCGGCGGAACTTCGCGGTGACCTTGATCAGGCCGACCTTGTAGGCGATGAACATACCGGCGAAGGTCGCGAGGGTCGCGAGGACCGCCTGAACGACGATCCCCTCGTAGTACGTGTTGAAGAACTGGCTGACGGCCCCGACGAAGAGACCTTCGAGCGCGGCATACGCGACGATGAGCGGGACGCTGATCGTCTTGCGCAGGACGATGACGAAGCCGAGGATCAGCGTGCCGATCATCCCGCCGATCCACAACAGTGACCCCAGACCGGGGTTGGCCGCCGCGACCGACCAGCCGACGGCACCGGTGACGAGGACGAGCGCGAAGAGGCCGAGCGTCTTGATGATGACGTCGTCCATCGTGACTCGGCCGGTCTGGACCGGGCCGGCGGGAGGCTGGTTGTACATGTCCTCGAGCTGACGCTGGCTCATCGCGTCCTGCGCGGGCCACTGCGCCGAGGCCTGGCCCAGGTTGGGCTGCCGCTCGGACCCCACGTTGCGCGGGGGCTCGAAGCCGGCATACCCACGTTGGGCGTCCTGCTCGATGCGGTTGAAGACGGGGTTGGTCGCCACGGCGGCCTCTCTCTTGGATCGTGCGGGTGGGTCCGGTGCCCACCGACTGCTATGAGGATAAATGCTTGAGGGTATGCGGTTGTTCCGCTTGCGCAAACGTTCGGCAGTCCGAGCAGCGCTGGCACCCCCGACGAGAGCCGGCCTCCCGGCTCCCTCCTCCGTCGGGACCCGATCGCCCTCCCATCATCCCGTCGGAGCCGCCACGAGCAGCGCTGGCGCGCTGCTCGCTGGCACCCCCGACGAGATTCGAACTCGCACTCGAGCGATTTTAAGTCGCCTGCCTCTGCCGGTTGGGCTACGGGGGCGTCAGCCACTGTAGCGACGCCGGCGCCGGAAATCGGCTGGTGGCTGACGCCTCCGGCGTGCTTCAGTGGGCCGGTGAGCATCTCCCACCCCATCCGTGAACGGCTCCGTGTTGCGGCGACCCGAGCGATGAAGGACCGCGACCGGGCGGCACTCTCCGCATACCGTCACGCCTTGGCCGGGATCGACAACGCCGAGGCGGTCGTTCCGGCCGGCGGGATCCCGTCAGCGGGTGCCCTCGAGCAGGCCGCAACCGGCCTCGGTGCCGCCGAGGTCGCCCGGCGCGAGCTCAGCGACGCCGACATCCGCGCTGTCGTCGAGTCGGAGATCGCCGAGCACCGGCAGGCCGCGACCACTCTCGAGGCGCACGACGCCGATCGCGCCGACCGTCACCGACGCGCCGCGGAGCTGCTCGCGCAGGTGCTCGCTTTTTGACTCGCGGCTCAGCCGCGGAGACGGGCGGCGGCGCTCAGGGCGATGCCGTCGAGGATGTCGTGCTCCGAGGTCACGACGGGGATGCCGGGTGACGCGGCGAGGACCCGGCGCACGACGCGGTCCCAGACCAGGCCTCCGGCCCCGATGACGTCGACCCGCCCGGGGTGCATGAAGGGCAACGCCGCACGCTCCTCGTGAGTCATGGTCAGCAACTCCGCGACGACCTCGTCGATGCGCTCCGCCGGGATGACGGCGAGGTGGATCCGATCCGGGTCGTATCGATCCAGCCGCAGCGCGTGCGCCGTCACGGTCGTGATCGAGCCGGCGAGCCCGACGAGGGTTCCGGCACCGGTGAGGTCCACGCGTCCGGCGATCGCGTCGATGGCCGCCTCGATATCGGCCTCGGCAGCGGCCACCTCCGCCTCGCTCGGCGGGTCGGAGGCGAGGTGCCGCTCGGTCATCCGGACGCAGCCGACGTCGGCAGAGTAGGACTGCAGGACCCGGGCCCCGCCCGCGGTGGCCTCTCCCCGGACCAGCTCGGTCGAACCGCCGCCGATATCGCAGACGAGATAGGGCCCGGGATGTCCGGCCGCCACGACGTCACCCGTGGCTCCGGTGAACGACAGCTCGGCCTCCTCGCTCCCCGTGATGACCTCCGGAGCGATGTCGAACGCCGAGAACGCCGCTCGCACGCCGTCGATGAACTCGTGGGCGTTGGAGGCGTCTCTGGACGCCGAGGTCGCGACGAACCTGACCCCCTCCGCTCCGAGATCCTCGCAGGTGCGCGCATAGCGGGTCGCCGCGACGAGGGTGCGCTCCATCGCGGCGGGATCGATCCGACCGGTGCGGTCCACGCCGTAGCCGAGCCGCACCACCTCCATCTCCCGGACCACGTCGGTCAGCACGGGAACGCGACCCTCCGGGTGGTCGACGTCGGCGACGAGCAGGCGGATGGAGTTGGTGCCACAGTCGACAGCGCCCACGCGCGTCATGTCTCTCTCCCTCGGCAGGGGTGCTCCCACCAGCGCGGCAGCAGCTCGATCGCCTCGTCGCCCAACGGGTTCACGCCAGGCCCGGCAGCGAGGCTGTGTGCGACGAGGACGTGCAGGCACTTGACCCGCGACGGCATGCCGCCGGCGCTGACGCCCGCGATCTCCGGCACCTCGGCGAGCTCCGCCCGGCGTCGCAGATAGTCCTCGTGGGCCAGCGCATACCCGGTTGCGAGCTCGTCGTCCTCGCCGAGCCGGGCCTGCATGTCCCTCATGACCCCCTCCGACTCCAGGGTGCTGACCGCTCCGGTCAGCCGGGGACAGGTCGCGTAGAACGAGGTCGGGAACGGCGTGCCGTCGGGCAGTCGGGGTGCGGTCCGGACCACGTCCGGGTCACCGCAGGGGCACCGGTGCGCGACTTCGACCACCCCTCTGGGCTCGCGCCCGAGCTGGCCGTGCACGGCGGCGAGATCCGCCGTCGTCGGGGGCTGTCCGCAGGGGCCGCCCGCCTCCTGCGTGCGGCTCACGGGACGAACTCGGTGTCGGTGCGGTCGGCCTGAGCGATGCTCGCCCACATCCGGTCGTACCAGGGACGTGCATCGGAGACGGCACCCGAGGCAACCGTCTGCTCCTCGATCTCGTCCGCGCCGATGACCGTGTAGGACACCTCTCCGGGGCGGACGAACTTCAGTCGCTCGCGGGCCTGTTGCTCGACGTAGGCGGGATCCTCCCATCGTTCCCGCTCGGCCTCGAGCTGGGCCACCCGCTCCTCGCCCTGGACGACCTGCCGCTCCAGGGCCGCGATCTCGCTGCGCTGGGCGAAGTACGAGCGGACGGTCGGTGCGAGCAGCACGACGAGGACGATCCCCACGAGGGCGATCACTCCCCAGCGCCACAGACCCGAGCCCTCGTCCCGGCGCGCTGCTGCGCCGGCCTTGGCGGGGTGCGCGGCCTTGGTGGTCCGGGCCGTGGTGGTCCGGGCCGTGGTGTTCCGGGCCTTGCTGGCGTGGGTGACCTTGTCGCTGCGACGGGCCGGGGACGGACGGGCACCGGGACGGGCGGCACTGCGCCCCTTCCCGGTTCCCGGTCCCCGGCTCGCCATCGGTCAGCCGCCCGTGAGCCTGCTCGTCAGCTCGACGCCGTGAAGCGCGGGAACGCTCCGGCGCCGGCGTAGACCGCCGCGTCGTCGAGCTCCTCCTCGATGCGCAGGAGCTGGTTGTACTTGGCGACCCGTTCGGACCGTGCCGGAGCGCCGGTCTTGATCTGACCACAGTTGGTGGCGACCGCGAGGTCCGCGATCGTCGTGTCCTCGGTCTCACCGGAGCGGTGGCTCATCATGCAGCGGTAGCCCGCCCGGTGGGCGAGGTCGACCGCGTCCATCGTCTCGGTCAGCGAGCCGATCTGGTTGACCTTGACGAGCAGCGCGTTGGCGGTGCCGGAGTCGATGCCGCGGCCGAGCCGCTCGGGGTTGGTGACGAACAGGTCGTCGCCGACGATCTGGACCCGGTCCCCGAGCTGGTCGGTCATCGCCTTCCAGCCGTCCCAGTCGTCCTCGTTGAGCGGGTCCTCGATCGAGACGAGGGGGTATGCGTCGACCAGCTCGGCGTAGTAGGCCACCATCTCCTCGGCGGACTTGGTGCCGCCCTCGAAGGCGTAGGAGCCGCTGTCGTAGAACTCGCTGGCCGCGACGTCGAGGGCGAGCGCGATGTCCTTGCCGGGCTCGTAGCCAGCGGCCCGGATCGCGTCGAGGATGAGGTCGAGGGCTGCGCGGTTGGACTCGAGGTTCGGAGCGAAGCCACCCTCGTCGCCGAGACCGGTGGCCAGGCCCCGGTCCTTCAGGACGCCCTTGAGGGCGTGGTAGACCTCGGCGCCCCAGCGCAGCGCCTCGCGGAAGGAGCCGGCGCCGATGGGCGCGATCATGAACTCCTGGATGTCGACGTTGGAGTCGGCGTGGCTGCCGCCGTTGAGGATGTTCATCATCGGCACGGGCAGGATGTGCGCGTTGGGGCCGCCGACGTAGCGGAAGAGCGGCAGGCCGGCCGACTCGGCGGCGGCCTTGGCGACCGCGAGGGAGACACCGAGGATCGCGTTGGCGCCGATCGAGCCCTTGTTGTCGGTGCCGTCGAGGGCGAGCATCTCGGCGTCGACGAGGCGCTGGTCGCTCGCGTCGAACCCGAGGAGCTTGGGCTGGATCTCCTCCAGAACGGCCTCGACGGCGTCCTGGACGCCCTTGCCGAGGTAGCGGTCCTTGTCCCCGTCCCGACGCTCGACGGCCTCGAAGGCGCCGGTGGATGCGCCGGACGGGACCGCTGCGCGGGCGAAGGTGTTGTCGTCGAGCAGGACCTCGACCTCGACGGTCGGGTTGCCGCGGGAGTCGAGGATCTCGCGGGCGTTCAGGGCCTCGATGGTGGCCATGCTGCACTCCTAGGGTGAGCGGTGGGTTGGGTCTGTGATGGACTCGCTCGCCAGCCTAGCCGTCCTGCGCGTAGGCCTGGGCGAGTGCCGCGCCGAGGCGGGCGTTGTTGCGGACGAGGGCGATGTTCGTCGCCAGTGAGCGCCCCTGGGTGATCTGGACGATCCGGCCGAGCAGATACGGAGTGATGTCCTTGCCCGTGATGCCGAGTCGGGCGCAGTCGGCGAGCGCCCGGTCGATGAAGACCTGCATCTCGTCGGCGGGGATCTCCTCGTCCGCCGGCACGGGGTTGGCGATGACGACTCCGCCGTGCAGCTGCAGTCCCCACTTGGCGTGCATGATGGCGGCGAGCTGCTCGGGACCTCCGTCCTCGATCCCGGGCACGGACATGGGAGCCCGGAACCCACTGCGCCGGGAGAAGAACGACGGGAACTCCTCGGAGCCGACCCCGACGACGGGGACGCCGAGGGTCTCGAGGACCTCGAGGGTGCGGCCGATATCGAGGATCGACTTCACGCCGGCACAGATGACGGCTACGTCGGTGCGGCCGAGCTCGGTGAGGTCGGCGCTGACGTCCATGCTCGACTCGGCGCCGTGGTGCACCCCGCCGAGCCCGCCGGTGACGAAGACCCGGATGCCGGCCAGAGCGGCCAGACGCATCGTGCTGGCGACCGTCGTGGCGCCGTGCATGGAGCGGGCCATGACATAGGGCAGGTCGCGCACGCTCACCTTGGTGACGTTCGGGTGAGACCCGAGCACCTCGAGCTGGTCCTCGGAGAGCCCAATGTGCGGCACCCCGTCGAGGACGGCGATCGTCGCGGGCGTGGCACCGGCATCGCGGATGATCGCCTCGACCTCCCGGGCCATCGACACGTTGGCCGGGTAGGGCATGCCGTGGCTGATGATCGTGGACTCGAGAGCCACGACCGGGCCGCCCGTGTCGAGGGCCGCGCGCACCTCGTCGGTCAGGCGGAGCATGCTGTGCGGTGTCGTCATCGGTTCTCTCCAGCGGTGATCGTCGTGGGGTCGGGCAGGTCGTCGAGGTCGATCGGGACGGTGCGCTCGGAGCGCACCGTGTGTGCCGCCACCGCGTGGCCGAAGGCGACCGCCTGCTCCATCGACGCGCCTCGTGCCAGCGCGTGGATCAGTCCGGCCGTGGCGGAGTCGCCGGCTCCGGTCACGTCGCGCACCTCCTCGGGCGGGACCCGCACGGCCGGTACGTCGACCGGGTCCATCCCGGGCCCGAGGAGCAGGCGGCTGCCGGCGAGCCCACGCCGCAGGCAGATCGTCGACGCGACGCTCTGGGGGTCGATGCGTTCGGCGAGCGCCGCATACTCGTCCTCGTTGGGCGTGATGAGGTGAGCCGGGTATGCGATGGCCAGGTCCGCCAGGCGGCCCGCCTTGGCCACGCTGACCGGCTCGATGGTCACCATCGCGCCCGCCTCGACGCCGGACAGTAGGGCGGCCGAGAGCACCGCACCCGGCAGGTTCGCGTCGAGCACGAGGTGCGCGACTCCGACGAGGTCGAGGCCACGCACGTGATCCAGCGTCATGGTGTCGATGGCGGCGAAGTCGGACACGGCGACCGAGAGCGAGCCGTCCGAGTCGAGCGTCGCCACGTAGGTCGCCGTGCGGTCCGCATCCGTGTGCACTCCGGAGACGTCCACGCCGGCGGCCGTCGTCTCGGCGAGGACGAGGCGGCCGAAGGAGTCGTCCGCGACGCGGCTGACGAGCCGGACCGGACTGCCCAGCCGGGCCAGGGTCTCGGCGATGTTTCGTCCCACGCCTCCCGGACTGGCGGTGACGAAACCGGGGTTGCTCGTCGCGGGCACGAGAGGGGCGGCCGCGGTGGCCTTGAGGTCGATGGCGGCCGCACCGACGACGACGATCTCAACCATGGTCGTCGTCCGGGTGGTCGGTGCGCCGGGCCGACAGCGCCACGACCCGCAGGGTCTCGCGCGCGTGCTCCTCGGCGGCCGTCAGGTCCGCGAGCGCCCGCTCCATCTCGGCCTCGGCCTCCGCGTCGGCGACCAGACCCCGGCGACGCACCCGCGCGGCGACCTTGTCGGCCGCGAGCGCCACCGGAAGGTGGGCGGGCACCCCGTGCAGGAGGTCCGTATCTCCCGACCCGCCGCCCCGCTCGTCCGCCTTGATGCGCTCCCAGGCCGCCTCGACCTGCTCCGGTGACTCGGCGTCGCCGTCGGCGAAGACGTGGGGGTGCCGGCGGACGAGCTTGTCGACGAGGAGGCCCGCCACGTCGTCGATGTCGAACCCGTCGGCCGACTCGGCCGCGACCCGGGCGTGGAAGACGACCTGGAGCAGCACGTCGCCGAGCTCCTCGGCCAGGTGGTGGGTGTCCCCCGAGACGATGGCGTCGAGGGTCTCGTAGGCCTCTTCGACGAGATAGGCGGCCAGGGACTCGTGGGTCTGCTCGGCGTCCCAGGGACATCCGTCGGATGAACGCAACCGGTCCATCGCGGCGACCACGTCGAGGAGCCGCGCGCCGGCGACGTCCCAGGAGCCGAGCAGGATCTCGACGTCGGGGGGATCGGTGCGGCTCGACACCTCGGCGGCGACCGCGTCGCTGAGGCCGGGGTCACCGTCGTCCGAGCCCAGCCAGACGACGTCCTGCACGGTCGCCCGCTGAACCAGCTGCCGGGCGAGCGCGGCCGGGCCGACCGCCTCGTCAACGACCTCGACGTCGAGGCCCGCCTCGACGCAGGCCAGCGGAAGGGGGTGCTCGGACGAGGCGGCGAGCCGGGTCGTGGCGGACTCGAGCACCTGCCAGGCGTCGCGGGAGAGCAGTCCCGGCGCGACACGCGGGGTCGTGGCCAGGAGGGTGAGCCGGGGCACGCGGTGTGACCGGCCGGCTACTGCGAGCCGGTGGCGCCGACGATCCAGTCCGGGTCGGTGGCCACGACCGCCGCCTGCTCAGGGTCGAACGTTCCGTAGCGAGGGTTGACTTCGACATCGGCCTCCTGCAGGCGGCCGATGGCGTTCTGCATGTCCTCCTGTGTCATCTGGCCGATGGCGAGGTCGAGGCGCGCGAGGTCGAGCAGGTACGGGGCCGGATCGGTGATGCCGGAGACGGCCGAACGAGCCGCCGCGTCGGAGATCGTGACGCCGCGCTCTTCGAGGACCTCGAGAACCGCCGGGAGCACGACGAGTCGATTGACGATGTCGGCCGGCGGCAGGGGCTGGGTGGCGTACTCGGCGACCTGCTCACTGGCGGCGAGCACCCCCGACTCGGTGATGACGTGACCGTCGACGACGGCGGCCGTGTCGGCTCGGCCGCAGCCGGTCAGGACGAGCGCGGCGGCGGCGATGGCGGCGGCGATCAGACGTCGGGTCTGCACGGGTCGGTTCCTTCTCGGTGGACGGGTCATGATCGACGGGGTGGCGTTGTGCGCGGCTCGCGTCGGGACCATCATGCCGCACCTCACAGCCGACCCGTCATCCGGACTGCCGGGCGAGCCGGCGGCGCGCGTCACCACAGGGGGCTACCGATCTGCCTGGCGCGCGCCGCGGAGCACCCCTGCGAGCGCGAGGACTCGTTGCGCGACCTGGACGGGATCGTGCATGAAGTGCAGATGACCCCCGTCGAAGGCCGAGTGCGGCCAGCCACCCGCTCGCACGAGGTCGAGCTCGTCCGCGTAGGTATCCCCGAAGGCGAGGTAGGCGTTGGCCCCGGCGGTCCAGTCCGTTGGTGCATCGACGGTCGCGTCGACGTAGCTCAGGGGCAGCCGTGGGCAGTCCCGGTCCAGGTCCGCGAAGCGGCCCGCCGGAACCACCGCGTCGATGACGGGGCGGGGCCACCACCTCGTCCACGGCGGGAGCAGTCCGTCGGGGTCGGCCAGCTCCGCGAGGAAGGTCCGGAACCGAGGCGGGGCCAACGGTGTACTGCCGGTGGGCGGCGGAAGCGCCGCGTCCATGAACACGATCGGCGAGCGCACCGAACCGAGGGCACGGACCAGTGGTGCGAGATATCCCGCGTTGCTGTGCGGGACCAGGATCGTGTCGGCCTCGACCGTTCGGCTCCAGCGACGCACGAGGTCGTGGGCACCCTCGCCCGGGCTCAGCGTCGCCGACGCCACGTCGGCCCGTGCTCCATGGTCGGTGAACGCCGCCGCGAGATCGCGGTATGCCGATCCCGGCAGCAATGGGCTGGGCAGGACGAGCACCGACGCCATGGGCCTGCTATCCGCGAAGGATGGACGACATGCGCTTGCCCCGGGCCACCTCGTCGACGAGCTTGTCCAGGTAGCGGATCCGCTGCATGAGCGGGTCTTCGATGTCCTCGACCCGGTGGCCGCAGATGACGCCGGTGATCAGCGCCGCCTCGGGGTTCATCATCGGTGCCCGCGCGAAGAACGTCTCGAGGTCGATGCCCTCGTCGATCGCCGCGCGCAGGCCGGCGTCGTCGTATCCGGTGAGCCAGGTGATGACCTGGTCCACCTCATCGCGCGTGTGACCCTTGCGCTCGACCTTCGTGACGTACAACGGGTAGAGGTCTGCGAAGCGCATCCGGAAGACGCGGTGCTCGGCCACGGTGGTCTCCTCGATCGACGGCCCTGCGACGCGACAGCGCGTCGCACCCACCCATGATGCCTCGCGCACGGCATCATGGCGCGCGGCGTTGTCCCGGGCGGCTCGTGCTCAGCGGACTCCGGGGGTCAGCCCCGCCCCGCGGCCCCGCCCGCGGCAGCGATGTCGTCGAGGAAGATCGCCTCGATCAGCTGGGCGGCCCACTCGAGGATGGCGCGGTCACGCACCGGTCGACCGCCGACCTTCGCGGTCTTCGGGTGGGGGACGAGGATGACGCCGATCGAGTCCTTGACGATCGAGCCCGGGTAGATCCGGTTCAGGCGCAGCCGCTGGGACTCGCGCAGGTCGGTCACCGGCCCGAAGCGGACGGTGGCGCCCTGGACGGAGATGTCCGCGATGCCGGCGCGGCGGGCGACGGTGCGCAACCGGGCCACCTCGCGGAGGCTGATGACGGCCTCGGGCAGCGGGCCGTAGCGGTCGAGGAGCTCGGCCTCGATCTCGGCCAGCTCCGCCTCGTCCTGGACCAGGGCGAGCTTCTTGTAGGCCTCGAGCCGCAGCCGCTCACCCGGCACGTAGTCGTGCGGCAGATGGGCGTCGACGGGCAGGTCGATCTTCACCTCGGCGGGGGCCTTGTCGCCCTCGCCCTTGAAGTCGGCGACGGCCTCACCGACGAGCCGGACGTAGAGGTCGAACCCGACACCCGCGATGTGACCCGACTGCTCACCACCGAGCAGGTTGCCGGCGCCGCGGATCTCGAGGTCCTTCATCGCGACCCGCATGCCCGATCCGAGGTCGGTGTTGGAGGCGATCGTCTCGAGCCGGTCGTGCGCCGTCTCGGTCAGCGGCTTCTCGGCCGGGTAGAGGAAGTACGCGTAGGCACGCTCCCGCCCTCGTCCGACCCGCCCGCGCAGCTGGTGCAGCTGGGACAGACCGAGCCGGTCCGCCCGGTCGACGATGAGGGTGTTGGCGTTGGAGATGTCGAGACCGGTCTCGACGATCGTCGTGCAGACGAGGACGTCGAACTTCTTCTCCCAGAAGTCGACGACGACCTCCTCGAGACGATGCTCGGGCATCTGGCCGTGTGCGGTGGCGATCCGCGCCTCGGGCACCAGCTCACGCAGTCGGCTCGCGAGCCTCTCGATCGAGGAGACCTTGTTGTGCACGAAGAACACCTGGCCCTCGCGGAGCAGCTCGCGACGGACCGCGGCGACGACCTGCTTCTCGTCGTAGGGACCGACGTAGGTGAGCACCGGGTGGCGCTCCTCCGGTGGCGTCGCGAGCGTCGACATCTCACGGATCCCCGTCACGGCCATCTCGAGGGTCCGCGGGATCGGCGTGGCCGACATGGCGAGCACGTCCACCGCGGTCCGCAGCGACTTCAGCTGCTCCTTGTGCTCGACGCCGAACCGCTGCTCCTCGTCGACGACGACGAGGCCAAGGTCCTTGAACCGGATCTCCTTGGCCAGCAGGCGGTGCGTGCCGATGACGACGTCGACCGTGCCGCCCGCCAGGCCGGTGAGAACCGCGCGCGCCTCACGGTCGCTCTGGAAGCGGGACAGGGCCTTGACGATGACCGGGAACCCCGCGTACCGCTCGGAGAAGGTGTTGTAGTGCTGCTGGACCAGCAGGGTCGTCGGGACCAGAACGGCCACCTGCTTGCCGTCCTGGACGGCCTTGAAGGCGGCCCGCACGGCGATCTCGGTCTTGCCGTAGCCGACGTCGCCGCAGATCAGCCGGTCCATCGGGACGGGCCGCTCCATGTCCGCCTTGACCTCGTCGATCGAGCTCAGCTGGTCCGGCGTCTCGACGTGGGCGAAGGCGTCCTCGAGCTCTCGCTGCCACGGGGTGTCCGGGCTGTAGGCGTGACCCGACGTGGCCATCCGGGCCGAGTACAGGCGGATGAGCTCGTTGGCGATCTGCTTGACGTAGCGGCGCGCCCGGCTCTTGGTCTTGTGCCAGTCCGAGCCGCCGAGCTTGTTGACGGTCGGTGCCTCGCCTCCGACGTAGCGCGTCACCTGGTCGAGCTGGTCGGTGGGCACGTACAAGAGGTCCGGCTGACTGTGCTTTCCGCGCTTGGAGCTGGCGTACTCGATGACGAGGTACTCGCGCGTTGCTCCCTGGACGGTCCGCTGCGCCATCTCGACGAAGCGACCGACGCCATGCTGCTCATGGACGACGAAGTCGCCGGTGCGCAGCTGGAGCGGGTCGACCTGATTGCGACGCCGGGAGGGCATCTTGCGCATGTCCTTGGTCGAGGCTGCCCCCGGTGCGCTGCCGGTGAGGTCGGACTCGGTGATGACCGCGATCCGGTCCGGCTCGGCGAGGAAGCCGCTGCCGAGCGCTCCCTGGGTGACCGCGACGACTCCCGACGGCGGCGGGGTCGCGTCCTCGAGGTGCCGGGCGGCGATGTCGTTCTCGGCGAGCAGCTCGACGACGCGGCGGGCGAAGCCCGGCCCCTCGGTGACGACGAGGACGGACCAGTCGTCGGCGAGCATCCCCTTCAGCGTCTCGACGGCCTCTTCGGTGTTGCCGCGGAACGTGGGAGCCGGGGCCGTGCCCGTCGGGATGGCCTCGTGGTCGCGCGCCTCGCGGAGCTCCTCGTCGACGGCGAACGGCGTGACGTCGATCCACAGCCGCCCCAGCTCGGATGCGTGCGAACGCAGCTCGGCGAGCGACCAGAAGGAGGACGAGCCGAGCAGGTCCTGCAGGTCGATCGGCACGGCGTTGCCGGCCGCGGCGTTCGCCCAGCCCGCGTCGAGGAACTCCTGACTGGTCGCGACGAGGTCGTGAGCCCGAGTGCGGACCCGCTCCGGATCGACCAGGACGACGGCGGCGCCGTCGGGCAGCACGTCGAGGAGGGTCTCCATCCCCTCGATCAGCGCCGGGGCCAGCGACTCCATCCCCTCGACGGCGATGCCGGCGGCGATCTTGTCGAGCAGGTCGATCGCACCGGGGAGGTACTGACGCAGCGCGCCGGCCCGATCACGGACGGCGTCGGTGAGCAGGATCTCGCGGCACGGCGGGGCCCACAGCCCGTGCTCGGCGAGGTCGAGGGAACGCTGGTCGGCCACCTTGAACCAGCGCACCTCCTCGACGGTGTCGCCGAAGAACTCGACCCGGACAGGGTGCTCCTCGGTCGGGGGGAAGACGTCGAGGATGCCGCCCCGGACGGCGAACTCGCCTCTGCGCTCGACGAGGTCGGTCCGGGTGTATGCGGCACCCGCCAGCGCCTCGACGACCTCCTCGAGCGGTCGCTCGTCCCCGATCCGCAAGGAGACCGGCACGAGCTCGCCGAGGCCCTTCGCGATCGGCTGAAGGACCGATCGGATCGGGGCGACGACGACGTCGACCGGGCCGTAGAAGGCGTCGTCGGCGTCGGGGTGGGCAAGCCGACGCAGAACGGCCAGGCGCGCTCCGACCGTGTCGCTTCGCGGGCTGAGCCGCTCGTGCGGCAGGGTCTCCCAGGACGGGAAGAGTGCGACGCGGTTGCGCTCATGGGCATCACCGAGGGTGCGCACGAGGTCCTCGGCGTCGCGGCTCGTCGCCGTGACGACGAGCAGCGGTCCCGTCGCGAGGGCCGCGGTCAGCAGCGGCTGCGCCCCGCGGGCACAGGCGATGTCGAGCCGGTCCACACGCTCACGGCGGCCGGCCTCGACGGCCGCTCGGGCCCGGGCGAAGGCGCGTGAGTCCGCCAGCGCGGCCGCGAGGGGGCGCAGCCGCGCCGGTGTCGTCGTCCCGCTCGTCGCGGGCTGAGCCGTCGTCGTCACGGCCTCCATCCTCTCCGTCGGGACCGACTTCGCGCTCTGCGAGGTCGTCCCGCGCTCAGCTGTGGACAACTACATCTCTACCGGGAGCCGGCTAGCGCGGCGAGTGGAACTGCTGCTGGGCCGCGAGCAAGCCCTCGTGAGCGAGCAGCTCGACGGCGTCCGCGGCGTCGCCGAGCACGAACGGCAGGTCGGCCCGCTCGCTCGGCGAGTAGTCCCGCAGCACGTAGTCGGCCGCCTCCATCCGGCCGGGCGGGCGACCGATGCCGACCCGCACCCGCAGGTAGTCCCGGGTGCCCAGGGAGCGGGAGATCGAGCGTAGGCCGTTGTGGCCGCCCTCTCCCCCGCCGAGCTTGAGCCGGACCGCTCCGCTGTCGATGTCGAGCTCGTCGTGGACCACGACGAGCCGGTCGGGGCCGGCCCCGAAGAACCCGAGCAGCGCCTTGACCGGTCCACCGGACTCGTTCATATAGCTGTGCGGCACGGCGATGACGGCCGCCGGGCCGGGGCGCCCGGCCGGCATGCCGAGTCGGACCTGTGCCGCGGCGCAGCGGGACTTGTGCGCCCGCAGGTTCACCGCATACCGCGTGGCCAGCTCGGCGACCACCATCGCGCCCACGTTGTGGCGGTTGCCGGCATAGCGGTCCCCGGGGTTACCCAGGCCGACGACTACCCAGGGTGCGGTCGAGGCACCGACGGTCATGTCGCCTCCTTCGGGCTGGTCGAGTCGTGCGCGGTCGGGTGGAGCGGTGGGGTGGCGCCCGATAGGGCGGATAGGTGATCGGGCCGTGGAGCGGCCAGGGGCCCCGAACGCGCGAAGCGTGCGGGGCCCCTGGCGACTCCGTGGTGCAGAGCTCTGCTGTGCGGTGTTGTGAGCCGCACGGAGTGGACTACTCGGCCTGCTCGCCCTCGGCGGGAGTCTCCGCAGCGGCCTCGGCGGGTGCCTCGGCGGCCTCGCCGGCCTCCTCCTGCTCGATGCCGACCTCGGCCTCGGCCTCGGTGAGCTCGGCCTCGAGAGCCTCCTCCGAGACCATCTGGGTGATGTTGACGACGAGCGCCTCGGGGTCCGTGGCCAGCGTCGCACCCTCGGGCATCGTCAGGTCGCTCGCGTGGATCTGGGTGCCGGCGGGCAGGCCCTCGATCGAGACGCTGACGTACTCGGGGATGTGCGTGGCCTCGGCCTCGACGGAGATCGTCGTGTGGTCGACCTGGACGACCGTCTCCGGGCCGGCCTCACCCTCGAGATGCACGGGGATGTCGACCGTGACCTTCTCGCCCTTGCGGACCACGACGAGGTCGACGTGCTCGATGATCGGCTTGATCGCGTCGCGCTGGACGTCCTTGGCCAGAGCCAGCTGCTCGTCGCCGTCGATGACGATCGTCAGCAGCGCGTTCGGGTTCTTCAGGGCCATCATCGTGTCGTGGCCGGGCAGGGTGATGTGGATCGGGTCCGCACCGTGGCCGTACATGACCGCGGGGATCTTGTGGGCGCGGCGGATCTTGCGAGCCGCACCCTTGCCGAACTGGGTGCGCATCTCGGCGTTGAGCGTGAGGTCGGACATACGGGGTTCTCCTTGGGCAAGCAGGCTGTCGGTCCAGTGGCAGTGAGCTCGCTCAGGAGCTCGGGCGGTGGCCTCGACGCGGGGCGCGGCACGATGACGGGCGCCGGGGCACCACTCCGGTCAGGAGGTGGGCTGGTCGGCCACCGCGTCGATCACGGACGGTGCGGGAGCACGGCCTGCGTCTACGCCGACGTGACCGGTCCTCGTGCATCGTCCCTCGCCGAGGCAACCCCGACAGTCTAGGGGACCGGTTCGTGCTGGGAGAAATCGGTGACGTGCGCCTCGTCCGGTCCGGCCGGAGTGAGCACCGCAGCGGCCTGCTCGGCCTCCCGGCGCGCCTCGCCGAGGCGGACCGCGACGACACCGCCGAGGATGAGCACACCGCCGAGCAGCTGCACGGGACGGGGCAGCTCACCGAGGAGCAGCCAGGCGACGAAAATCGCGAAGAGGACCTCGGTCAGGCCGACGAAGGAGGCGACGGTCGAGCCGAGGCGGCGCGCGCCGACGATGCCGAGCACGTATGCGAGGGCGGCGGCCACGAGGATCAGCTCGGCGAAGGCCAGCCACGCGGGGGCGGCGGACCCGGCGAGCGTGACCGCGTCCTCGCCGGCCCGCATGGGCAGCAGGCCCACCAGACCGAGGGTCCCGAGCGCAAGCGCACCGACGAACAGTCCCAGGCACGCGAACGCGATGCTCGGGACCGGGTTCGGCCGTCCGGCGAGGAGGAAGTGACCCGCGAGGCCCACGGCGGAGAACAGACCCCAGGCGACGCCGACGAGGTCCGGCGTGCTCGCCCCGAGGACGTCGAGGACGAGGGCCAGCCCGCCGAGGGCCAGGGCGATCCCGAGGAAGGTGAGCCGGTGCGGGGTGATGCGGCTGATGAACCACATGACCAGCACGACCAGCACGATGCCGAGGAACTCGAGCAGCAGGGCGACTCCGACGGGCAACCTCTGGACGGCCTGGAAGTAGCCGAGCTGGGCCGCGCCCACCGCGAGCAGGCCGTAGGAGACCACGAGGGCGAGGTTGCCCCAGACGGTGCGCCAGTGCCGCCGCAAGGCACCCCACGCGAACGGAAGCAGCACGGCCGACGCGCCGAGCATCCGCAGGAAGACGACCAGCGGCGGCGACCAGCCCGCCTCGATCAGCGCCTTGGCGAACGGCCCGGAGGTGCCGAAGGCAGCGCTCGAGAGGAGCAGGGCGAGCAGCCCGGAGCCGAACTGGCGGCGCACGGCCTCCACCATGACTGGACCGTCCTCTCCTGACACGACTCCTGATCTGTCAGGAGCGAAGTATGCTGATGCTCGTGACAGTACTCCTCCATCACGTCAGGAGTCAACGTGAGTTTCACCCATGACACAGAGGTGGCGCTGCAGTACGCTGCAGCCCTGGTCAACACCCGCCCGGCCCCGGGCCGCGACGAGGGTCTGGGGTCCTTGCAGGACCTGCTCGAGCAGATGGCCGGATGGGGCTGGACCGGCTCCGAGCCCAGCTCCCCCGAGGATCTGGAGGCGGTCCGACGGGTCAGGGAGCGGCTCCGGGAGTACTGGTACGCAGGACTGGACGAGGCGGTTCAGATCACCAACGAGCTCCTGCGCGACGGGGACGCCCGCCCGCGCCTGGTCAACCACGAGCCGATCGGCTGGCACATCCACGCCACCGACGACGACGCCCCGGTCGCCGTGCGGATGGCCGTCGACACCGCACTGGCGATGATCGACGTCATTCGAGCCGGCGAGCTGGACCGGCTCAAGGCGTGCACCGCTGACGACTGCGACGACGTGTTCGTCGACCTCTCCCGCAACCGCTCACGCAAGTTCTGCGACGGCACCTGCGGCAACAACGCCAACGTCGCGGCCTACCGGGCCCGCAAGGCGGCCGAGGGCTGAAACGGCGGCCCGCTCCGACCGGTCGAACTGCGGCTGCTCAGGCGTTGCCGTCGAACATGCTGGTCACCGAGCCGTCCTCGAAGACCTCGCGAACGGCTCGGCTGATGAGCGGCGCGATCGACAGTGTCGTCAACCCGTCGAAGTGGGACTCCGGACCGATCGGCAGCGTGTTCGTGACGACGACCTCCTGGGCAGCGCACGCCGCGAGCCGTTCGATCGCCGGACCGGACAGGATGGCGTGGGTCGCCGCGATGACGACCCCTGCGGCCCCCTCGCGCAGCAGCGCGTCCGCCGCCTTCGTGATCGTGCCCCCGGTGTCGATCATGTCGTCGACGAGCACGCAGAGGCGCCCCTCGACCTCGCCGACGACCCGGTTGGCGACGGACTCGTTGGGCCGGGTGATGTCACGTGACTTGTGGATGAACGCCAGTGGCGCACCCCCGAGACGCTGCGACCACTGTTCGGCGACCTTGATCCGGCCGGCGTCCGGCGAGACGACCGCGAGATCCCGGTCGCCGTACTTGCCCCGCACGTAGTCACTGAGGATCGGCAGCGCCATCAGGTGGTCGACCGGACCGTCGAAGAATCCCTGGATCTGGGCGGTATGCAGATCGACCGCCATGAGCCGGTCGGCGCCGGCGGTGGCGAACAGGTCGGCGATGAGCCGGGCCGAGATGGGCTCGCGGCCGCGGTGCTTCTTGTCCTGGCGGGCGTAGCCGTAGAACGGCAGCACGACCGTGATCCGTTTGGCCGAGGCGCGCTTGAGCGCGTCGATCATGAGCAGGTGCTCCATGATGCTCTCGTTGATCGGCGCGGTGTGGCTCTGGATGACGAAGGCGTCGCACCCGCGCACCGACTCCTCGTAGCGCACATAGATCTCGCCGTTGGCGAAGTCGTACGCCGAGGTCGGCACGAGCTCGGTGCCGAGCGTCGCGGCGACCTCCTGGGCGAGTCCGGTGTGCGCCCGGCCGGAGAACAGCATGAGGTTCTTCTTGGTCGCCTTGCGGATGCCCATCCGCCGGTCCTTGCTCACGACGCGCCGTCGCCTTCGGGGTCGGTCGCACCCGCATCGGGGGTATGCGGTGGTCCGGACCGCGCCCGGGCCTCCTCGGCCGCGGCGTGGGTCTTCGTGCCGGCACGCGAGCGCGCGACCCAGCCGTCGATGTTGCGCTGTACGCCCCGGGCGACCGCGATCTGACCGGGCTCGACGTCCTTGGTCAGCGTCGACCCGGCGGCCACGTAGGCGCCGTCACCGACGGTGACGGGCGCGACGATGACCGAGTCGGAGCCGACGAACGAGTGCCGGCCGATAGTCGTGTGGTGCTTCGCGACGCCGTCGTAGTTCGCGAAGATCGTGCCCGCGCCGATGTTGGCGCCCTCGCCGATCGTCGCGTCCCCGCAGTACGTCAGGTGCGGCACCTTGGCCCCCTCGCCGATGTCGGCGTTCTTGGTCTCGACGAACCCGCCGATCTTGCCCTTGGCGCCGAGCACGGTGCCCGGACGCAGATAGGAGTACGGCCCGACGCTCGCTCCCGCCCCGATGACCGCCAAGTGGGCCTCGGCGCGCTTGACCGCCGCGCCGTCGCCGACCTCGGTGTCGGTCAGCGTGACTTCGGGGCCGACGGTGCACCCCTCACCGATGCTCGTCGCACCGAGCAGCTGGGTGCCGGGCAGGATCGTCGTGTCCCGGCCGATGCTGACATCGACGTCGATCCAGGTGGTCGCCGGGTCGACGATGGTCACGCCGTCGCGCATGTGCCGCTCGCAGACGCGCTCGTTGAGCACCCGCCCGAGAGTGGCGAGCTGCACCCGGTCGTTCACGCCCTCGGTCTGCCACAGGTCGTCGACGACATGGGCGCGCACGGAGTGGCCCTCCTCGCGGGCGATCCGCACGACGTCCGTGAGGTACTTCTCACCTTGGGCGTTGTCGGTGCCGACTCGCGCGAGGGCGCGACGGAGCACGGCGACGTCGAAGGCGTAGATGCCGGCGTTGATCTCGTCGATGGCCCGCTGGCCGTCGGTGGCGTCCTTCTCCTCGACGATGCCCTCGACCGAGCCGTCGGCGCCGCGGACCACCCGTCCGTATCCGAAGGGCCGCGGCACCCGTGCGCTCACGACGGTCACCGCGCTGCCGTCGGCGGCGTGCTGCTCGGTGAGCCGCAGCAGGGTCTCGCCGGCGAGCAGGGGGACGTCGCCGGACGTGACGAGGACGGTGCCCTCGAGGTCGGCCGGGAGCGCGTCGAGTCCGCACTCGACGGCGCGGCCGGTGCCCATGATCTCGTCCTGGTCGGCGAAGAGCAGGTCGGCGTCGAGCTCTCGACAGTGCTCCACGACGCGGTCGCGCTGGTGGCGGACCACGACCTCGACGAACTGCGCCTCGGTCTGCCGTGCGGACCGGATCGCGTGCCCGACGAGGGTCAGTCCGCCGATCCGGTGGAGGACCTTGGGGAGGGCCGACTTCATCCGGGTGCCCTCCCCCGCGGCGAGGATGACGACGGCGGCCGGTCGAGTCGCGTTCACGCAGGATCTCCGTGGGTGGGGGGCCGTGCTGACGCGCCCACTCTACCCGCGGCGGTCCGGTGCGTTTCTCGCCCGGGCGGTGCGATACATCGCACCGAACGGGGAGAAACGCACCAAACGGCGTGGGGGGTCAAAGGATGGCGACGAACTCCTGGTTCGCCGCCTCGCGGACCGCGTCGAGCGCGTCGCGAGCGGTTCGCGCCGACCTGGCCAGGGCCGCCAGTCGCTGGCACTCGGGCAGGCTGTGCATCGACAACGACAGCCGGACGACCGGCACCTTGGCCGGCGCCATCGACAGGCTGGAGACGCCGAGCCCGGTGAGGACGAGCGCGAGGAGCGGGTCCCCGCCGGCCTCACCGCAGACCCCCATCGGCCGCCCGGTCACGGCGGCACCGGCGCACGCGGCGGCGATGACGTCCAGGACGGCCGGCTGCCACGGGTCGAGGAGGTCGGCGAGCTCGCCCTGCATCCGGTCGGCCGCCATCGTGTACTGCGCGAGGTCGTTCGTGCCGAGCGACCCGAACTCGACCTCCGCGAGAACGTGCTCGGCGCGCAGGGCGGCCGCCGGCACCTCGATCATCACGCCGGACTTCGGCAGGCCGTTCTCGCGGACCCGGCGGGCGAACCACGCCGCCTCCTCCGCGGTCGCCACCATCGGCGCCATCACGCGCACGTCCGCGCCGGTCTCCCGGGCCGCGACCGCGAGCGCCTCCAGCTGAGTGTCGAGCAGCTCCGGACGCTCGGCGGACAGCCGCAGCCCACGACGGCCGAGGGCAGGGTTCTCCTCGGGACCGAGGTCGGCGAAGGTCAGTGGCTTGTCAGCGCCGGCGTCGAGCGTGCGCACGACCACGCGGCGCTCGCCGAAGGGCTCGAGCACGCGTCGGTAGATGTCGGTCTGTTCCTCGACGGTCGGCGCCTTCTCTGCGGAGAGGAAGACGAACTCGGTGCGGAAGAGCCCGACTCCCTCGACGTCGGTCGCCGCAGCGGACACGGCGTCCTCGGGACCGCCGATGTTGGCCAGCAGCGCGACGCGGTGCCCGTCGCGGGTCGACCCGGGGCCGGACAGCCCGGTCAGCGCCGACTCGCGCTTGACCCGACGCTGCTCCTGGCCGGCGACGTACTCGGGACTCGGGTCCACCATGACCTCGCCGCTGTCGCCGTCGATGGCGACGAGCGTGCCGGGTGGGATGTCGGTCGCCCCTTTGAGCTGGACCACCGCCGGGATCCCCATCTGGGCGGCGAGGATGGCGGTGTGGCTCGTCCGGCCACCGGCCGAGGTGATGATGCCGACGACCAGGGCCCGGTCCAGGGTCGCCGTCTCGGCCGGGGCGAGGTCCTCGGCGACGATGACGGACGGTTCGTCGAAGGGCGGCACCCCCGGCGGGGGCACCCCCAGAACGGCTGCGACGGCTCGGGATCCGACGTCGCGCAGGTCGGTGACCCGCTCGGCGAAGTACCCGCCCAGTGCCTCGAACTGCGCCGCGACGTCCTCGACCGCGGCATTGATGGCGTTGGCGGGGCCCTTGCCGGCGCTCAGATGCTTGGCCGCCCCCTTGACGAGGGTCTTGTCGCGAGCGATCAGAGCGGTCGCCTTGAGGATCTGCTGGGCGGTGTCGTCGGCCTGGGCGGCCCGGGACTCCAGCTCCACCGCGACCGACTCCAGGGCGGCGCGGACCTCCTCGGTCGCCTGCTCGGCGTCGGCCGGGGCCGGCTCGTGAGCCGGGGGTCGGACGGGCGGCGAGACCTGCACCACCGGCCCGGCCGCGGTGCCCGGACTGACGCCGATCCCGTGTCGGGTCTCACGCTCGGCCATGACGACTACTCGGCGTCGAGGTCGCGGGAGAGCAGCTCGACGAGCTGGTCCAGCGCCTGGTCGGCGCCCTCGCCCTCCGCCGACAGGACGACCTCCTCGCCGTGCTTGGCGCCGAGCGCCATGACGCCGAGGATGCTCGTCGCGTCCACGGGGTCCTCGCCGGGACGACCGATCTCGACGTCGAGCCCGGTGTTCGAGGCGGCCTCGACGAACAGCGCGGCGGGGCGGGCGTGCAGTCCGACGGACGAGGCGATGGTGACGGTGCGGGTGGCCATGAAATGAGCTCCTTCGATGGTGGGGTCAGGTCAGTCTGTCGCGGATCGCCCGCGGATGTGCGGTTTGGGATCGGTGCAGGTATGCGCCCGGCGGGTCGGGCGCATACCCGTCCCGTCAGGCAACGACCGCCTGGGCCTGCAGCTGGCGGCTGTCCCGCGACTTCAGCGCCACGACGATCGTCGCCATGACGAGCACTCCGATCACGAGGGCGAGGAGGAACAGCAGGAAGTTGCCGATGAGCGGAAGCACCCAGATGCCGCCGTGCGGGGCACGCAGGGTCGCACCGAACAGCATGGCCAGGCCACCTGTGATCGCCGAACCGACGACCGAGGAGGCGATGACCCGGGTCGGGTCGGCTGCTGCGAACGGGATCGCGCCCTCCGAGATGAAGGATGCTCCGAGCAGCCAGGCGGCCTTGCCGTTCTCCCGCTCGGGCTCGCTGAACAGCTTCGGGCGGACCGTCGTCGCGAGCGCCATGGCGAGGGGCGCCACCATGCCGGCCGCCATGACGGCCGCCATGATCTTCAGCTGCGGGGCGTCGGTGGCGACGCCCGCTCCGGCCAGACCGGCGGTGGCGAAGAAGTACGCCGTCTTGTTCACCGGGCCGCCGAGGTCGAAGCCCATCATGGCGCCCAGGATGAGGCCGAGGATGAGCGCGTTGCCGCCGGAGAGTCCCTCGAGCCAGGTGTTGAGCGCGTCCATGACCGCGGCGATGGGACGCCCGAGGACCGTGATGAACAGACCGGCGGTGATCAGGGTCGACAGCAGCGGCGTCACCACGACGGGCATCACGCCACGAACTCCCTTGTGGACGTTCCAGTTCGAGATCCACCGCGCTGCGAAGCCGGCGATGAAGCCGGTGGCCAGACCACCGAGGAAGCCGGCGTTCATGGTGTTGGCGATGAAGCCGGCGACGATGCCCGGGACCAGGCCGGGTCGGTCGGCGATCGCGAAGGCGATGAAGCCGGACAGGATCGGCACGAGGAACCCGAAGGCCGCACCGCCGATGACGAACAGCAGCGCCGCCCACGCGGTCAGGCTCAGCGCGTCGAAGTTCTGGGCGATGTTGTACTGGTCGTCGCTCGTCAGGTTGTACTGCACGATCTCGATCGCGCCGTTCTCCCCGAGGGAGACCTGGGCGAGCATGAAGGACAGGGCGATCAGAATGCCGCCCGCGGCGACGAACGGGATCATGTAGGAGACGCCCGTCATGAGCCACTGGCGGATCTTGGTCCCGGTGCCGACGTTGTCCTCGACCTTGGTGGCCAGCCCGGCGTGGGTGGTGACACCGGCTGCGGCGGCCTTCGTCGGGTCGGCGGCCCACTCGGCGGCGAGCCGCTCCGCCTGGGTCACCAGGGCGGGGCCGTCGGAGATCGCCTTCTTGACGCCGACGTCCACTGTCGGCTTGCCGGTGAAGCGGTGGACGTCCTTGACGGGCAGGTCGTGGGCGAAGATCACCGCGTCCGCTTCGGCGATCTGGGCGGTCGACAGCGGCTTCGAGCCGGCCGAACCCTGGGTCTCGACGAGGATCTCGTGACCGGCCTCACGGGCAGCGGCCTCGAGGGCCTCGGCTGCCATGTAGGTGTGCGCGATGCCGGTCGGGCAGGAGGTGACGCCGATGAGCTTGAGCCCCCGGGCCGTGCCGGCCCGCTCGGTGGCACCGCTCGCAGCGGTCGCCGTCGCGGCTCCCGCCGCAGTGGCCG
>JBAUUB010000157.1:0-31832 GCA_049582485.1 Dermatophilaceae bacterium
CCGTCCGAGTGCCTCGGCTCCCGGCGCGGCGACCGGCCGTCGCAAGCAGGCCGTCGCTCGCGTCCGGATCGTTCCCGGAACCGGCGAGTGGACCATCAACGGCCGCACGCTCGAGCAGTACTTCCCCAACAAGGTGCACCAGCAGCTCGTCAACGAGCCGCTGAAGATCCTCGAGCTCGACGGCGCCTACGACGTCCTCGTCCGCGTCCACGGTGGTGGGCCCTCCGGCCAGGCCGGCGCGGTCCGCCTCGGCGTGGCGCGCTCGCTCAACGGCGTCGACGAGGAGCTGAACCGTCCGGCACTGAAGAAGGCCGGCTTCCTCACCCGGGACGCGCGCGTCCCCGAGCGCAAGAAGGCCGGTCTGAAGAAGGCCCGCAAGGCGCCCCAGTACAGCAAGCGCTGATCCGGCGCGCACCGCATACCTGCTGTATGCGGTGCGCACCCGCCATCGAGGGCGGCACCTCTCCCGGGGTGCCGCCCTCGACGGATCACGGCCGCGGTCCCTGTCGGTGGGCCCTGCCGGTAAGTTGGTCCGTCGGATCACGTCAGGAAGGCAGAACCCCATGTCCCGACTCTTCGGCACCGATGGTGTCCGCGGACTCGCCAACGGTGAGATCACCGCCGAGCTCGCACTGCAGTTGTCCGTCGCCGCCGCCCAGGTCCTGGGCCGCCCGGCACGCGAGCAGGGACGCCGTCCGAAGGCCGTCGTGGGCCGGGACCCCCGTGCCTCCGGTGAGTTCCTCAGCGCCGCCGTCGTGGCCGGTCTGGCGTCTGCGGGCGTCGACGTGCACAACGTCGGAGTGTTGCCCACCCCGGCAGTCGCCTTCCTCACCGGTGACATGGATGCCCACTTCGGGGTCATGCTCTCGGCGTCGCACAACGCGATGCCGGACAACGGGATCAAGTTCTTCGCCGCCGGGGGCCACAAGCTCGCCGACGCGGTCGAGGACGAGATCGCGGCGCACATCGGGGAGGAGTGGCACCGGCCGATCGGCGCCGAGGTGGGTCGCGTGCACGAGAACCGTGCCGGTCAGGCGCGCTATGTCGCCCACCTGCTCTCGGTCCTGCCGCACTCGCTCGACGGCCTCACCGTCGTCATCGACGCGGCCCACGGCGCCGCGAGCGAGGTTTCGCCGGAGGTCTTCCGGCTCGCCGGCGCGGAGGTCTTCGAGATCGGTGCCTCGCCCGACGGCCTGAACATCAACGACGGCTACGGCTCGACGCACCTGAGCCGGCTGCAGGCCGCGGTGCGCGAGCGCCGGGCCCACCTCGGGGTCGCCCACGACGGCGACGCGGACCGCTGCCTCGCGGTGGACGCCTCGGGAACCGTCGTCGACGGCGACCAGATCATGGCGATCCTCGCGCTGGCCCTGCGGGACCGTGGCCGGCTCGCCGACGACACCCTCGTGGCCACCGTGATGAGCAACCTGGGGTTGCTCCAGGCGATGAAGCGCGAGGGCATCAGCGTCCGCCAGACCGGGGTCGGCGACCGCTACGTCCTCGAGGCGATGCGGGCAGGGCACTACTCCCTGGGAGGGGAGCAGTCCGGCCACGTCATCCTCCTCGACCACGGCACCACCGGTGACGGCGTGCTGACGGGCCTGATGCTCGCCGCCCGGATCGCCGAGACCGGTCGCCCCCTCGAGGACCTCGCGTCCGTCATGACGCGGATGCCCCAGGTGCTCAAGAACGTCAAGGGCGTCGACAAGTCCCGTGTCGAGTCCGACGAGGCGGTCCAGTCGGCCGTCGCCCGCGAGGAGTCGGCGTTGGGGGAGACCGGTCGGATCCTGCTGCGCAAGTCCGGCACCGAGCCCGTGGTGCGCGTGATGGTCGAGGCCGAGACCGAGGAGCGGGCCGAGGCCGTCTGTGACCGGCTCGTCGACGTCGTCCGTGAGCGCCTCTCCCTCTGACCGCTTTTCTTCCCTGGGAAGGAAAGCCAAGGTTCGGGAACCAAGGAATGCTTCCCGAAGGTGACGTTTCCTTCCCAGGGAAGGAAACGAAACGGGCGAGAAGGTGCCTCAGCGGGAGGCGCTGATGATCCGGGCGTACTCGAGACCGGAGTCCTTGACGATCCGCTGCTGGGTCTCGTAGTCGACGTAGACCAGGCCGAAGCGCTTCTCGTAGCCGTAGGCCCACTCGAAGTTGTCGAGGAGTGACCAGGCGAAGTAGCCGCGGATGTCCGCCCCGTGCTCGATGGCGTCCGCGACCGCGTCCAGGTGTCCGTGCAGGTACTCGATCCGGTCCGGGTCGTGGACGCGGCCGTCGGCCGAGACGGTGTCCGGCCAGGCCGATCCGTTCTCCGTGATGTAGATCGGCAGGCCGCCGTCCTTGGCCGAGCGCAGCAGGATGTCGTAGTGCGCCTTGGGCGATGCCTCCCAACCCATCCCCGTATGCGGTGGGAGCGGGGGTGACTCGACGACGCCCTCGCACCCGGCCAGCGGCATGCCCTGCTCACCCTCCCGGGCCGCGCGCACGCGGGTCGGGAAGTAGTTGTTGATGCCGAGGTTGTCCAACGGCGCCGCGATGACGCCGAGGTCGGCGTCGTGGATGTAGGAGTGATCGGTCAGGGCGGCGGTGTCGTCGAGGAACCCATCGGGGTAGGCAGCCCGCAGGATCGGGTCGAAGAAGATGCCGTTGAAGATGTTGTCGGCCCGCCGGATCGCGTCCGCGTCGGCGTCGTCGGCCACGCCCTCGCCGGTGCCCTCCGGACCGTAGACCTGGGTCGGGTTCAGCGTGATCGAGACCTCCGCGCCCGCGCAGTGCTCGCGGATCACCGGCACGGCTGTGCCATGGGCGAGCATGAGGTGGTGGGCCGCCACGATGCCCTCGATGGGGTCGGTGTGACCCGGCGCGTGCTGCCCGAGGGAGTAGCTGAGCAGCGACGAGCACCACGGCTCGTTCAGCGTGGTCCAGTTGCGCACCCGGTCGCCGAGTGCGCCGACGGTGACCGCCGCATACTCGGTGAACCACTCGGCGACGTCACGGTTGAGCCAGCCACCCCGGTCGTCGAGAGCCTGGGGCAGGTCCCAGTGGTAGAGCGTCGCGAACGGCCGGATGCCGTTCTCGAGCAGGGTGTCGACCAGCCGCGAGTAGAAGTCGATCCCCGCCTGGTTCACCGCCCCGGTGCCCGTCGGGATCACGCGCGGCCAGGCGATCGAGAACCGATAGGCGTCGACGCCCAGGTCGCGCATGATCGCGACGTCCTCGGCCACGCGGTGGTAGTGGTCGCACGCGACGTCGCCGGTGTCTCCCCGGGCGACCTTGCCGGGGGTGTGGGAGAAGGTGTCCCAGATCGACGGCGCCCGGCCGTCCTCGGCCACGGCTCCTTCGATCTGGTAGCTGGCCGTCGCCGTCCCCCAGAGGAAGCCGTCGGGGAAGGTGCGTGAGAACGTCATGCCGGCCAATCTATCGGCCGGCGGGTGGCGGCATCGGCTTCGGACCGCCTGCGCTCGGGTCTGCACACCTGTTAGACAGGGTCGCATGGCGATGACGGCACTCGGCGGCTCCCCTGTCAGCACCACCGGCGACCTGCCCACCGTGGGCAGCCGGGCCCCGGACTTCACCCTCACCGGCAGCGACCTCTCCGACGTGACGCGTCCAGAGGGCCGGCGCGTGGTGCTCAACATCTTCCCGAGTGTCGACACCGGAGTCTGCGCCGCGAGCGTGCGGCGCTTCAACGAGCTCGCCGCGGGTCTGGACGACACCACCGTCGTCTGTGTCTCGGCGGACCTGCCCTTCGCGCTGGCTCGGTTCTGCGGGGCCGTGGGCATCGAGAACGTCGTGGCCGCCTCGACCTTCCGTTCCTCGTTCGGCGAGGACTTCGGGGTGCGAATGGTCGACGGCGGGTTCCGTGGGCTGCTTGCTCGCTCGGTCGTGGTCCTCGACGAGTCGGGCACGGTCCTGCACACCGAGGTCGTCCCCGAGATCGCGAGCGAGCCGGACTACGAGGCCGCCATCACGGCACTGGGCTGACCACCGCCGCATACACTCACAGAAAGGGACCGGTCCCTGCCCCCCTGCCCTTCCGGTCCGAGGTGAGTGTCCGAGGGGAGTCATGACTCCGACGCAGTTGCGCGCCTATGTCGCGCTCGTCCGGCTGGGGTCGTTCAAGCTCGCTGCGGAGGAGTTGCGGGTGTCCGAGTCCGCCATCTCCTTCAACGTCGCACAACTGCGCAAGGAGCTCGGCGACCCGCTCGTCACGCGCCGGGCGAGCGGGCTGGCCTTCACCCCGGGTGGGCTGCGACTGGCGAGCCGAGCGGCCGAGCTCCTCGGCCTGCAGGACCGCACCAGGGCAGAGGTGAGCCAGGCGGCCTCAGGTCGACGGCTGCTGCGCATCGCGGCCTCCAGCCTGTTCGGGGAGTATGCGGCGCCCGGGTTGATCGAGCTGTTCGCCTCGCGCGCGGCGGACCTCGACGTGGAGCTCAGCCTGCACCGACCGACGGCGTTCGCCGAGCTGCTGTCCGGTCGCAGTGCGGACGTCGCGATCGGGCCCCGCCCGGCGCAGCTGCCCGAGACCCTCGAGGCGCACACGTTGATGCACTACCGACTCGTCCTGGTCGTCGCACCGTCCCATCCGCTGGCCGGTCGGAGGGTCTCGGCGGCGGCCGTGCGCGCCCACGACTGGTTTCTCGGGCCGTCGGCCGTCTCCGGCCTGGGCGTGGCGCCGGACCTCCTCCGGGCGGTCGGTGTGCCGGAGGAACGACAACGGATCTTCCAGAGTCACGCCGCCGCCACCGAGGAGGCCAAACGCGGCATGGGGATCACACCCGCGATGGCGTTCGCGGTCGGCAAGGAGCTGTCCGCCGGCACCCTGGCCCGCGTGGAGGTGCCCGACCTGGTCCTCGAGGCCTCCTGGCACCTGCTGCGGATGTCGAGGGCCGGGCCGCCCGAGCCGCATGACCCGGCCGACGAGCTGGTCCGGTTCGCCGCGACACCACGGGCCATCCAGGCCATGGTCCGTGGCACGGGGGTCACCTCAGGACGGTTTCGCCCGGCGGTCCACGTCACCTTGTGGACGTGAGCGACGACGCGCGCATCCCGGTCCCTCTGCCGGCCGCGGCCTGCACCGCGATCATCGCCGTGCGCAGGTCGTCGAACGACCCGGCCGGGAGCATGAGGCGGCAGTGTGGCAGCGCAGCGAGCAACGCGCCGGTGGCCGGCGTGAAGCCGGGTGCGGCGGCACGTGGGTTCAGCCAGATAACGGCGTGAGCCCGCCTCCCGATTCGCTCCATCACGCGGGCCATCTCCGTCGGGTCATCGCTGTCCCAGCCGTCCGACGCGATCATGACGACGGCGCCGCGCAGCAGTCCGCCGTGGTGTGACTCCAGCAGTGCCCGCAGCGACGTCGCGATCCTCGTGCCGCCGAGTCGGTCGTCCAGCTGGTGGGCGGCCACGTCGAGCGTCTCGAGGGGCGTCGTCGCGCGCAGCGTCGGAGTGAGCCGGGTCAGCTCGGTCGAGAACGCGAACACCTCGGCGTTCCGGTGCCTGGCCATCGCCCGCATCAGGTGGAGGTGCGCCGCGGCGACCGACTGCATCGACTGGCTGACATCGCAGATCATCACGATGCGGCGCGGTCGTCGCCGGCGGTTCTCCCGGACGAGCGACAGCGGCTCGTAGCCGGTTCGACGCGCGGCTGCGAGGGTGTGTCTCATGGCCACGCGCCGCCCGCGCTCGTCGCGACGTGTGCGGCGGCTCATGCGCGTCGGCCATTGCGAGGCGTCCTGCACCCAGCTCGCCAGTCGGCGCATGTCGCCGTCGGACAGCTCGCCGAAGGGCAGGTCGCTGTGCGCCCGTGCGGCGCTGGCGCGCAGCTCCGGCAGCTGATGCTCGGTCTGCTCGGACTGGTCGTCACCGATCGAGATCTCCCGCGGCAGGACCCAGGGCAGCGCCGTGCTCGACGACTCGGCCACGTCGTCGGGAGCCTCCATGGCGATGTCTGCTTGCTCCTCGGGAAGGGGCGCCGGCGGCGTTCGCCGGGCGTTCGGGTCCAGGCGGACCACCGCGTCGTCGAAGATCGACGCGAACACCTCCTCGAAGGTGCTCAGCTCGGACTCGGTGGACACCAGCGTGATCCGGGCCAGCCAGTACAGCTCATCACGCGTGAGGGGGAAGCGGTGTCGGAAGGCGGCGACGAGGTCTGCCGTGGCGTTCAGACTGACCGCGACGCCCGCGCTGCGCAGCGCCCGCTCGAGGGCGACGGCGAACGCCGCCCGGTCGACACCGGGGAGCAGGGTGGCGGACATGGCGTCGCCTCACACGGACTGCAGCGCCCGCACGAGCTCGGTGCGGTCGTCGGGCGACTTGGCGAGGGCGCTCACCGCGTCGAGGGCCCTGCCGTCGCTCAGATCCGCCACGCCCAGGGCGGCGAGCGCCGACACCCAGTCGATCGTCTCGGCCAGCCCGGGCGGTTTGTCGAGCTCCAACCCACGGGCACGTCCGACGAACTCGGCCGTGGACGCGATGAGTGGGTCGGAGGCGCCGGGCACGCGGCTGCGGACGATCTGCGCGGCGCGGGCGGGGTCCGGGAAGTCGATCCAGTGGTACAGACACCGCCGCCGGAGGGCGTCGTGCAGCTCGCGGCTGCGGTTGGAGGTGAGGATGACGATGGGGGGGACGGTGGCGGTGAAGGTGCCGAGCTCCGGCACGGTGACCGTCTGCTCGCCGAGCACCTCGAGCAGGAGTGCCTCGAACTCGTCGTCGGCGCGGTCGATCTCGTCGATGAGGAGGACGGCCGGCTGGGGACCGGGGTGTCGGAGCGCCTGCAGCACCGGCCGGTCCTGCAGGAACTCGGCCCTGTAGAGGTCGGCGTCGGCCAGGGCTTCGTGACGGGCCTCCGCCACGCGGATGGCGAGCAGCTGGCGCTGGTAGTTCCACTCGTAGAGCGACTCCGCCACGGTCAGACCCTCGTAGCACTGCAGCCGGATCAGGGGGGTGGCGAGGGCGATCGCCAAGCCCTTGGCCAGACTGGTCTTGCCCACTCCCGGCTCGCCTTCGAGCAGCAGGGGCTTGCCGAGGGTCATCGCGAGGTAGAGCGCCGTCGCCGTGCCCTGGTCGAGCAGGTACCCGGTGGCGGCGAGGAGGTCGGTGAGCCGTTCGGGGGACGCCTCCACCGAATGCGGGTCCGCGCCTTCAGGCGCGCCCCGAGCCGATGGCGATCCACCGTCCGTCACGGCAGGCCCAGCCCGGCGGCGGCGTGCCGGTCGCGGCAGCGAGGGTTGCAGAACCAGACGGTCCCCTCCTCGGTCTCCAGGTGCGGCACTCCGTCACCGGGAATGACGCTCATCCCACAGACCGGGTCGATGTGCACCATTGGTGTGTCGGCGCTCGCTGGGGTGGCGTCGTGCTGCGGCCCAGCCGATGCGGTGGACCGGTCGCCCAGTTCTCCGTGGCGCAGTCGGCCGATCAGCTCGGCGAGGATCGAGACCGCGACCTCCCCGGCGGTCCGGCTGCCGAGGTCGAGACCGGCCGGCGAACTGATCCGCCCTCGCTCGCAACAGCTCAGGCCCATCTCGTCGAGCACGGCCGCCCCTCGTCGCGGACTCGCTACCAGGGCGACGTAGGGGACGCCGGCGTCGAGAGCCCGCCGGATCGCCTCCTGCTCGTCCCGGCCGTGGGAGGCGATGACGACGGCGGCCGTCGGCTCCGGTGCGGCCTCCGGAAGCGACCGGCGGGTCGCATACCCCAGGACGGCGCACAGCTGCTCGAGAGCCGTGGCGATCGGAGAGCCGCCGACGATCTCGACGACGGGCGGCGGGAGGACCGGCTTGAGGAAGATCTCGATCGCGCCGCCGGACAGGCACGGGTTCACTACAACCTGAGCGCCCGGAGTCTCGGGGAAGTCACCGGACTCCTCGGGAAGCACCCGGAGCAGGGTGCTCGCACCCGACCCGAGTGCGTTCAGCGCGGCGACCCGGACCGAGCCCTCGGCGCACTGGCCGCCGACGAACCCCTCGATCGAGCCGTCCGGCAGGATGATCGCCTCGTCTCCGGTGCACGCCGACGCCGGCGCCTGGGCGCGCACGACGGTGGCGTGGACGAACGGCGTGCGCGCCTCGGTGAGCTCGAGGGCCCGGTCGGCGACGACACTCATGACCCCTCCTTCCTGCTGGGGTTGGCTCTGCGACGTCAGACCGGTGGGCGGGGACGGCCCTGGATGGCGTCCCACACCCGTGACGGCGTCATCGGCATGTCGATGTTGCGGATGCCGAGCGGGTGAAGTGCGTCGACGACGGCGTTGACGATGGCCGGTGGCGAGCCCACGGTGGCCGACTCACCGACGCCCTTGGCGCCGATCGGGTGGTGCGGTGACGGGGTGACCGTGTGACCGGTCTCCCAGTCGGGGCACTCGAGTGCGGTCGGGATGAGGTAGTCCATCAGCGAGCCGCCGAGACAGTTGCCGTACTCGTCGAACTCGATGAACTCCATCAGGGCCATCCCGAGCCCGTCGACGAGACCGCCGTGGACCTGGCCCTCAATGATCATCGGGTTGATCCGGGTGCCGCAGTCGTCGACGGCGATGAACCGCCGGACCTTCACCTCGCCGGTGCCCTTGTCCACGTCGACGACGCAGATGTAGGCGCCGTTGGGATAGGTGAGGTTTTCGGGGTTGTAGCAGATCTGCGCCTCGAGGCCACCCTCCATGCCGTCCGGCAGGTCACCGGCACCGTGGGCCCGCATCGCGATGTCCTGGATCGTCACCGAGGATCCCGGATCACCCTTGACCTGGAAGGCGCCCTTGGTCCACTCGAGATCCGCCACCGAGACCTCGAGCATGCTCGAGGCGATCAGCTGAGCCTTGTCCCGGACCTTGCGAGCCACCAGGGCCGCCGCAGCACCGGAGACCGGCGTCGACCGGCTGCCGTAGGTCCCCAGACCGAACGGAGTGTTGTCGGTGTCGCCGTGGACGACCTCGATGTCGGCGGGTGGGATGCCGATCTCCTCGGAGACGATCTGGGCGAAGGTCGTCTCGTGACCCTGGCCCTGCGTCTTGACCGATAGGCGGACGACGGCCTTGCCGGTCGGGTGGATCCGCAGCTCGCAGCCGTCCGCCATGCCCAGCCCCAGGATGTCCATGTTCTTGCGCGGACCGGCGCCGACGGCCTCGGTGAAGAACGAGACACCGATGCCCATGAGCTCACCTCGGGCGCGCTTCTCCTCGCGCTCCCTGAGCAGCTCCTCGTATCCCGCGATCCGCATCGACTCGCGCATCGTCTCCTCGTAGTTGCCCGAGTCGTACACCCAGCCGGTCTTCGTCTCGTAGGGGAACTGCTCGGGCCGGATGAAGTTGCGCAACCGGAGCTCGGCCTGGTCGAGGCCCATCTCGAGGGCGAGAGAGGTGACCAGCCGCTCGACGAGGTGCACGGCCTCGGTGATCCGGAACGAGCACGCGTAGGCCACCCCGCCGGGGGCCTTGTTGGTGTAGACGGCGGTGACCTTCGCATACGCCGCCTCGATGTCGTACGAGCCGGTGAAGACCCCGAAGAACCCGGCGGGGTACTTCGACGGGGCGGCCTGACCGTTGAAGGCGCCGTGGTCCGCCAGGACGTTGGTGCGGATGGCGAGGATGCGACCGTCCTTGGTGGCGGCGATCTCTCCGCGCATGATGTAGTCCCGGGCGAAGGAACCGGAGGTGAGGTTCTCGGAGCGGTCTTCGGTCCACTTGACCGGAGCGCCGACGAGCAGCGACCCGACGATGGCGCAGACGTACCCGGGGTAGATCGGGACCTTGCCGCCGAACCCTCCGCCGATGTCCGGGGCGATCACCCGGATCTTGTGCTCGGGGAGGCCGGCGACGATCGCATACAGGGTCCTGTGGGCGTGCGGGGCCTGCGAGGTCGACCACAGGGTGAGCTTGCCCTCGACCCGGTCGTAGTCGGCCACGGCCGCAGCGGTCTCCATGGGAGCCGGGTGGACGCGCGGATAGACGATGTCCTCCGTGACCACCACGTCGGCCCGGGCGAAGGCCGCCTCGGTCGCCTCTGCGTCACCGGTCTCCCAGTCGAAGATGTGGTTGTCGGTCTTGCCCTCGAGGTCGTCGCGGATCACCGGCATCGAGGGGTCCAGAGCCCGGCGGGCGTCGATGACGGGAGGCAGGTCGTCGTACTCGACGTCGATCAGCTCGAGGGCGTCGCGGGCGGAGTACCGGTCCTCGGCGACGATGAAGGCGACCTCCTGACCCTGGAAGCGCACCTTGTCCGTCGCGAGGACCGCCTGGACGTCGTTGGAGAGGGTCGGCATCCACGCGAGACCCTTCTCGGCCAGCATGGCGCCGGTGACGACGAGCTTGACCTTCGGGTGGGCCTGCGCCGCGCTGATGTCGATCGAGACGATCCTGGCATGAGCCACGGGGGCGCGCAGGATCGCCAGGTGGAGCATGCCGGGCAGCTGGACGTCGTCGACGAACCGCCCTCGGCCCCGGATCAGGCGCGGGTCCTCCTTGCGCAACATCCGGCCGAAGCCGACCGGGGTCTGGTCGTTGTCCTCGAACTCGGTCTGCCGGTGCTCTCTGGTCTGCGGGGTCGCGGTCATGACGAGCTCCCTGCGGTCTCGGTGGTCTCGATATGGCTGGCGTTCTCATGGGTCGCGGCCCACCGGATAGAGCGCACGATCGTGCTGTACCCCGTGCACCGGCAGATCTGGCCGCTGATGGCCTCGCGGATCTCGCCATCGGTCGGGTCCGGATTGTGGTCGAGGAGCCATCGGGCGGTCATCATCATGCCCGGGGTGCAGAACCCGCACTGCAGGCCGTGGCACTGCATGAACCCCTCCTGGACCGGGTCGAGGACCCCGTCGCGCTCGAGGTCCTCGACGGTGCGGACCCGCTTGCCGCCGGCCATCGCGGCGAGCATGGTGCAGGACTTCACCGGCTGCTCGTCCACCCAGACGACGCAGGTCCCGCAGTTGCTCGTGTCGCAGCCCCAGTGCGTCCCGGTCAGGGAGAGGGCGTCGCGCAGGAAGTGGACGAGCAGCATGCGCGGCTCGACGTCGCGCGTCACCTCGTCGCCGTTGACGGTCATGGTCACCTGCATGGTCGGTCCTTCCTCAGTTGCCGGTCGTCGACAGGGCGCGCGAGACGGCGCTGCGCAGGGCACGGACGGTGAGCTCGCCGGCGAGGTGCTGCTTGTACTCGGCGCTGCCGCGGGAGTCGTCCACCGGTCGGCTGGCGGCCTTGGCGATCGCGCCGGCGGCGGCGAAGGCCTCCTCGCTCGGTGGCCTGCCGACGAGCACCTCTGAGGCGTCGACCGCGTCGTCCATTCCCAGCGCGGTCAGGGCGATCCGGGCGTCGGTCACAGTGCCGCCATCGAGCCACACGGCCACCCCGCTCGCGGCGACGGGCCAGTCCCCGGCCCGGCGCTTGACCTTCTGGTACGCGCTCGAGCCACCGGGGCGGATCGGGAACCGGACCTCGGTGAGCAGCTCGGCCTCACCCACCGCGGTCTGGTAGGGCCCGACCCGGAAGTCGGCCATGGGGACGATCCGCTGACCGCCGCTGCCGGTGATGACGCACTCGGCGTCGAGCGCGACGCACACGGACGAGAGGTCCTCCGAGGGGTCGCACTGGCACAGCGACCCGCCGAGCGTTCCCCAGTTGCGCACGACCGGGTCGGCGATGAGCCGCTCGGCATCGCGCACGATCGGGAAGTGCTCCGCCAGCCCGTCGTGGGCGAGGAGGTCGGCGTGCCGCGCGAGCGCTCCGATGCGGACCACGTCCGGCTCGACCGTGATGTATCCGAGCTCGTCGCCGAGGTCGTTGATGTCGATGAGGTACTCGGGTGCGGCGAGGCGCAGCTTCATCATCGGCAGGAGGCTGTGCCCACCCGCGACGACTCGGGCCTCGTCACCCAGGCGTTCCAGGAGAGCGATCGCGTGGGACACGCTCTCCGCCCGCTCGTACTCGAAGGGTGCGGGAACTTGCATGGGGGACCTCCGCTGCGTCGTCGAAGCCGGACCGATGGCTCATCCGACCCCATGCGCGGCCCGTCGTCAACGTCGACCTGAGCGATCCCTCATGTCGCCGGTCCTGGCCGGGTCTTCGTCGAAGCACTGACCCGGTCGCCGACGCTGACCACGCCCCTGCCCCTGGGGATGAGCTGGATGCCGAACCACGTCGCACCGTCCCAGGCCCGATGCCGGGCGAGGGTGCGGATCGGTTCGGCGCCGGACTCGAGGGTCCAGGGGTCGATCGTGGTGAGCACGCAGCGGTCGATGCACTTGGCGACGTCGAACTTCACGTCCCCGACGCACACGCTCGTCCAGCCGTCCTCGACGAACGGTGTGAGGTCACCGTCGACGACGAGGTTCGGCCGGAACCGCTCCATGGCCAGGCGCACGGCATCGTCGCCGCGCTCGAGTGCGGTCTCGGCGACCCAGTCCTGCAGCCTGCGTAGGGACGTCGCGGACGCGAGGGTGACCGGGTACGCGTCGGCGAAGGCGGTCCGGTCCCCGGGTTGCGAACGGGCGGGGTTGAGCGCGCGGGGTGCAGACAGGCGGACGAGTCGGCTGTCGGGTCGCCCGATCACGTCGCCGACCCACGTGCTCGCCTCCGGCGCAGCCGGTATGCCGTGGAGCAGTCGGCCGTGCACGGTCACGGGGATCGTGGGGCCGGTCGGTTCGCTCACCTCGAGGGGCCTGCTCACCCCGGTCCGGCTCTCGAGCCGGAGTCCGCCCACGAGGGGGGTCGCCAGGATCGTCAGCAGGGCCCTGTCGCGTCGCGCGGTGCGGCACTCCCCGGACTCGTCGACGACCATCCACCGGCGGTCGTGAACGAGGCCCTCGGCCTCGACGCCGGCCTCGTCGAGGGAACGTCCGGCGGTGCTCTTGACCGGGTAGACGGAGATGGACGAGACCGTGACGGCCGCGTCGGAGGTCATCTCGCGGCGGTGCCGGTCTCGACGTTGCCGACCGACTCGACGACCCTGACCCGGCCGTCGGCGAGTGCGTACTCGGCGCCGACGATGGCCAGGGTCCCGTCGGCGACGCGGTCGCGGATCAGGGTCGAGCGGCTCGCGAGCAGTCGGGCCGTCTCGGCCACGTGCTCGCGCTGGATCTCCTCGACGCTGGTGCGGCCGTGGCGCGTGGCGGCCAGGACGCTCGGTGCGACCCGCTCGACGATGTCACGCAGGAACCCGGGCGGCATGTCGCCGGTCTCGACCGAGGTGATCCCCGCGCGGACCGCCCCGCACGAGTCGTGACCGAGCACCACGATCAGGGGGCAGCCGAGGATGCCCACGCCGAACTCCAGCGACCCGAGGACGCTGGGGTCCACGACGTGCCCCGCGGTGCGCACGACGAACAGGTCACCGAGGCCCTGGTCGAAGATGATCTCCGCCGCGACCCGCGAGTCCGCGCAGCCGAAGAAGATCGCGAAGGGCTTCTGCTCGGCGGCGAGCATGCTGCGACTGTGGACGTCCTGGTGCGGGTGCTTCTGCTCCTCGGCCATGAAGCGGGCGTTGCCCGCAGCGAGAGCCACCCACGCTTCGGTGGGGCTGTGCGGGCGGGGGTCGGCGGTGGTGCTCGTCTGAGACGTCATCGCTGCTGCTCCAGTCCGGGTCGGGTGGTGATGGTGAAGGCCACCGGCTTGGTGACCGAGGCGAAGAAGTCATTGCCCTTGTCGTCGACGACGATGAAGGCGGGGAAGTCCACGACCTCGATCCGCCAGATCGCCTCCATGCCGAGCTCGGGGTACTCGAGCACCTCGACGCTCTTGATGCAGTCCTGCGCAAGGCGGGCCGCTGGTCCGCCGATCGAGCCGAGGTAGAAGCCGCCATGGGCCCTGCAGGCGTCCGTGACCTGTTGGCCGCGGTTGCCCTTGGCCAGCATGACCATGGATCCGCCGGCCGACTGGAACTGGTCGACATAGGAGTCCATCCGTCCGGCCGTCGTCGGGCCGAACGAGCCGCTCGCCATCCCCTGGGGAGTCTTGGCCGGGCCGGCGTAGTACACCGGGTGGTCCCGGAGGTAGGCGGGCATCGGCTCGCCGGCGTCGAGGCGCTCCTTGATCTTGGCGTGGGCGATGTCGCGCGCGACGACGAGCGGGCCGTGCAGGGACAGGCGGGTCTTGACCGGGTGCCGGGTCAGCTCGGCGAGGATGCGCTCCATCGGCTGGTTGAGGTCGACCTCCACGACCGCGCCCTGTCCGGTGGACGATGCGCCGACCGCCTCCGCGACGTGCCCGTCGGGGGGCTCGTGTTCGAGGAGCGACTGGTCGCTCTGCTCCGGGAGGAAGCGGGCCGGGTCGGTCTCGAGCTGCTCGATGAACACCCCGTCGGGGGTGATCTTGCCGAGGCACTGGCGGTCGGCGGAGCACGAGACGGCGATCGCGACGGGCAGCGAGGCTCCGTGCCGGGGGAGTCGGACGACGCGCACGTCGTGGCAGAAGTACTTGCCGCCGAACTGGGCGCCGATCCCCGTGCGCCGGGTGAGCTCGAGCACCTGCTGTTCGAGCTCGAGGTCTCTGAAGCCGTGTGCGGTCGCGGCGTCCCCACTCGTGGGGAGGGTGTCGAGGTAGCGGGCCGACGCATACTTGGCCGTCTTGAGCGCGTACTCGGCACTGGTGCCACCGACGACGATCGCGAGATGGTACGGCGGGCACGCCGCCGTGCCGAGCCCGCGCAGCTTCTCGTCGAGGAAGCGCAGCATCGACTCCGGGTTGAGGATGGCCTTGGTCTCCTGGAACAGGAAGGACTTGTTGGCCGAGCCGCCGCCCTTGGCCATGAAGAGGAACCTGTATGTCGTCTCGTGGCCGGGAGCGGTGTCGGCGTACAGCTCGATCTGCGCCGGCAGGTTCGACCCGGTGTTGCGCTCGTCCCACATCGTCACCGGCGCCATCTGCGAGTAGCGCAGGTTCAGGGTCGTGTATGCGTCGTAGACCCCGCGGCTGAGCGGCACCTCGTCCGGGCCATCGGTGAGCACGCGCTGGCCGCGTTTGCCCATGACGATCGCGGTCCCCGTGTCCTGGCACATCGGCAGGATGCCGCCTGCGGCGATGTTCGCGTTCTTGAGCAGGTCGAGGGCGACGAACTTGTCGTTGCTGCTCGCCTCCGGGTCGTCGAGGATCGTGCGCAGCTGGGCGAGGTGTCCGGGGCGCAGGTAGTGGGCGATGTCGTGCATCGCCGTCTCGGCCAGGAGGGTCAGCGCATCCCGGTCGACCCGGAGGAAGTCGCGCCCGTCCGGTCCCGGGAGGACCTGGACGCCCTCGGTGGAGAGGAGGCGATACGGGGTGTCGTCGGCTCCCCGCGGCAGGAGGTCGGCGTAGACGAACTCAGACATGGGCGTCCTCTCGGGGGCTCACGGGCCGGGACCGGCCGAGGGTCGCCACCCCGGAGCACTGCTGCCGGATCACAGCTCGTCCAGGCTGGGGGCGTAGGCGCCGGCATAGCCCACGGTCACGGCGCTGCAGGCCAGGCCGCGCTCGATCGCGGGACGCACGGTGTCCGCTGTCGCGGCCTCGAGAGCCGACCTGGCCCGTGGACCGCCGATGAGGCCCAGGCTCAGCAGTCCGGAGAGCAGTCCGGCCATGAAGGAGTCGCCTGCGCCGACCGTGTCGACGACGGTCCCGGCCCGCGTGGGCAGTGTCTCGGGACGGTCGTGCCTGGTCCGGAAGGTCACGCCGTCGGCCCCTCGGGTCAGGACCACGAGCGCCGGCCCCAGGTCGAGCCAGTGCTCGACGACGTCGAGCACGTCGCGGTCCGGGTAGAGCAGCTCGACGTCGTCGCTGCTCGCCTTGACGACGTCCACGGCACCGAGGAGCTCCTCGACGCCGGTGCGGATGCTGCCGAGATCGCCCATGATGCCGGGCCGGATGTTGGGGTCGTAGGACACCGTCGCCGTCTCGCGGTTGTCAGCCATGGCGGTGCGACACCGGGCACCGCCGGGCTCCAGGGCGGTGGCCAGCGAGCCTGCGTGGATATGCACGTCGCGGGTCCCGACCTTGACGGGGCCGAGGTTCCAGTGGATGTCGAACTCGTAGGTCGCGTTCCGGTCGCCGTCGAAGGTGACCTGGGCGGTGGAGGTGGGGTGCGACGTGAAGCTGCCTTTGCTGAGCCGCACCCCGCGCTCACGCAGATGCGCCGCGATGCGCTCGCCGCGCTGGTCACGCCCCAGCGCGGTGGCGAACCGCACCGGGTGGTCCAGGCGGGCCAGTCCGACGGCGACGTTGGCGGGGCTTCCCCCGACGTGCTCGACGTGAGCTCCGGCGGACTCACGGACGATGTCGATCAGAGCCTCGCCGATGACGAGGATTCGCGGCTTGGGCATCGGGCAGCCTTGCTGTCGGACGGTCTGGCGGTCTGGGCGAGCGGTCGGGTGGCGTCACCACGATGGCTCCGATCGTAGTGGCTCGACATCGGTGACAATGGGGGGGTGACCGAGCACCCCACACCAACCGAGGCCCGGCCGCCGTCGCCCCCCGACGCCGACGGGATGCCACCGGAACGCCCCTCGGCGCCTCAGCGGATGAGCGCGTACGCGAGCGGCTCGGTGGCCAACATGCTGCGCTCCCTGCTCGTCATCGGGGCGATCATGGCCGTGGTCGTCCTGATCTTCCCGCAGGTCCAGCCGCAGGCACCCGACGTCGACGTCGTCGAGACCGCCCAGCAGATCGAGGGATCGACGGGCTGGACGCTGGTCGTGCCCCGGGACCTGCCCGAGGGGTGGGTGCCCACGCGGGCCCAGTACCGCCGCAGCACAGATGGGCTGATGACGTGGCACGCCGGGTTCCAGACACCGTCCGGAGACTACGCGGCGCTGCAGCAGACCTTGGATGCGACCGACGCCTGGGTGACCACGCAGGTCAACCGCTCGCCCCAGGTGGGGGAGCTCGAGGTGGCCGGGCGTTTCTGGGAACAGTACGACCGCAGCGGCAAGGTGCAACGGTCCCTCGTCGACCGTGGTGGGACGGGGGAGATGACGACCGTGGTCACGGGCACGGCGTCGTGGGACGAGATGGAGCAGTTCGCGGCGTCGTTGGGACCGGTCCCCGCCGCCCCGTAGTCCGGTTCTTCCGGGCGACGTGTTGCCATGCGGCTAGCTCTGGTCGCCGCCGCGCTCCACGGCGGCCTGCGCCTCGTCCAGCCACTTCGTGCAGTGCCCGGCCAGCGCCTCACCACGCTCCCAGAGCCGCATCGACTCCTCCAGCGAGACGGACCCGCTCTCGAGTGTCGCGACGATCGTCACGAGCTCGTCCTTGGCCTCCTCGTAGCTGAGCTCCTCGACCGGTCGGTCGTGCCCGGTCTGCGTCTCCGTGCGGTCACTGGGGTCAGTGCTGCTCATCCGGCTCTCCTTGGTCCACGGCGTCGGTGTTGGTGTCGGTTGTCGTCAGGTGGTCGGGCGGGATGGCCCCGGGGTCCGGTCTGCGAGATCGCGCCGCCCGGCCTGCACCGACCGCCTCTGCCCCTGCGACGGTCACGGCGAAGTCGCCAGCCGCGACCCGGACCCGGAGGAGCTCTCCGACCTCGACCTGGTCCGGCGTGGTCACGACCTCGCCGTCCGCGGTGGTGACCAGCGCATACCCTCGCTCGATCGTCGACTCCGGCGAGAGGACCCGGCCGGTGCGGCGCAGGTGCTCGAGCCGGTCGTGCTCGCGCTCGAGGCGACGGACCAGTCCGGAACGTGCTCTGGTCCAGGCGGCGGTGAGCTCGTCCCGCTGCACCCTCAGGTATGCGCCGGGAGCGCTGAGCACGGGCCGTGACCTGATCGCGGCGAGCCCGGCGCGCTCGTGCCGCAGTCGGCTGCCGAGCGCGGTCCGCATCCGCCGACGCGATCCCGTGACGGTTGCGAGCTCGAGCTGGACGTCGGGCACGATGGCCTTCGCGGCGTCGGTCGGCGTGCTGGCCCGATGGTCGGCCACGTGGTCCAGCAGAGGGGTGTCCACGTCGTGCCCGATCGCGCTGACGATCGGGGTTCGCGCTGCGGACACGGCCCGGAGCAGGGCCTCGTTGCTGAACGGGAGCAGATCCTCCACGGAGCCGCCGCCGCGCGCGATGACGATGACGTCGACCTCGGCCGTGCCGTCCAGGGCCTGCAGGGCCGTGACGACCTCGGGCACGGCGCTGGGGCCCTGCACGGCGACCGCGCGGATGTCGAAGCGGACGGCGGGCCACCGGCGCCGGGCGTTCTCGACGACGTCACGCTCGGCGGCGCTGCCCCTGCCGCAGATCAGCCCCACGGTGTGGGGGAGGAAGGGGAGGGGGCGTTTGCGTGCGGGGTCGAAGAGCCCTTCGGCGGCGAGGGTCGTCTTGAGGTACTCGATTCGCGCGAGGAGCTCTCCGACCCCGACCGGGCGGATCTGGCGCGCGTCGAGGGTGAGGGAGCCGCGCTGGGCCCAGAACACCGGCTTGACCTGGGTGACGACCCGAGCGCCCGGTTGCAGCGGGGGCATGGCCTCCAGGGCGGTGACCCTGATGGCGACCGAGAACGACATGTCGACGTCGGCGTCCCGCAGGGTGAGGAAGGCCATCGACGACCCGGGTCTGCGGTTGAGCTGGACGACCTGCCCCTCGACCCAGACGACTGACATCTTGTCGATGTAGTCGCCCACCTTCATCGAGAGCAGTCGCAGTGGCCACGGCTGCTCAGCCGTGGTGTCGGCGGCGCGCTCGGGCAGGGGACGGGTCATCGGGAGCCCCAGTGCCACTGTGGGGTCGTCAACAGGCCCTGCCCTTCGATGCGGGTCTCGCCGAGGTCCTTGACGAGGGAGACCGAGCGGATGTCGTCCCGGAGCGTATCCCGCGCGGCGTCCTCGAGCGCCGCCACGAGCGGGGTCGAGTGTGTGACGACGACGACCTGGCCGGCGCCGGCCGCGCGAGTCACCAGCCGCGCCAGGGCAGGCACGAGGTCCGGATGGAGGCTGGTCTCGGGCTCGTTGAGGACCATGAGCGTGGGTGGGCGCGGGGTGTGCAGCGCGGCGACGAGGGCCAGGTATCGGATCGTCCCGTCGGAGAGCTCGCTCGCGCGCAGCGGACGCAGCAGGCCGGGCTGGTGCAGCGCGACCTCGCACAGCCCTCCGTCCCACAGCACGTCCACCCGGGCACCGTCGAAGGCGTCGGCCACGCTGTCGTGCAGAGCGGGCCCGTCGCCGACCTCGAGCACGGTCTGGAGCGCCGCGGCGAGGTCGCCGCCGTCGCCGGCCAGGACCTCGGTCCGGGTCCCGACCTGTGGCCGGCGGGCGGGTGCCTCGATGTCGGTGCGGAACCCGTCGTAGAACCGCCAGGAGCGGATCCGGTCGCGAACGGAGAGAATCTCGGGTGCGCGCCGCGGGTCGGCGACCTCCGTCATCACGCTCGCTGCCGGGGACAATCCCGTGGCGAGGTCGCTCCAGCCCCGGCCGTCGCGCGTGGCCACCGTGCCCCCGCGGCGCTGGAGGAGCACCGCACCGGGCCTGGCGACCGGGCCGCTCCAGATGAGCTCGCGCTTGATCTGCGGATCACGGTTGAAGGCCGACGACTCCTGGGGTATCGGGAGCCCGAGGTCGATGAGGTATCCGAAGCCTGTCGAGGCGCCGGAGCCGGTCGGGGCGGGGTGGACGCTGTGGTCGCCGTCGTGCGTGGCGAACCCCAGGAGCAGGCTCACCGGCCCTCGGCGCCTGGTTCCCTCGACGTCGTGTCCGCGTCGTGCGCCCCCGAGAGTCTCGGGCCCGGCCCACAGCGCCGACTGCAGCCCGCCCTCGCGGGCGAGGGAGCCCACGACACGTCCCTGGGCACAGTCGGCGAGGAGGCGGAGGGACCGGTAGAGGCTGGACTTGCCGCTGCCGTTCGGCCCGGTGACCACCGTGAGACGACCGAGGCCGACGACGACGTCGCGCAGTGACCGGTATCCCGATACGGCCAGCGTGCTGATCACCCGAGCCACTCTAGGCACGCGGTGTGACAGCCCCGCCGGCGCCGGTGGAAGGCCGTCGACCCGTCGGTGCTCCGACCCGGCGGCCGGACGGGGGCAGCCGTGCGGCACCGTACGATGGAGCGTATGTCTGCCACGCCTGACCAGCCGACCAAGCGCGTTCTCCTGGCCGCCCCGCGTGGATACTGCGCCGGGGTGGACCGGGCCGTCGTCACCGTCGAGAAGGCCCTCGATCTCTACGGGGCCCCCGTCTACGTGCGCAAGCAGATCGTGCACAACAAGCACGTCGTCCAGACTCTCGAACGCCGTGGGGCGATCTTCGTCGAGGAGACCGACGAGGTCCCCGAGGGCGCCACCGTCATCTTCTCCGCCCACGGGGTCGCACCCGTCGTGCACGAGGAGGCCCGCCAGCTGAGCCTGCGCACCATCGACGCCACCTGCCCCTTGGTCACCAAGGTCCATCGGGAGGCGATCCGCTTCGCCGACGACGACTACGACATCCTCCTGATCGGTCACGAGGGCCACGAGGAGGTCGTCGGCACCGCGGGAGAGGCGCCGGACCACATCACGCTGGTCGACGGCCCGGACGACGTCGACAACGTCACCGTCCGCGACCCGGAGAAGGTCGTGTGGCTGTCCCAGACCACACTGTCCGTCGATGAGACGATGGAGACGGTGCGCCGGCTGCGGGAGAGGTTCCCCTCGCTGCAGGACCCGCCGAGCGACGACATCTGCTACGCCACCCAGAACCGCCAGCTCGCTGTCAAGCAGATGGCGGCAGAGTGCGACCTGATGATCGTCGTCGGATCGCGCAACTCGTCGAACTCCGTCCGACTCGTCGAGGTGGCGCTCGAGCACGGGTCGCGCGCCGGGCACCTCGTCGACTTCGCGGACGAGGTCGACGAGGCGTGGCTCGACGGGGTCACGACGGTCGGTGTGACCAGCGGGGCCTCGGTGCCGGAGATCCTCGTGCGGGGCGTGCTGGACTTCCTCGGCGAGCGCGGCTACGCGGATGTGCGTCCGGTCATCGCCGCCGAGGAGACCCTGACGTTCTCGCTGCCGACCGAGATCCGCCGCGACCTCAAGGCCGCCGGGCTGTCGGACAAGATGACTCACGACGCGAGCTTCGCGAGCTCGCTGCGCTGACCTGACGATCCGGCACGCGGCTCAGCCGGTGGGGGTGTGGCGGTGTGCCGAATGCGCGGTATGGCGCCGATCCGGCACGCCGGTGAGCCACATGAAGCCTGCCGGTGTGCCGAACCCGCCGGTCAGCCGGTCTCGCGCCGACGGTCGACCCCGTCGGAGCCCTCGGGTGCGACGTTCGGCACGTCGAGGAGCAGCTCAGGACGACGGTCCGCAGCGCCGACCTCCTCGAGCAGCTCGAGAGCGGTGAGCGGGCGCGGAGCCGTCTCGATCGGCGCGGGTCGCACGATCTCGTCCTCGACGAGGTCCAGGTCGTGGAACCTACGCGCCGTCACGAGCACACGCGCCTCGAGGGTGCCCACCAGGCGGTTGTAGCTCTCGATGCTCCTCGACAGCGACGAACCCATCGCCCCGACGTGGCCCGCGAGGGTGCCGAGACGTGAGTGCAGCTCCCGGCCGAGGGTGAGCAGCTCGCGCGCGTTGGCGCTCAAGGCATCCTGCTGCCACGTGAACGCCACGGTGCGCACCAGCGCGAACAGGGAGCCCGGCGCGACGAGGACGACCCTGCTTCGCAATGCTCTCTCGTGCAGCGAGGGATCGGCGGCGAGCGCCGCGGAGAGCATGGCCTCGGTCGGCACGAAGCAGACCACCATCTCGGGCGTGGTCCGGAATGCGGACCAGTACTCCTTCGCGCACAGGGCCTGCACGTGCCCGCTCAGCGCGGTCGCGTGTTCGGCGAGCAGTCGAGCGCGCTCATCGGGGGTGAGGTCCTCGCCCTGGGCCTGCAGGAACGCCCGCATCGGTGCCTTCGCGTCGACGACGAGGATCTTGTCGCCCGGGAGGCGGACGACGGCGTCCGGCCGGACACCCCGCCCATGTGAACCGATGGCGCTGACCTGGGTGTCGAAGTCGCAGCGCTCGAGCATGCCGGCATGCTCCAACACCCGGCGCAGCTGGACCTCGCCCCAGGCGCCGCGCACGTTGGCCGAGTGCAGGGAACCCGCCAGCGAGTGGGTCGCCCGACCCAGCTCCCCGGTCGTCGCCTGCACCTCGCGCATCGTCGCAGCGAGGTCTGCGTACTGCGAGGTGCGGTCACGCTCGAGCGCACCCACCTGACGCTCCACCCGCGCGACGGTCTCGCCGAGCGGCGCGAGCAGCGCCGCGGTGCGGTCATCGGCGTCGAGTGCGTGCTCCAGGTCGCCCACGCGCTCCCGCAGCAGGTCCCGCTCGGTCTCGGCGGCGGCGAGGTCCCGCTCGGCACGCATCCGCATCGTCCACCACGTCAAAGCGCTCCCCAGCAGGCAGCCGAGCAACAGGGCCCCCGTCAGCAGGAGGAGAGCGGTCGTCGTCCACGTCATGTCGCCGAGCCTGGCAGAGGACTCCGACATCGCCGCGGACCGCCTGCCCGCGCGCCGGTCGCGGATCCGCCGGCTCCAACTCTCGCTCGCGACGCATTCCCTCGCCCTGGTCGGTATCGGCAACGAATCTCTCGGCGCGAATCCACCACGTGCGGGGATTCCGCAAGTACCGTGACTCTCGCCCCCGACTCTCGGAGAGTGATGTGACCGAAGCGCCGCAGCGCCCCGTGCCGACCGCGTCGACCGCGTCGACCGCGTCGACCGGTGCCGGACCCGACGGCCGCACCGGAGAGCGCGGTCGCAACGGCGCGGTAGAGCTGTCCGGAGTGACGAAACGCTTCGGTCACGCGGTCGCCGTGGACCGGCTGGACCTCGCCATCGAGCCGGGGGAGTTCATCGCGCTACTCGGTCCGTCCGGTTGCGGCAAGACCACGACCCTGCGGATGATCGCCGGCTTCGAGCACCCCGACGAGGGCGAGATCCGGATCAGCGGTGACAGTGTGCGCGGTGTGCCGCCGCACCGGCGCCACGTCAACACCGTCTTCCAGAACTACTCCCTCTTCCCCCACATGAACGTCGCCGAGAACGTCGCCTACGGCCTGCACCAGCAGCGGACGCCCCGGGCCGAGATCCGTCAGCGGGTGGGCGAGGCCCTCGACATGGTGCAGATGCGCTCGTTCGCCGACCGCAGGCCGGCGCAGATGTCGGGCGGGCAGCAGCAGCGCGTGGCGCTCGCGCGCGCGCTGGTCAACCGTCCGGCCGTGCTGCTGCTCGACGAGCCGCTCGGTGCGCTGGACCGGCAGCTGCGCGAGGAGATGCAGATCGAGCTCAAGCTCCTCCAGTCCCGCCTGGGGACGACGTTCGTCTTCGTCACCCACGACCAGCACGAGGCGCTCTCGATGGGGGACCGGATCGCGATCATGCGGGCCGGCCGGATAGAGCAGCTGGACACCGCCGACGAGGTGTATGCGCGACCCGCCTCCGCGTTCGTCGCCGGCTTCGTCGGTCAACAGAACTTCATCGAGGGGACCCTCGGCGCCGACGGTCTGGTCGAGGCCGGCCCCATCCGGCTGCGCAGCACCCGCCCGCGGTCCGACGCGGAACCGGTGCGCCCCGGCCGGGTGCGGGCGGCGATCCGTCCCGAGTACGTCACGCTCGGGCCTGCGGCAGCAGAGGGAGGCGCCGCGGAGAACTCCGTCTCCGGCCGGCTCGCGGGTGTCGCGCACCTGGGGGAGACGATGCAGTACGTCGTCGAGGTCCCTGCATCGACCGGCACGACCAGCCTGATCAGCCGCATTCCGACCCCGGCCGCACCGAGCGTCCGCCCTGGCGCGATCGTCACGGCCTCGTGGTCCTCGGACTGCGTCCACCTCTTCACCGACGACCCGGCCCCGACCACGACCACCGAACCCCCACCGTCCTGAACCCTGCCAAGAAGGAGATCCCATGTCCCGCGCCTCCCGTCCACGCCCCGTCCGGGTGCTCGCCCACGCCAGCGCCGCACCGAGGATCAGGTCCGAGCTGACCCGCCGGGGATTCCTCACCGCCGCAGCGACGCTCGGCGGCGCGACCCTGCTCAGTGCCTGCGGTGGGGAGGAGTCGGGGTCGACGGCGACGGGGACCGGGACCGCGACCCCGCGGGCCACCGGCGGCGAGCTCGAGGACTCGGTGTCGATCTACACGTGGGGCGACTACGACAGCCCCGACGTGCTCGAGCGCTTCACCTCCGAGCTCGGCCCCACCATCTCGCTCGACTCGTTCAACTCCAACGAGGAGCTCATCGCCAAGCTCGTCGCCGCGCGGGGGACCAGCGGCTACGACATCGTGGTGCCGACCGGGGCGTTCATCCCGCAGATGATCGAGAACGACCTGCTCGAGCCGCTCAACAAGGACCTCATCCCCAACCTGCAGTACATGGACGAGAACTTCCTCGGCCGTGAGTGGGACCCGGAGAACGAGTGGTCGATCTGCAAGGCCTGGGGCACGACCGGGTTCGTCTACGACAACACCGTCATCACGCGTGAGCTGACGACGTGGAACGACTTCATCGACGCCGCCCAGAACGAGGCGAGCGGGCGCACCTCGCTCCTCGACGACCCCGCCGAGCTCACCGGGCTCTACTTCTGGGCCAACGGGATCGACTGGACGACCGAGGACGAGGGCGACCTGCAGGCGGCCGAGGACTTCCTCGTCAATGAGATGGCCCCGCACATCGCGGCCTTCGACTCCTACCCGGGGGGCTCGGCCATCCCGCAGGGCACCCACGTGCTCATGCAGTCCTGGAACGGCGACGCCCGGATCGGCATCATGGAGAGCCCGGACCCGGACCGGTGGACGTGGGTCCTCGGCGCCCCGACGACCGAGCTGTGGATGGACAACTGGTGCATCGCCAAGGGCGCCCCCAACATCGAGGCGGCCCACGCGTTCATCGACTTCGTCCTGCACCCCGACCAGGTCATCGACCAGATCGACTACATCGGGTACCACACCGGTGCCGCGGACGCGCAGGCCAAGGCGGAGGAGGCCGGTCTGGAGATGCTCGACCTCGTCTTCTTCACCGACGAGCAGATCGCGACGATGCAGGAGGGCGCCGTCACCTCGGCGCAGCAGCGCATCGTCGACATCTGGAACGCGACCAAGGCCGCCGCCGGCGCCTGACCGCCGCCGTGAGCAGACCTCGATTCCTCCTCGCCGTCCCGGCGTGGGCTTGGCTGGTCGCGTTCTTCATCCTGCCCGTCTCGACGGTCGTCTACTTCAGCTTCGGGTACAAGCCGGGCATCTTCGGGACGCACGCCACCGACGTGCTGTCCCTGGACCGGTACCGCGAGGCGCTGTCGCCGACCTTCTTCACGACCTTCACGAGCACGCTGCGGGTCGGGATCCTCGGCACGCTCATCTGCCTCGTCATCGCCATCCCGATGGCGTACTGGATGGCGGTCAAGGTCAGCCCGGGCCGCCGGGCCTTCCTCCTCGCCCTCGTCATCGTCCCGTTCTGGACGAACTTCCTCGTCCGCACCATCGGCTGGCAGGTCATCCTCGCCCCCGAGGGGTGGCTCTCGGGGCTGCTCCAGAGCATCGGTCTACGCGACGGCCCGCTGGCCATCCTCTACACCCGCCCTGCCGTGCTCCTCGGGGTGGTCTACAACTACCTGCCGCTCATGATCCTCCCGCTCTTCGTCGCCTTCGACCGGGTCGGGCCGGCGTTGCGGGAGGCGAGCAAGGACCTCGGAGCGAACCGCTGGCGCACCTTCACCCAGGTCACCTTGCCGATGGCCCGCCCCGGCATCGCCGCGGGCATCCTCCTCGTCTTCATCCCGCTCATGGGCGACTACATCACCGCCACCGTCCTCGGCGGGGCGCGCGGGACGATGGTCGGCCAGCTCGTCGCCAGCCAGTTCCAGACCGCCCAGAACTGGGCGCTCGGCTCGGCCATGGCCGTCCTGCTCATCCTCGTCATCGCGGCGACCGTCCTCGTGGGGGCGGCCATCGCATACCTCGTCACCTGGCCGCTCGTGCGCCGCAGGCGGCTACGGCTCGCGGACCTGGACGCCGCCGAGGTCCGCACATGAGCGGCCGGGGCGAGCACCGCACCCTCACCGACTACCTCCTGTATGCGTGGGGCGTCCTGGTCTTCGCGTTCCTGTTCCTGCCGATCGTCGTCATCATCGTCTACTCGTTCAACGAGGGCCGGCTGCTCGTCGCGTTCACCGAGTTCGGGTTCAGCCCGTTCCGGGCCATCGTCGAGCGTCCGCAGATCCGATCGGCGGTCCTCGTCTCGATCCAGACCGGCGCGATCGCCGCGGTGCTCGCGACGATCCTCGGCACGTTCGCCGGCGTGGCGATGGCGCGACGGCCGGGCCGCTGGGTCGTCTGGTTCGTCGGCCTGCTGCTCCTCGTCTCGGTGACGCCCGAGATCGTCGACGCCGTCGCCCTCCTGCCGTGGCTGGTCTTCCTCGGCCAGGACCTCGGGCTCGACATCTTCGACAACGGCGTCGTGCGTCTCGTGATCGGTCACTCGCTGTTCTCGACCGCGGTCGTCGCCTACATCGTGCGGGCGCGGCTCGTCGGCCTCGACGCCCAGCTCGAGGAGGCCTCGGCGGACCTCTACGCGTCGCCGGGGACGACGTTCCGCCGGATCACGCTGCCGCTCGCGATGCCCGCCGTGCTCGCCGGAGGCCTGCTCGCGTTCACCCTCAGCCTCGACAACACGATCATCTCCGCGTTCGTCCAGGTGTCCGGCACGACGCCGTGGCCGGTCTACGTCCTCAGCGCCCTGCGCAGCGGGCTGCGGCCGGAGATCGCCGCCGTCTCGACGATCATGCTCCTCCTCACGCTCGTCTCGCTCGTCGTCGTCTGGCTCGTCCTGCGGCGGGCGGGGGACAGCAACACCCAGATCGCCCGCACCATGACAGGGAACTGATGAGCACCGACGCGTACGCCGACCTCGTCCTGCGCGGTGGGCCGGTCTTCACCGCCTCCGCCACCCGTGAGCGGGCCACCGCCGTCGCCGTCCGGGGTGAGCGGATCGTCGCCGTCGGCCACGACGGCGACCCGTGGGTGCGCGACCTGACCGGGCCGCGGACCGAGGTGGTCGACCTCGCCGGCCGCCTGCTCGTCCCCGGCTTCCAGGACGCCCACGTCCACCCCGTGTGGGGCGGGCTCGACCTGATGCGGTGCAACCTCGCCGACGAGGTCCCCGCCGACACATACCTGGAGCGGATCGGGGGGTATGCGCGGGCCCACCCGGATGCACCGTGGATCCTCGGCGGGGGCTGGTCGATGGCCGCCTTCCCGGGCGGCACCCCGACGGCGGCGGCCCTGGATGCGGTCGTCCCGGACCGCCCGGTCTTCCTCGCCAACCGGGACGGGCACGGGGCGTGGGTCAACAGCGCCGCCCTTCGACTCGCCGGGATCGACCGGAACACCCCCGACCCGGCCGACGGGCGGATCGAGCGCGACGCCTCGGGGGAGCCGACCGGGACGCTCCACGAGGGAGCGATGTCGCTCGTCAACCGGCTGCTGCCGGAGACCTCGGCCCAGGAGATGCGCGACGCGCTGCTGCTCGGTCAGCGCTACCTGCACTCGCTCGGCGTGACCGCATGGCAGGACGCCATCGTCGGGGCCTACGGCGACGCGGGGGACCCGGCGCGTGCCTACCTCGACGCCGCCCGCGACGGCTCGCTCACCGGGCGGGTCGTCGGCGCCCTCTGGTGGGACCGCGGTGCCGGGCTCGAGCAGGTCGAGGCGCTGCGCGAGCGTCGGGAGGCGTTCTCGCACGGGCGGTTCCGCGCGACGTCGGTGAAGATCATGCAGGACGGGGTCGCCGAGAACTACACGGCCGCGATGCTCGAGCCCTACTGCGACGGACACGGGCACGCGACCGACAACTCGGGCATCTCCTTCGTCGAGCCGGGGCTGCTCCGCAAGGCCGTGACCGCCCTCGACAGGGATGGGTTCCAGGTCCACTTCCACGCCATCGGGGACCGCGCCGTCCGCGAGTGCCTCGACGCCGTGGCGGCCGCGCGGTCGGCCCACGGGATGAACGACCTCCGGCACCACATCGCGCACCTCCAGGTGATCCACCCCGACGACATCCACCGGTTCCGGGACCTCGGCGTCGCCGCGAACATGCAGATGCTATGGGCCACCCTCGAGCCGCAGATGGTCGAGCTGACCCTGCCGTTCCTCGGTGAGCCCCGGTCGTCGTGGCAGTACCCGTTCGGCGACCTGCACCGCTCCGGGGCCGTGCTCGTGGCCGGCAGCGACTGGTCGGTGTCGACACCCGACCCGTGGGCCGCGATCCACGTCGCCGTCAACCGGACGACCCCTCCCGGCCACGACGAGCCCGGAGCGCCGGAGGATCCCTACGAACCGTTCCTGCCGCACCAGGCGATCGACCTCGGGACGGCGCTCACCGCATACACCGCCGGCTCGGCCTGGGTGAACCACCTCGACGACACCGGTGTGATCCGCACCGGTGCGCTCGCCGATCTCGTCGTCCTCGACCGCGACCCGTATGCGGGGCCCACCAGCGAGATCGGCCTGACCCGGGCGCAGCGCACCTATGTCGGGGGCCGGCTCGTGCACGATGCCGACGCCGACTGAGGTTCCGCCGGCTCACGGGTGCCCTTTCTCTCCCCAACCGGGAAAGGCATCGTTCACCACGGTTGGTTTCCGTGGTCGACGATGCGTTGGCGTGGTGAAGTCGGACCGGCTTCACCTCTCACACACCGTGTAGCGTCGAGATCATGCGACGGGCGAGTGCGGCGCCGGACGGGCCGGGGCGATGAGTGACCTGCCCGAGGGCATCAGGCTCGACACCGAGGCCCAGCGGCTCGCGGGAATCCGCATCCTCAACGAGCGCCTCCCGAGGAAGCGCGTCATCGCCCAAGGCGTGCTCCGGTCGTCGCAGGGCGCCGTGCTGTTGTGCGAGCTGACCTACAAGAAGGACTGGGACCTGCCCGGTGGCGTCGTCGACCCGGGGGAGAGCCCCGCGCAGTGCGTCGTCCGCGAGATCGACGAGGAACTGGGGATCGAAGTCGCCGTCCACGGGCTGGTCGCCGTCAACTGGCTACCGCCCTACCGCGGTTGGGACGACGCCCTGCTGTGCCTCTTCGACCTCGGCGTCGTCGACGAGGCGATCCTAGACGACGTGACGCTTCTGCGGCGGGAGATCCGCGGCGCACACTGGGTCCGGCCGGATGCCCTCGCCGACCACGTCGCGCCGTACACCGCGGCCATGCTCACCGAGGTTCTGCCCGGGGTGACGTCAGAGGAGCCAGCCGGCACCGCATACATCGAGGACAGCCACCGGGTCCGCTTCGCCGAAGGCTCCGGGTGAGCCGCCCGCATACGGGATCCTGAGGCGCACGGAACAGGCTCGGCGGCGCAGTAGACTCTTGCCCTCGTGGCCCTCACTATCGGAATCGTCGGTCTGCCCAACGTCGGCAAGTCCACGATGTTCAACGCCCTGACCAAGAACACCGTGCTCGCGGCGAACTACCCGTTCGCGACGATCGAGCCGAACATCGGCGTCGTACCCCTGCCGGACGGCCGGCTTGCCCGCCTGGCCGAGATCTTCGGCTCGGAGCGGATCCTTCCGGCCACCGTCTCCTTCGTCGACATCGCGGGCATCGTCAAGGGCGCCTCGGAGGGGGAGGGGCTCGGCAACAAGTTCCTCGCGAACATCCGGGAGGCCGACGCGATCTGCCAGGTGGTCCGGGCCTTCGAGGACAGCGACGTCGTCCACGTCGACGGCCAGGTATCGCCGAAGGACGACATCGAGATCATCGAGACCGAGCTGATCCTCGCCGACCTGCAGACGCTGGAGAAGGCGGTGATTCGCCTCGAGAAGGAGGCCCGGATCAAGAAGGACAGCAAGCCGCTGCTCGACAACGCCCTCGCAGCCCAGAAGGTGCTCGAGTCGGGCCAGACGCTGTATGCGGGGGGCGCCGACGCAGGGGTCGACCCGGCTCTGGTCAAGGAGCTCGGCCTGCTCACGACCAAGCCGTTCATCTACGTCTTCAACCTCGACGAGGACCAGCTCGCGGATGCCGACCTGCACGCCCGGCTGCGCGAGCTCGTCGCCCCCTCGGACTGCGTCTTCCTGAACGCCAAGCTCGAGGTGGACCTCATGGAGATGGACGACGACGAGGCGCTCGAGCTCCTGCAGTCATTCGGCGCGGAGGAGTCCGGCCTCGACCAGCTCGCCCGGGTCGGCTTCCACACGCTCGGCCTGCAGACCTTCCTCACCGCCGGTCCCAAGGAGTCGCGCGCCTGGACCATTCGCCGGGGCTGGACCGCCCCCGAGGCGGCCGGGGTCATCCACACCGACTTCCAGCGCGGCTTCATCAAGGCCGAGGTTGTCTCGTTCGAGGACCTCGACGAGCTCGGCTCGATGGCCGCCGTCAAGTCCGCGGGCAAGGCCCGAATGGAGGGCAAGGACTACGTCATGGCCGACGGCGACGTCGTCGAGTTCCGCTTCAACGTGTAGAGGGCGCGCCTGCCGCTGCGCAGGCACACGACGACGGCGACAGGGTGCGCGCCGCCGAGGTCGTCGGTCTCACTGTCGGGCCGTGGCGACCCTCGCGATCTCCGCCGGGTCGATCAGGTGAGAGTGGTCGTCGTCGCCGACATCGATCTGAACGACGTCGATCCGGCCGGTGAACTTGCTGGCTCCGGCGTAGTCGGCGCTCACCGGCATGCCGAAGTCGTCGCCGATGTCGGTGGTCTCGTCGGCCGAGAAGACCAGTGGTTGGGTCAGATCCACCCGGCCGCTCCCGACCCGTTCGCCGTCGTAGAAGAGGGTGACCGTCCCGCCCTTGGCCAGCCCACCACCGTCGTAGTCGAACTCGGCGCGGATCTGGCGACTCCCGGGCTTGATGGGTTCGTCGGCTGCGATGACGAACTCCTGCATCCCGAGCACGTTGTAGACGAACTTGGCGTGGCCGTCCTTGACATAGAGAGCCCAGCCGCCGAAACGCCCACCCTGAGCGATGAGCACGCCGTTCGTGGGGCCCTGCGCGGGGGTGTCGACGGCGGCGGTGACAGTGAACGAGCGGTTCTTCACGTCGAGGACGCTGTTCTCCGAGAGCCGCTTCATGCCCCGGAACAGCACCTGGCTGGTGCCGGTGACGAGCTGGGGGCGTCCGGCGATCGTGGCGTTCAGTCGTTCGAACCGTCGGTCGTCGATGGGCAGGACGTTGTACCTGACCGCCTCGATGAGCCAGAGGCGCTGGAGCCTGGCCAGCCGCTCGGGCCGCTCGGCGGCGAGGTCGTGGGCCTGGGTCCAGTCGGTGTTTCCGTCGTACAGCTCCCACACGTCGTCGTCGAGCGCCGGGAGCTCTTCGTTCGGCAGCCAGGGGCGCTGTGTCTCGTGACGGCGCTCCAGCCTTTGAAGTAGATGCCGCGGTTGCCGGCCATCTCGAAGTACTGGAGCTCGTGCCGCTCGGGCGCGTCCGCCCCGTCGAACGTGTACAGCATGCTGGTGCCCTCGATGGGCGACTGCTGGACCCCGTTGACGAACGTCGGTTCGGGCAGCCCGGCGGCCTCGAGCACGGTCGGCGCGACGTCGATGACATGGGTGAACTGGGACCGCACCTCCCCTCGGCTCTCGAACCCGGCAGGCCAGTGGACGATGGTGCCGTTGCGGGTCCCGCCCCAGTGCGAGGCGACCTGCTTGGTCCACTGGTAGGGGGTGCACATGGCCCAGGCCCAGCCGACCGAGTAGTGGTTGTAGGCCTCGACCGTCCCCAGCTTGTCCTTCATGGCCGCCATGAACTCAGGGGTCTCGATCGCTGCCAGCCCGTTGAAGTTCGCCATCTCGTTGAACGCACCGTTGACGGTGCCCTCGGCCGAGGCGCCGTTGTCGCCGATGATGTAGTAGACGAGCGTGTTGTCGAGCGCACCCAGGGCCTCGATGGCGTCGACGAGTCGGCCCACGTGATGGTCGGTGTGCTCGAGGAAACCCTGCGTACACCTCCAGCTGGCGCTCCAGCA
>JBAUUB010000158.1:0-8117 GCA_049582485.1 Dermatophilaceae bacterium
CGCCTGGCCCTGGCAGCACGCCTGGACTGTCCTCTTCGAGCGTGTCCACGCACCACCGGCGACAATCTCGACCTGACCACCCAGCCGCCCCGCGGCGCGACCAAGGAACCCGGCTTGTGGAACACCCCGGCAGCGAGGCCGGGCACTCACCCCTGCCCACTCACCCCGAACCGCGGATCGCCGTCCCCAACGTCACGACCAAATCACCATCGGTGGATCCGGGCTTAACCCTCACGCCTCACCCTCGCGCCGAGCCCAGCACCGGGCGCAGCGCGGAGCACGGCCTGACCGCCGCTGTCTGCCCAGGGCGGACACCGCGAGAAGTCGGGAGTATCCGGGGTGGAGCGGGCGTTAGGGTCGATCGAAAGCTGCGATCCACCGCGCGCACCCAAACCGCGCACACCTGCACCCACGGATGAGGAGACCTCGCGTGACTTCCCCCGACCTGGCCAACGGCCAGGGCCCCTCGCTGGGCCTTGACGACCACATCTTCAACCGGCTCCTCAAGGAGCGGATCATCTTCCTCGGTTCGGACGTGCGCGACGACAACGCCAACGCGATCTGCGCGCAGATGCTGCTGCTCGCCGCTGAGGACCCGGACAAGGACATCTGGCTCTACATCAACAGCCCCGGCGGCTCGGTGACCGCCGGCATGGCCATCTTCGACACCATGCAGTGGGTGCCCAACAACGTCGCGACCGTCGCCATGGGCATGGCCGCGTCGATGGGTCAGTTCCTGCTCTCGGCCGGCACCCCTGGCAAGCGGTATGCGACGCCCCACGCCCGCGTCATGATGCACCAGCCGTCGGGCGGCATCGGCGGAACCGCCTCGGACATCAAGATCCAGGCCGAGCAGATGCTGCACATCAAGAAGCAGATGGCCGAGCTCATCGCCCAGCACACCGGTCAGACGCTCGATCAGATCGAGCGCGACTCGGACAGGGACCGGTGGTTCACCGCCGAGGAGGCCAAGGAGTACGGCTTCGTCGACCACGTCATCACCCAGGCCACGCAGACCGGCACCGGCACCGGCGACGACAACCCGGTCACCCCGTGAGCAGCGGACCGACGCGACACGAACGAGCACAGGAGATCTCGATGAACCACGCCATGCCGCTCGGCCCGCAGGGCCGCCTCGCCGTCCACGGCCCGAGCAGCCGCTACATCCTGCCCCAGTTCGAGGAGCGCACGTCCTACGGGATGAAGCGGCTCGACCCGTACACCAAGCTGTTCGAGGACCGCATCATCTTCCTCGGTGTCCAGGTCGACGACGCGAGCGCCGACGACATCATGGCCCAGCTGCTCGTGCTCGAGTCGCAGGACCCGGACCGCGACATCCTCATGTACATCAACAGCCCGGGCGGTTCGTTCACGGCCATGACGGCCATCTACGACACGATGCAGTACATCCGCCCCGACGTGCAGACCTTCGTCATCGGCCAGGCCGCCTCGGCCGCCGCGGTCCTGCTCGCCGCGGGCGCGCCCGGCAAGCGGTATGCGCTGCCCAACGCCCGCATCCTTATCCACCAGCCGGCACTCGCCGGAGGTGACTACGGGCAGGCCTCCGACATCGAGATCCAGGCCAACGAGGTGCTGCGGATGCGGACCTGGCTCGAGGAGACCCTCGCCCACCACACCAAGCGCACGCCCGAGCAGGTCAACGAGGACATCGAGCGCGACAAGATCCTCTCTGCCGCCGAGGCCAGGGACTACGGGCTCATCGACACCGTGCTCGAGTCGCGCAAGGCGAGCTTCCAGAGCTGACCCGCAGACAACAGGTGCATCGACACAGCTGCAATCGACATCGGTGCACCGCCATCGACCGCCCCGGGAACCGACGGGGCGGTCGTCGCGTCTGAGCCGCATGGACACGACCGTGAGCCGACAGCGTCGTCGGCTGCTCCGCACCCCGCTGCTGATCCTCGTCGCCGCCGCCCTCGCGGTGCTCGCGCCCCAGACGTGTGCGGCGTGCTCGTGCATCGCCATGACGTTCGAGGAGGCGACCGAGCAGGCGGACGTCATCTTCGTCGGGACGGTCACGAGTCGCGACGCCGCACCGGACAGTGAGTTCGGTGCCATGCTCGACTACACCTTCGAGGTCAGCGACGTCTACAAGGGCGGGCCGGTCGCTCAGGACGCGGTGGTGCGCACGGCCGACAACAGCGCGGCGTGCGGGTTCCCCTTCGAGGAGGGGCGGACCTATCTCGTCATGGCGTCGTCGTCGGCCGACGGGCTCGAGACCAACCTGTGCACCGGCAGTGCGAGCGTCGCCGATGTTGCGGCCTCCGACCTCGACGCCCTCGGCGCGCCGGTCGCGCCGGTGGGCGGACCGCCAGAGGTCGACGGTGGCTCGAGCTCATCCGGGTGGGCCGTCACCCGCACCGGCTGGCTCTGGCTCGGTGCCGGCGTCGCCGCGACGGCCGTGGGCGCACTCGTGCTCGCGCTGCGCCGGCCCTGGCAGGGGACAGCCCGCACGACCTGAGCGGTAGGTGCGCGGCAAGCTTGCTCGCGTGACCCCTGCTCGCTCGCGTGACCCTTGCTCCCTCGTGGGATGACTCCTCCTCCACGCGTGCGAAATTGCGCGCGATCCACGGAGCAAGGGTCTCGCAGCGGAGGCTCCGTCGCAGGGGGGAGGCGCTGGTGCGGGTCGCCACGACGCGACTGCCTCCTCTCCGCGCGACCAGCCCCTACGCATCGGCGGCTGGTGTCCGCTGAGAGCGGACAGAGCCGGACTCGCGGGCCGATTGGCGGTTTCATTGAGGGGTAGCGCCGCGTCGGGCAGGTACCGTCGGGGATACGCCGAAGCCATGGGCCCGTTCCGAATCAGGGACCTCGACGCATCGGTGGAGGACTGAAGCAGGGCGAGCGAGAGGACGATCGGGATGGCACGCATGGGTGAGGGCAGCGACCTGCTCAAGTGCTCCTTCTGCGGCAAGTCCCAGAAGCAGGTGAAGAAGCTCATCGCCGGCCCCGGTGTCTACATCTGCGACGAGTGCATCGACCTCTGCAACGAGATCATCGAGGAGGAGCTCGCCGAGGGCAGCGACTTCACCTTCGACGAGCTGCCGAAGCCGCGCGAGATCTACGACTTCCTCGAGAAGTACGTCGTCGGCCAGGTCAAGGCCAAGCGTGCGCTGTCGGTCGCTGTCTACAACCACTACAAGCGGATCCAGGCCGAGGAGAACCCGAGCGGCAAGCGCGACGCCGACCACGTCGAGATCGCCAAGTCCAACATCCTGCTCGTCGGCCCGACCGGCTGCGGCAAGACCTACCTCGCCCAAACCCTCGCCCGGCGCCTGAACGTCCCGTTCGCGATGGCCGACGCCACGGCACTGACCGAGGCCGGCTACGTCGGCGAGGACGTCGAGAACATCCTCCTCAAGCTCATCCAGGCCGCCGACTACGACGTCAAGAAGGCCGAGACCGGCATCGTCTACATCGACGAGATCGACAAGATCGCCCGCAAGAGCGAGAACCCGTCGATCACCCGCGACGTCTCCGGCGAGGGTGTGCAGCAGGCGCTGCTGAAGATCCTCGAGGGCACCACCGCATCGGTGCCGCCGCAGGGCGGGCGCAAGCACCCGCACCAGGAGTTCATCCAGATCGACACGAGCAACGTGCTGTTCATCGTCGGCGGCGCGTTCGCCGGGCTGGAGCGCATCATCGAGGCGCGCACCGGCAAGAAGGGCCTCGGCTTCGGTTCCGAGCTGCACATGCCCAAGGACGCCGGCGAGAGCTTCGACGAGATCCGCCCCGAGGACCTCATCAAGTTCGGCCTCATCCCCGAGTTCATCGGCCGCCTTCCCGTCGTCACGAGCGTCACCCCGCTCGACCGGGAGGCTCTCGTCGAGATCATGACCGGCCCCGCCAACGCCCTGATCAAGCAGTACCAGCGGATGTTCGACCTCGATGGCGTCGAGCTGGTCTTCGAGGACGAGGCGATCGAGGCCATCGCCGACCTCGCCCTGCTGCGCGGCACAGGTGCCCGCGGGCTGCGCGCGATCATGGAGGAGGTCCTCCTGCCGGCGATGTTCGACGTCCCGAGCGACGACGGCATCGCCAGCGTGGTCATCACCAAGGACGTCGTCGACAACAACGTCCTGCCGACGATCGTGCGGCACGAGCCGGCACCGAAGCGCACCCGCAAGCGCTCCGCCTGAGCGCAGCACACCCGCTCCGCTGGACCTCTGGCCCTGACCGACGACGTCGGCAAGGATAGGGACGTGGCTCCCACCGCATACCGGCTCGCGAACGGCGACACCGGCCCGCGCCAGCAGAGCAACGTGACCTGCGGATCGGCCTGCCTGACCGTGGCACGAATGCTCGTCGATCCTGCGTTCGCGCACTGGATCGCGACGGGCGAGGGTGCCCGGCCGGGCTCGCCGAACGGCGATTCGCCCGCTGCCCGGTTCGCTGCCTACGAGCAGGTCGTGCACCGCCGCACCAACGGCCTCTCGCTCGGCCGCGGTGGTCTGAACCTGCCTTGGCCGAGACATCTCGGCACGCCGCCGTGGGGCGCCAAGCGGGAGCTCGAGCTCGGCGCGGCGAAGCGGGGCACCGACTACGACGTCATCATGCTGCGCCCGCTCACGCAGGACAACCTGGGTCGGGTCTTCGACCGGCTCAACGCGGTCGTCGCGGACGGGATGCCCGCGTTGCTGTACGTCGGCTCGGCCACCATGCCGCGGCACGTGCTGCTCATCCTGCCGGGCAACGGCGACGACCGGCTCGACATCTACGACCCGGCGGACGGGTCGGTGCGGGCGCGCAGCGTGCGCAGCTTCGCCACGCACCGGCTGGGGCTGTCCGGGTGGGACGTGCCCTGGTTCGTCGTCGCGCCCACCGGTCCGCGTGCGGTCCGCCACGGCGTCCTCAGCAGGGGGTATGCGCGGCTCGCCGAGGTCGACGCCTCACCTGCGTGAGGGCCAGGCCCACGCTGTGTTACCCCAACGAACAAGCTTCTGCCAAATTTGCTGCTGGACCGTGAGAAGCGGGCAGCCCTACCCTCGATCCAGGGACGTGTGGCGGCCGACCGGCGGTCGCACACCTCCCGAGGAGAAGCCATGCCAGGTAAGCAGAAGAGGCCCGTGGCAGCGGACCTGAACGACGCCCTCTACCCTCCTCGTTTCGAGGACATCACGAACCTCGAGGGCTTGGAGCTTCATCTCGAGGCGTTGGAAGGACCGGACTACGAGCGGATCCTCGAGTCCATATGCGGCGTCACCGACGACAGCCAAGCTGTCGAGCAGTACGACGGCAGTCTCGGCGTCACCACGCAGTTCGTCCTCGACCGTCAGGCTCCCGTGGCTCAGGTCCAGTGGAACACGAACCTCGGCTCACGGTACGCGAACCCCGGCAACGTCAGTGGTGCCCGCTTCGGGACCGGTGCGATGGTCAGCGCCGACCTGTTTCTCACGTGCGGCCACCTGTTCGACGGCGACGGTGGAGGGTGGATCGTGCCCCGGCAACCTGGGACCAACACCCCCATTCCGCCTGCGGAGATCGCCACGAACATGCACCTCAACTTCAACTACCAGGTCGACCCGAGCGGCGCCATGCGAACGACGGAGGAGTTCGCGATCACCCAGCTCGTCGAGTTCCGTCTGGGCGGACTCGACATGGCCGTCTGCCGGATCGCGGGCAATCCCGGGACGAGGTTCGGCTTCCTCGGCGTGGACAGCGTCGATGCCGTCATCAACGACATGCTCGCCATCATCGGTCACCCTGCTGGCGTGCCCAAGCGCATCGAAGCGGGTCCCTTGACGGGGGTGTCGGGTGACTACCTCACCTACAACGACATCGACACCCTGGGCGGCAACTCCGGCTCCCCGATCATCAGCACCCGAACCGGCCGTGTGGTCGGAGTCCACACCAATGGCGGCTGCACCCCGAGCAGTCCGACCGGTGGAGGGTCGAACAGCGGTGTCGCCATCGGGCGGATCCGGGCTGTGTCCCCGACCGTACGGTCGCTCCCCGGGCCGGGGGCGACGGGCCTGGCGCAGGACGTCATGGGCACGCCGCTGGCGGCCGACGCGGGGAACACCCCATTGGCCGCTGACGCCTTGCGTACCGACCTGGCCGACGACGTGATGAACACACCGTTGTCCGGAGACCTGCGCGGCACCCCGGTGGCCGCGGATGTGACCGGCACTCCGCTGTCCCGCGACGTCAGGACAGCGCTGGTGCAGGACGTCGGCACCGGGTGGCGTGACCTCGTCAACACGAGGTGGCGCGACCAGCTCACCACCCGCGCCGGTGAGAACGTGTTCGATCCCGGGTCGGTGTTCGACCCACGGGTCAACCCGGTCGGCGGTCTGCGGCCGTTCGTCCAGGCCGGGAGCTTCCAGCAGATCGACCCGGTGCAGGGATGGGGAGAGGGCGCAGGAGCGGCCGACCTCGCTTCCATCATCGGTGAGCTCGAGGCAGCCATCGCCGCGCAGCAGGAGAGCCTGGCTGCCCTCGAAGCCCTGTGGTCTGCACTCACCTCCCTGCTCGACGGCGAGTCTGGATGATCGGGGTCGTCTCCCATGCCGGCGACCCGCACGCCATGGCGGTTCTGAACCACCTCAGTTCGACCGGCGCGGACGTCGTCCTCCTGGACACTGCGGACCTCCCGAGCCGTGCGGCGCTCACCACCTCTCAGGACCCGGCTGCCGGCTGGGGCGGGACCTGGAAAGGGCGCCACGGCGAGATCCCGCTGGCCGAGCTCCGGGCGATGTGGTGGCGTCGTCCTCAGCCGTTCACCGTCGATCCGCGCGTCACGCGACCCCAGGACCTGCAGTTCGCGCTGGGGGAGACCGGTGCCATGGTCGCAGGTCTATGGGCCTGTCTCGACGCGCACTGGGTCAACGACCCGGTGCGCGACGAGGCGGCCTCGGCCAAGATGCGGCAACTGAAGCTGGCCGCAGAGTGCGGACTGGCCGTTCCGCGCACCTGCATGACCAATGACCCGGAGCAGGCTCGCAGCTTTCTCGACTCGCTCGCGGGTCGGGCGGTCTTCAAGGCGTTCTCCGCCACTCCGAGCACCTGGCGTGAGACTCGTCCGGTTCGGCCGGAGGACGCGGCGCTGCTGGACCGCGTCGCTCTCGCGCCGGTCATCTTCCAGGAACGCATCGACGGTGGCGTCGACGTGCGCGTCACGGTCGTGGGAGGGCTGCAGTTCCCGGCTCGGATCGAGGTGAGCGACCGACGCTTCGAGTTCGACGTGCGGCTCGACACGCAGGCCGCGAGGATCAGCGCGTGCGACCTGCCGTCGGAGGTCGCAGCCGGGCTCGACCGTCTGATGACCTCGTTGGGGATCGTCTACGGCGCAGCCGACTTTCGCGTGACACCCGATGGAGAGCTGAAGTTCCTGGAGGTCAACCCTGCCGGGCAGTGGCTCTTCGTCGAGATCGAGACCGGACAGGGGATCACGGCCGCTCTGGCCGATCATCTCCTGCAGGCTGACCAGGCCTCCGTCACGCGAGGAGGCCGAGAGCCGGCAGACTCACGAACCACCCGACCTTGAGCCAGCCGACCGCCCGGTCCCACGCCCGAGGGAGGGGGCGGACGAGGTGCGCGCTCAACGCCGCGCCGACCACGCAGACGAGCGGGAGGATCACCGCAATGCGGTATCCGGCCGACGCGGAATCGGCCAGCACCGGCCAGAGGGCTACGCAGGCGAAGACCGTCAGAGCGATGAGGGCTGTCGGGCGGGCGACCCGTGAGCCCAGGACCGTCGCAATGGTGCGGATCCCCGCCGCAGCGTCTGAGTCGATGTCCTGCAGACACTTGAGCACCTCGTACGCGACCATGTACGCGAAGATGAGGAGGCCTCCCGCGAGGGCGGCGGTCGGGACGTCCCGTTGGGCGACCGCTGCAGCTCCGAAGGGCACGGTGGCGCCCGAGAGCGCGGCGACCGTGAGGTTGCCGATCAGCACCGTGTTCTTGAGCCTCACGGCATAGGCGATGGACGCCAGGACGACGAACACCGCCACTCCGAAGGCCGCCGGACCGAGCAGAGCCGCAGAAGCCAGTCCGACAACCGCCAGGACAGCCGCCAGTCGGTCGGCGAACTGCAGTGACAGACGTCCGGAGGGAAGAGGTCGTTGCGGCCGAGCGAGTCGGTCCACCGCGAC
>JBAUUB010000159.1:0-2122 GCA_049582485.1 Dermatophilaceae bacterium
CCCTCATGGTCCGGGCTCCAGTCGGAGCGCCCCGTCGCGCAGCGCGACCGCGACCGCCTGGATCGGTGACTCGACGCTCAGCTCTGTGCAGATCCGGCGCAGCCTGCGGCGGACCAGTCCGGGGCCCGTGCCCAGCTCGCGTGCGGCGGCCTCACTGTCGAGGCCTGCGGCGACCAGGCGCAACAGGTGCAGATCGGCCGGTGCGAGCGCCGAGCTGCGCGGCTCGACCGCGCGCGAGGGCGGCACACGTCGCTCGGACTGGTCGGCGTCCCTCCCGATGTTCCGCAGAGCGCCGAGGACCGCACCGATACCCCCGGAGGTCGGGTCCACGAGCTGCGCGCCCGCGGCGGCCAGTCGATCTACGCTCTGCGCGCCGGGGGACGCGAGGAGCACGATGCGGATCTGCGGGTACGCCTCGCCGATGGCGATGACGGCCGGCACCCACTCGCCGCCACCCAGGTCGGCCAGGACGGCGTCCGGCCGGAGCCGCCCTGCGACGATCAGAGCCTCGGCAGGCTCGCTGACGGTCGAGACCGCCTCCAGATCGGGCTCGTTGCCGATGACGGCCGAGAGCGCCTCCGCGAGGGCACGGCTGCCGTGCGCGACGAGGACCCTCGTGGTCACACCGAGGCCCGAGCGCGCTCCGGTTCGCCTTCGGCGTCCGGATCGCTTCCGCCCTCTTCGGGGGAGCACGCCTGCTCGAGGGTCCGCCGCAGCAGCGTGAGGAGAAGGCGCACATGGTCCTCGGCAGCGCCTACCGACGGCAGCCGGTCGTGGTCGCGGAGCAACGCGAGGTACAGGTCCTGCGTCTCCCGCTGCGGGATCTCGCCGAGCTCGCGAACCAACCGGTCCTGCAGGCTCACGTAGGTCCGCAGGGCGTCGTTGTGTCGGCCCAGCCACCACTGGGCCCGCATCAGGTGAACGGTCGCGGCCTCCGAGTCCGGGGCCAGGCCGAGCGCCGCGGCGGCGGCGGTCTGTGCCAGCGCCGGCTCGCCGCACACGAGGGCGGAGCGAGAGATGTGCAGGAGGCCGTCCGCGAGGACGGACTCCCACTCGTCGCGCACGATCCGTCCCCAGTCCCAGAACGGCTCGTTCTCGAACAGGATGTCCCCGCTCGTTCTGACCAGCGGATGGCCGACGGCAAGCGCCGTGGTCGAGGTGGCATCGATGACGCGGTCGACGAGGTCGCGTCGGTCGACGGCGTCGACGTGGACCCGGTCCGGGTCGAGCTCGTAGCCGCCGCGCACGGTGACCAGCGCGGAGGAGCGAACCGCGCCGAGACCGGCCCTGCGCCGCAGGACGCACACGTCGCTGTCGAGGGTCTGCCGGTACGACGCCGGGGGGGTGCCGTCCCACACGGCATCGGCGAGCTCGTCCTTGTGGATGGCCGTCCCGGCGCGCATTCCCAGGACGCCGAGGATCCGAGCGCACTTGCCGCGCAGCCGGTGCGGCCGCCCCAGGGCGTCGGTCAGCGTCGTCGGCCCGAAGAGCCGCAACGACACAGCCGCCTGCATGCCCGTCTTCTCTCGCTCGCGTGCCCGCGCGCCGCCCGCACGGCTCACGGTCACGCCATGCTAGGTCGGGTTAAGCCTCGAACGGGAGGGGCGGAAGCGCATATCGAGCGTTCGGCCCATGGCGGGTCTACCCTGGGAACTTCAGCGAGGAGGACCCATGGCCCACGGAGACATCACACACATCGACATCCCGGTCGCGGACCTCGGCGCCGCGTCGGCGTTCTACGCGAGCCTCTTCGGCTGGCAGATCGCCGAGGCGCCCGGATTCGAGGGCTACCCCATGTGGCAGGCGCCCAATGGCATCAGCGGAGGCGGGCTGGCACCGCGCAGCGACGGCTTCACCCAGCCGCGGTCCTACGTCGAGGTCGACTCGATCGAGGACACCCTCGAGAAGGTCAGGGCGGGCGGAGGAACGGTGCTGATGGAGAAGTCACCCATCTCCGAGACCTCGTGGTGGGCGATCTTCGCGGACCCGGACGGCAACCACGTCGGGCTGTACGAAGGAACCACGGACACCTCGTCCTGAGGGGCTCGCGCTCACCGTGCAGCAGGCACGTGAGAGGCTGGACGCGTCCGACGCACCGACCCCGAGGAGTGTCCCGTGTCCC
>JBAUUB010000160.1:0-2807 GCA_049582485.1 Dermatophilaceae bacterium
CGCCGCGCCCTCGAAGACTCCGCACTTCGCGCCGGGGCACGCCGGGTCTACATCATCGAGGAGGCATGGCGGCGGCCCTCGGCGCAGGCCTGCCCGTCAACGAGACCCGCGCCCACCTCGTCGTCGACATCGGCGGGGGCACGACGGACGTCGCCGTCATCAGCCTCGGCGGCATCGTCACGGCGCGCTCGGTCCGCGTGGGTGGCGACGAGATCGACGAGGCGATCATCGCGTTCGTCAAGAGCGAGTACTCCCTGCTCCTCGGCGACCGCAGCGCCGAGGACATCAAGCTCGCCGTCGGCTCGGTCTTCCCGCTCAGCGAGGAGCTCACGACCCGGGTCCGCGGCCGCGACCTCGTCACCGGGCTGCCCAAGACCGTGCAGGTCTCGTCCCCGGACATCCGACGGGCGATCGAGACCCCGGTCATCACCATCACCGACATCGTCCGGACCGTTCTTGACGTCTGCCCTCCCGAGCTCGCGGGCGACATCCTCGACAACGGCGTCACGCTCACCGGCGGCGGCGCCCTGCTCCGCGGCTGGACCGCCCGGCTGCGCCACGAGCTCGGCGTGCCCGTCCGCGTCGCCGACGACCCGCTCCAGGCGGTCGCGCGCGGGTCGGGTCGGTGCGTGGACGACTTCGCCTCGCTCAGTCGGATCCTCGCCGACGTCCGGCGCGGATGACCCACCACCCGCTTCGCCGCCGGTATGCGCTCCTCGCCGGAGCGCTCGTCACCCTCCTCATCATGGGTCTGGACCTCGCCGACCCCGACGCTGCCATCCCGTCCACGCTCCGCAGCGCCGGCGCCACCGTGACCGGCCCGCTGCTCACCGCGGTGGCGGACACGTTCCCAGAGCCACCGGATCATGCCGTCGACCTCGCCCAGACCGGCGCCCGCCTCGCGCTGACCGAGAGCGAGGTGCGGCGCCTGGGCGGCATCGTCGACCTATCCACGTCACCCACCTTGGCAGCCGCCACCGACAGCCCGACCGACACCGCTCCCCAAGCAGCCGGCATCGTCACCGCCCGCGTCGTCGGCATCGGCACTCCGGCAGCCACCGGTCCGCAGCGCCTCACGATCGACGTCGGCTCCCGCGACGGCATCGCGACCGACCAGACCGTCCTGAACCACCAGGGCCTCGTCGGCCGCACCGTCCGTGTAGGAACCACAACCGCCGACGTGCTCGTCCTCGGCGCGCAGGATCTGGTCGTCGGAGCCCGCACCGACTCCGGACTTCTCGGCACGGTCGGCCCGCCGACCCCGGCGGACGGCGCCCGCGACCCGGGTCAGCTCACCTTCTCTGCCATCGCCATCGCCGACCTCGAGCCCGGCGAGCTCCTCACCACGGTCGGCTCCCCGGACGCCACCCCGTTCGTCGCCGGCATCCCCGTCGGAACCGTCGTCTCCGTCGACCCCGGCACCGGCCGCCTCGGTCCCACCGCCGCCATCCGCCCCGCCGCCGACATCGCCCGCCTCGACGTCGTCGGCGTCGTCGTCCCAACACCCGGAGAGGACGGCGGATGACGACCGCACTGCGCATCGCCGCCCTCCTCGCCCTCGCCCTCGCCGGCGCGGTGCTCGTCGTCGCTCTCCGCGCCCGCGGCTGGTCGGCCGTCCCCGAGCTCGCCCTCCTCCCGGTCGTCGCGTTCGGCCTCTCCCGCGGCTGGCCTGCCGGCGCCGCGCTCGGCCTCGTCGTAGGCTTGCTGGTCGACCTCGTCCCGCCGGGCGGCGACCCCCTCGGCCTCACCCCCATCCTGTATGCGCTGGCCGGCTCCCTCGCTGGCCGCGCCTCACGCGTCGGTCCGGTCCCCGTGCGCTGGGTCGCGATCGTCGTCCTCGGCTCGGCCGCCGTCCCGGTCGTCGGACGCCTGCTCCTCGGTGCCTGGCAAGGGCAGCAGCTCGACCTCGCCACGGCCGCGCTGACGCTCGCGGCCACGGTGGTCGCCGGCGTCGTGCTCGTGCCGCCGTTGCTCCGCCTCGATCGTGAGGAGCCGGCATGGTGAGGCGTCCCGACGACCACCGCCGTCCCGGCCCCGAGCATCCGCGCGGTCCACAGCGCGACGGCCCACAGAGCGACAAGCCCCACGGCCGCGGCACGCCGATCCACCGGCTCCGTCGCCGGGTCGTCGTGCTCGTCGTCGTCCTGCTTCTGATGCTCGGCACGCTCGTCGGCCGACTCACCCAGATCCAGCTGATCGACTCTGCAGCCGCCACCCCCCTCGCCGCCACCGACGCCCTCACGCAAGCCGAGTCCGACCCCTCCCTGACCACCATCCCGATCCCCGCAACCAGAGGCCGCATCCTGGACCGCAACGGAGTCCCGCTGGCGGACAACGAGGCCCGCCCGACCCTTACCCTGGACCGCGCAACCCTGGCCACCCTCACGGACGACGAGCAGCGCCGGCTCTTCGCACAGCTCGCCGAGGCACTCGAGACCACCCCCGAGCAGCTCAGAGCCCGCACCACCTCGTGCGGCGCCCCCGACGCGGCACCCCCGCCGAGCTGCACGCCCGGCTCACCCGCCGCCCCGGCAACCATCGCCACCGACGTCACCCCCGAGCAAGCGCTCGCCATCGCCGAACGACCCGACCACTATCCCGGGGTGAGCATCACGCCGGTGGCGAGCCGCGCATACCCCCACCCGGAGGGCCTGCTCGCGCCGCACGTCCTCGGCTACCTGGCCCCAGGCGACCCCCAGGAGCATGAGGGCCGCACCGGCCTGGAGGAGCAGTACGACGCGATCCTCCGCGGCGAACCGGGGCAGCGAACCGTCCGCACCGACCCGCGCGGCGTCCCCACCGAGGTC
>JBAUUB010000161.1:0-3680 GCA_049582485.1 Dermatophilaceae bacterium
GTCCTCGGCGGAACACCGGCAGCCGCGAGTTGATGTTGAAGTAGGCCACGACCACTCGCGGACGTCCTGCCAGGGCCAACCGGCGTCCCGGGACGGCTACCAGGGCACCGCTGGACCGGAGGCCGCCCACGATGGCGTTGATGCCTCCAGGGGGCACGATGATGTCGGCGTCGAGGTAGATGCGTGGGAACGTCGTAGCCACGGCGTCGCCCGCGTTCAGTGCCGCCGCCTTCCCTGCCGAGTCAAGGTCGACGACGAGGACCCCACGGCTGCGGGCCACCTCACTCGTGTCGTCGGTGCATCCGTTCGGGACGACGATGACCTCCAGATCGGGCTCACCCCCCATGAGCAGCGCATCCAGGGTCCGCCCGATCACGGTCGCCTCGTTGTGCGCAGCCATGACAACACTCGTTATGGCGGCTCACCCCCTCTCACACCAGGTGGGTTCCTGACTCCATCATTTGCCTGTCCAACTGTCGGCCGGAACAGACGTGACGGACCCCATGACGCCGAGAGGCCAGTCGTCGGATCCGATGGTGAACGGAGCCCAGCCGTGCCTACGCCCCGGTCCGACGGGTGATGAGCCACACCGTGTTGAGCACGTTGCCCCGCACCCTCAGTCGGGCGCTGTCCCGCCGGTCGGAACGGCACAGCCACACCACTGACCATGCCACGACCGAGACGAGGTTGTGTACGAGCCTAATCGCGACGTAGGCCGCAACGGCTCCTCGGCCGTGGTGCTTGCCCCAATAGCGGAGGTCGGACTTCTCGATCTCGAGGTAGTAGTGCACCGGCGCTGCTGCTGTCGAGCTGCCGCCGAGGTGGATTGCTCGGGCCTGCGGAAGGTACACACAGTCCCAGCCGGCGTCGTGGAACCGCTTCGCCCAGTCGGTGTCCTCTCCGTAGAAGAAGAACGTCTCGTCCAACGGGCCGACCTCCGTGACCGCCTGCCGACGGACCATGAGGAAGGATCCTGGCAGGACATCCACCGAGCGGGTCGACCGGTAGGCCTGCGGGGGTAGCGAGCGGCCGGGAAAGACGCGGGGGAGAAGGCGCCGCAGCCAGAGGTGGTCGCCCGCGGCGTTGCGCAGGCTGGGGAAGCGTCTGACGTCGCGCCGGAGACGGCCCGCGCCGTCGAGCGTCTCGGGGCCAACCGCCCCGGCGCTCGGGTGAGTCTCGAGGAACTGCCAGAGCGTGTCGATGACTCCGTCGAGAGCGATGACATCGGTGTTTACCAGGCAGTATGCGTGGCCTTCGGCCGCCCGAAAGCCGATGTTGTTGGCTCGCGCGAAGCCGTAGTTGTCGGGGTTGCTGATGACCGTGACATCGGGGTGGCGCTCTCGCAGAGCGGCGACGGACCCGTCGTGGGAGTCGTTGTCCACCACGATGACCTCGATGCGGGCCGACTGGGTCGTGGTCCTGACAGAGTCGATCACGGCGAGGAGGAGGTCCCGGGTGTTCCAGTTGACGATGATCACCGACACGTCGACGGGAGCGTCCATCCTCGAAGCCTAGGTCCGCACCCGTGGCGCCGGCACGAACGTGACGAGCCGTACGCTCTTCGTTCCGCCCTCTCGTCCGGACCTACGATGCAGGAGGGAGTCTCCCTGATCGACGATCCGGACGTCTCCTGAGTCGGCGCTCAGCCTGATAGCGAGGACGACCATGTCGGGGACGCACCATGTGTTTCTCACGCGGTTCAACCTGCCGAGCCCCGGTGTGGAGAGTCTCATCCGGTCCGACGACGCCTGGCTTCGAGAGCGGGTCCGGCTGTTCGAGTCCTACACTCTCCCGGCGGTTCTGGCCCAGACTCGCTCCGACCACACATGGTTGATCTATCTGGACCCGCTCAGCCCCGAGTGGCTGAAAGCCCGAATGCACCTCCTCGAACAGTCACACGTGGCGACCCCGAGATACGCCGTGTCCGATCACCCGGCCGACGTGGCGAGGGACATCGACGACATTCTCGACTCGAACGTCGACCGTGTGATCACCTCCAACCTCGACAACGACGACGGCCTGGCGCGGGACTTCGTCGAGCGCCTGTACGCGGTGGCGACTCCGCGCGAGCGGGAGGCGGTCTACTTCGCGCGCGGGCTGGTCAGATGCGATGAGAACCTGTATCTGCACACGGACCGGAGGAACGCGTTCGTCGCTGTGGCAGAGCCGCGGGAGGCCATGGTGACGTGCTGGGTGGATTGGCACAACAGGGTGGGGCGTCACATGCCGGTTCACATGGTCGAGGGTGCCCCGGCATGGCTGCAGGTCGTGCACGGACGAAACGTCTCGAACCGGGTCAGAGGACGCCTGGTCAGCCCGGGTGCCTATCGAGACCTGTTCGGACCCGGCACCGCCGGAACCCGCGAACCGTCATCTCCACAGCGGGTCGTCAGTCGGCTCATCGCAGCCCCGGCGCGTGCTGTTCGCGATACTGGGCGTCAGGCTGCGGCTCGGGCGCTGCTGCGGGCCGGAGGCAAGGACGCGGTCGAGCGCTGGAAGCTCCGCCTCCATGGGCGGAGTCGACGCCGGGAGGCGTGACTGCCCGATCCTGCGCAGGTGGGGTTCAGATGGACGCCGGCGGGGACGTCGCGAGAGGCACCCGCTCCTGTTCCGTCACGCAACGAGCGGCTTCTTCACGCGCCGCGGCATTGAGTGCGGCACAGAGTCCGAAGAGTGTGAACGCCGTACCCGCGGCGATGGGAAAGGACAGTCCGTCGAAGAAGGCGAAGACAACTGCGACCGTCAGGACGGATGCTGCGAGCGCCCGGCCGATGAGGCGGGTCCGCGGGTCGTCGGTGGCTCGGGATGCTCCGATCGCGCTCATCATCGCCGCTGTGAACAAGGACAGCAGAACAGCGAAGCCGAGGATGCCGAGTTCCACGAGCACCGCTGCCCATTGGTTGTCGAGGATGTAGTAGCGAGGCAGGAAGGTGCCGAACCCGATCCCGAACAGCGGCGAGGACGCGGCGAACTCTGGAATTCGGGCAAGGGCATCGGTGCGTGAATCGGTGCTGGAGTCGTTCGTGAACATGAAAAGGTTGACCATGGTGCTGAAGATCCCCGGGAAGGCAACGGCTCCTGCAGCGGCGAGGATCGATCCGGCGAGGACGATGAGCGCGCGAAGCCGTGATGGAAGCGCGGGCACGAAGGCCACGACTGCGACCGCGAAGCCGATCACAGCAGACCTGGAGACCGTGGCCACGGAACCGAGTGCGATCATCAGGGCCGACATCCAGCCCACCAGGCTGCCGACCCCCGCGAACGCCCGTCCGGGATGGAGGGCCAGGACCAGGGCGGGGGCGACGGCTGCCGACAAAGCCGTGGAGTGCTCCAAAGGGTGCATGGAGGTACCGGACGCTCGTGCGAATCCTCCGCGCAGAATGACCTCGTTGGCATCGACGACCACACCCGGGATGCCTGCGACCCATCCGAGGAGGCTCTGGCCGGTGACGAACTGCAGCATTCCGAGGAGGGCAAGCAATCCACCCGCCACCGCCAGGCGCCGGACCATCGTCATCACACCATCGGTGGTTCGGACCCCATCCATGGCGATGAGGAGCGGACCACCCCACGACAGCAACCTGACCAGTGAGGTGGCCGCAGTCGTGACCTGGCCCGCCGGCTGGCCACGCAGCACGGCCGCGGCGAAGGCGAACAGGGAGAGCACCACCAGCGAGAAG
>JBAUUB010000162.1:0-1825 GCA_049582485.1 Dermatophilaceae bacterium
GGCCAGTCCTCGCGCACCGCCACGACGGTCGCGACCGCGAACGCCACGACGACCAGGACGGTCTGCGACGCAGGTGAGGACCGCATACCGCAGAGCCTGCCACCGGCCCGCCCGACGCGCCTCGTCCGCACGGACGAGATCGACTCGTCCGCGCGGCGCGCGATTTCGTCGCCGAGAGTGACGCGTGGCCACCGCGACGCGGGCAACGTTGTGGCAGCGGGGCCGACCGGAGCCCTGACGACCTTAGGAGGGTCTCATGTCCAAGCCAGTCACGATCGCGGCACTCGCCGGTGCGACGGGCCTGTCGGCCATCGCGCTCAGCGACGCGGTCACGTTCGCGCTGACCGGTCAGCACACCGGGTTCAGCGACGACTTCGGCGTCAACCCCGCGTTCGTCGTCGGCGGTGTCATCCACTCGCTCGCCTATCTCGCCTTCGCCGGCGTTCTCCACAGCCGGCGCGCCGAGGTGGATGGGGGCAGCCGGTTCCGCCGGGTCGTGCGGCGGATCCTCACCGGTGCGCTGCTCTTCCTCGCGGTAGGGATGTCCGCACATACCGCCCTGTCCATCACGGCGGGCGAGGTCAACGACAACGCCGTATTCGGGGCCGTGGCCGGCATCGCCCTGCTGCTCATGATCCTCGGCAGCGTCACGCTCGGGCTGTCCCTGCTGCGCCGGCCCGACATGCGCCTGCCCGCCTGGACGCTCACCGCCATCCTGCCCGCGATCGGTCTGACGATCGTGCTCGGCGTCCTCGGCAGCCCGTGGGCCCACCCCGCCTATGCGGAGACGCTGGTCAGCTTCGGCCTCGCCTTCATCGGGCTCACCCCTCGAGCGGCGTCAGAGCGGCCCCGCGCAGAGGGGCGGCTCCTGGGCACAGCCGCCGCATAGTCCGTATGCGCCGCTCGCCCGCCGCCCGTATCTCTCGGGCGGCGGGTTCTGGCTGAGCGGGCGGCGGCTACGGCGTGTTCACCGAGACGATCGTCGGAGCGGGCAGACCGGCAGCACCGGCGTACACGACCGACCCGAGGTACTTCGTCGCCGGAGCGAGACCGGAGAACGTGAGGTCGACCGTGCCGGTCTGGCCGGTCGTCGCCGAGGTGGGCGCGGTGACCGTCACGTTCCCGGCCTGGGTGGCCGGTATGGACCAGTCGTGCAGGACGAACGGCGAGGTGCCGGACGGCACGCCCCAGCCGTGGACGTAGACAGTCAGGGCGATCGGTGCTCCCGTGGGAGCAGCGAAGTTGAAGTTGACCTCCTCGGCCGAGGTTCCCGTCGCGCTCGTCCCGACAAGGGTGGCTCCCTGGTAGACGTACAGGTCGAGGTCTGCGGTGGGCGCGACGTCGGCGTCGAACAGCGCGAACCGCTGGTACGTCGTCCCCGCCGGGATGATGACGGGGATCGCCACGGTCCCGGTGGGGTCACTCGGATCGAAGGTCTGGTCAGGGTCCTGCGCCACCGTGCCCGGTGTGGTCGTGGCTGCGTCGAGCCCACGACCGGTGGCCGAGAAGGCACCCGTGTAGCCGAAACCGACGGGATAGGAGACGGGCTCACCGTTGGAGGACACCGACGCGGGAGCCGCGAGCGCGACCGGGCGGACCACCATGGGAATCCGGACGACGGTGCCGTCGCCGGCATTGGTCCAGGTGAGCTGGCCGCCCGTGTAGGCGTTGAGCGGCGCGCTGCTCTGGGCGAAGGTGACCGTGAACTCGGCGGTCTCGCCGTCGCCCAAGGTCAGCGAGTCAGGCGAGACCGTCGTCTCGACGCCGGCCATGCCGGTGGTCGATGGCGTGAACGTTGCCGTGTCGCCGCTGACGTTGGTCACAG
>JBAUUB010000163.1:0-2121 GCA_049582485.1 Dermatophilaceae bacterium
ACAAGGTCCATCGCGCGCACGCCATCGTCTAGCAGGTCCACGCCGACCTGAAGAGTTCGGCGCTGGCGCATCTGCCGTCGGGGAAGTTCGCCGCCAACGCCGCCTGGCTGGTGCTGGCTGTCATGGCGTTCAACCTCACCCGCGCCGCCGCCACCCTCACCGAGCAACCTCGCCTCGCGAAAGCGACGACGGCGACCGTGCGGCGCACCCTGGTCGCTGTCCCCGCGAGGGTCGCGACCTCCGCACGACGGATCGTCCGGCACCTGCCTCGGGCCTGGCCCTGGCAGCACGCCTGGACCGTCCTCCTCGAACGCGTCCACGCGCCACCGGCGACAGCAGTGACCTGACCACCCAGCCGCCACCGGCGGCGCAACCCAGGACCTTGTGGAACACCCCGGCAGCGAGGCCGGGAACTGACCCCTGCCCGACACCGTCAACCGGACCTCACCGTCGCGGCGCCGACATCCAAAACGCCATCGGTGGATCCGGGCTGATATGTAGGGCCCTTTTGTCAAGGGGCAGGGTTGAGGCGCCCGTCGTGGATGCCTCCTCGGCGGGCGCCTCGGTGCTTCGCTGCCGCGGGTTGGTGAGCGTGTCGTTGGCGACGCGCGGTCTGACTGATATGCGCGGGTTGGCTACCGCATGACGGGTGTTTCGGCTGGAGCTCTTCCGCTTGTCTAAGATCGAGCGTCGTCGCCTGCTGGGGCGGCTGCTCATAGCCCGGTCGCGGGTCGCTCCACGCGCTGTCACCAGCCCGGTGGCGGCGAAGCAGTCCGGTGGGGTGTCAGTGGTCCATGACGGCCAGCGACCAGCACCATCCCGCGAGTTCGCGGGCGACCGCGACGTCGGCGATCGTGTTGCGCTTCTTGCGGTCGATGAACTTGACCCAGCGGTGGTGGAGTCGACGGTTGCCCTCGTCCCCCCGGGCGCGGGCCGCGGCCGGGGCGAGATCCCAGCGTCGACGCAAGGTGACGCCGACGGTGTAGCGGGTTCGGTGGTGCCAGGCTGCCTCGACCAGCAGTCGGCGGGCGTGGCCGTTGCCGGTCTTGGTGATCGACCCTTGGCTCTTGGTGCCGCCGGAGGAGTGCTCGGAGGGGACCAGGCCGACGAAGGAGCCAATGGTGTTGCCGGTGAACCGGTGCCAGTCGCCGATCTCGACGGCAAGCGCGAACCCGGTCAATGTGGCGATGCCGCGCAGGCATCCCAGGCGCCGCACGACCGGGGTGAACTCGGAGTCGGCGGCCATCTCCTCGATCGCCTCATCGAGTCGGGCGCGGCGAGCAGTGACCGTGAGCACGGTCTCGTAGCCGGAATCGAAGGCCAGCCTGGTCGCTGGTGTGCTCAGCTGTGCCCGCGCGTGGCTGCGTAGCCACTGGTCATGCTTGCCGGTCCAGGCCTTGCCGTCGTAGTAGACGATCCCGTGCCGCAACAGCAGTTTCGACAACCGGTGCCGAGCGGCCATCAGATCACTGCGGCAGTCTTCCCGTGCCCGGACCAGATCGCGGGCAGCTTCCTGCTCGACGCTCGGGATCGCGACCGAGGTGTACTCGTCGAGTCGCAGCAGCCGTGCCAAGTGGATCGCGTCCTTGGCGTCGGTCTTGACCCGGTCACCGGCCGGCTTCTGCAGTTTCGAGGGCGCGACGACCTGGCAGCGGATGCCCGCTTCGGTCAGCGACCGGTACAGGCCGAAGCCGGTCGGACCCGCCTCGTAGGCCACCGCGACCGGGCCCGGCAGATCACCAACCCAGGACCGAATGTGCTCAAAGGACGGGGTCAACGTGCTCTGGAACAGCTCACCCGTGACGTTATCGATCGCTGCAGCAGCAACAGATCGGGCGTGCACGTCGAGCCCAACACTCGTACGCTCGGTAAACACCGGGGCCTCCCACAATTGTCGGATAGGCCGAGCAGGCAGCCCCTGCTCGACAACCCACGAATCTTGTGAGTGAGGCCCCGGCCCGCAACCCCGTCACGGCGACGGCGTCACTCCATACCGTCTAAGGCGGGACCGGTGCTGCTCAACCCTTCCTGGCGCGCTACCGAGCCAGACAGCTGCCGAGCTCGAGCGGCTCCAGCCGCAGAGCATGGTCATCCTGGGGCAGACCGACCGCGTGTCGGCGG
>JBAUUB010000164.1:0-9725 GCA_049582485.1 Dermatophilaceae bacterium
ATACATCGCACCGAACAGGGAAGAACGCACCAAACGCGGGAAGGGGCGGGTTGGGGGCGGACGCAATACCGTGGACCCATGCGCGTCCTCGTCTCCGGCGGTGCCGGGTTCATCGGGTCCCACACCGTGGTCCAGCTCGTCGCTGCAGGTCATGACGTGCTCGTGGTGGACTCGTTCGTCAACTCCAAGCCGTCGGTGGTGGCTCGGATCGAGGCGCTGACCGGTCAGCCGCTGCCGCTGCAGGCGTTCGACCTGACCGATCGGGACAAGACCGAGCACCTGTTCTCCACCGAGGAGATCGACGCGGTCATCCACTTCGCCGGTCTCAAGGCCGTCGGGGAGAGCACGCAGCGCCCGCTGGACTACTACGAGAACAACCTGGGCACCACCTTCTCGCTGCTGCGCGCCATGGAACGTCACGGCGTGACCCGGATGGTGTTCTCCTCCTCCGCAACCGTCTACGGCGCCCGGGCGCCCGTGCCGATGCACGAGGACCTGCCGACCTCGGCGACCAACCCGTACGGCTGGTCCAAGGTCATGCAGGAACAGGTGTTCCGGGACGTCGCCGCCGCCAACCCGCACTGGCGGATCGCGCTGCTGCGCTACTTCAACCCGGTCGGGGCGCACCCGTCCGGGACGATGGGCGAGGACCCCTCCGACATCCCGAACAACCTGATGCCCTACATCGCCCAGGTCGCCGTGGGCCGCCGGGAGCGGCTCGGCATCTTCGGCGCCGACTACCCCACCGCGGACGGCACCGGCGTGCGCGACTACATCCACGTCGAGGACCTCGCCGCCGGCCACATCGCCGCCCTGAACCGCCTCACGAGCACCGGCGACCCGGTCTCGGTGTGGAACCTCGGCACCGGACACGGCACCTCCGTCCTAGAGCTGCTGCACGCGTTCGAGCGCGCCTGCGGCCACGAGCTGGCCTACGAGATCCTCGACCGCCGACCGGGGGACATCGCCGAGTCCTACGCCGACCCCACCCGTGCCAACACCGAGCTCGGCTGGCGCGCCCGGAAGAGCATCGACGACATGTGCGCCGACACCTGGCGCTGGCAGTCCCAGAACCCGAACGGCTACCCGGAGTGACCACGACGCTCAAGGAGCACTACCTCCGGGCTCGGGACTCCTTCTGGTTCCTCCCGGCTCTCCTGGTCCTGCTCGCCGTGGTCCTCTCGCAGGTGGCAGTCCTCATCGACCGCCAGCTCGAGCTGGACTGGGCCAGCACCTCGGCACTGGCCCTCGGAGTCGACGGCAGCCGCGGCCTGCTCACGATCATCGGCGGGTCGGTGCTCGGCGTGGCCGCCACCGCGTTCTCGATCACCATCTCCGTCATCGCGACCGCCAGCTCGTCCTATGGTCCGCGCCTGGTGCGCAACTTCATGGCCGACCGGGGCAACCAGCTCGTCCTCGGGATCTTCGTCGCGACCTTCGCCTACTGCGTGCTCGTGCTGCGCTCCGTGACCGCGGCGGACAGCGACGCGGGTCGAGATGCGTTCGTTCCCTATGTCGCGGTGTATCTCGCGATCCTCATCGCCCTGGTCAACATCGGCTGTCTCGTCTACTTCATCCACCACATCGCCGACTCGATCCAGATCTCCACCTTGGTCGAGACGGTACGCGACGAGCTGCGCTCGGTCGCCGAGCGCGAGTACCCCGAGGACGCGGCCCGGTGGGAGGACTCGGCCGTCCCGGCCACCCGCCTCGATCCCGCAGACCCCCGGGTCGTCGAGGTGTCGATGGGCTCGCCGGGCTATGTCGTCGCCGTCGACGCCGACTCCCTGGTCTCCTACGCGCGCGAGCACGACCTCGTCGTGGAGGTCGTTCCGCGGGTCGGCGACCATGTCATCGCCACCGAACCGCTCGCCCGGATCCGCGCCATGCGGGACGCGGAAGTCACCGAGTCGACGCAGGCCGCGATCCGGCGCAGGGTCAGCATCGATGACGCCCGAACGCCGTACCAGGACGTCCGGTTCGCGATCCAGCAGCTCGTCGAGATGGCGGTGCGGGCCCTGTCCCCGGGAACGAACGACCCCTTCACCGCGCAGAACGCGATCGAGGAGCTGGGCTCGGGACTGGCCGTCATCGCGCGGGGCACGGAGCCACCGGACGGGATCGCCGACAGCGACGGCGAGCTGCGGCTCGTCCTGCGCCGGCCCCGGCCGCTCGAGCTCATCGACCTCGTCTTCGACGACCTGCGGGCCCACGGCTCCGCCGAGATGCGCGTGGTGCGTCCGGCGATCCAGCTCGCCAAGCGGATCGCCGAAGCGGGCTCGCCCGAGCTGGCCCAGCGGGCGTGGATGCACGTGGACCTGCTCCTCGACGCCTACACCGACTCCGGCGCACCCGAGTTCGACGTCGACCGGATGCGCGAGCTCGCCACCACCTCGACCCAGGCGCTGCGGCGTCACCCGTGGCCGCCCGAGCCCACCCGCTGACCAGACGGACAGGGCGGTATTACGGGAGAGGCGACCCGCGCATACCCCATGGGGTGTGACGAACCCGACAGCCTGGACAAGGGTTGAACGGTTTTCAGCCCGAGCCGCGAGGCGTAGCGTTACTACGTCATGTAGTAGGGCAGTTCTGCGCGCACGGAGTCTCGCAAATGAGCAATGTCGACCTGGCCAGGTGGCAGTTCGCCATCACGACCGTCTACCACTTCCTCTTCGTCCCGATCACGATCGGCCTCTCCGCCATCGTGGCGTGGTACCACACTCGCTACGTACGCCGGAAGAACCCCGACGACATGCGGCTGACCAAGTTCTTCGGCAAGCTCTTCATCATCAACTTCGCCCTCGGGCTCGTGACGGGCATCGTCCAGGAGTTCCAGTTCGGCATGAACTGGTCGGACTACAGCCGGTTCGTCGGTGACATCTTCGGTGCGCCGCTCGCCTTCGAGGCCCTCCTCGCGTTCTTCCTCGAGTCGACCTTCCTCGGCCTGTGGATCTTCGGCTGGGGACGGATCCCCGAGAAGCTGCACGCGTCGACGATGTGGGTCGTGCACGTCGGCACGGTCCTGTCGGCCTACTTCATCCTCGCGGCGAACTCGTTCATGCAGAACCCGGTCGGCTTCCGGTTCAACGAGGAGACGGGCCGCGCCGAGATGGCCGACTTCGTCGCCGTGCTGACGAACAAGGTCCAGCTCGTGACCTTCCCCCACGTGATCTTCTCCGCCTACATGGTCGGCGGCGCGGTCGTCATGGGCGTCGCGCTGTACCGCATGCTGAAGGCCGACCCGCCGGCCGACCAGAGCATGTGGCGTCGCTCGGCCCGCCTCGGGGCCGTCGTCACCATCGTCGCCTCGCTCGGTGTCATCGTCAGCGGCGACATCCAGGGCAAGATCATGACCGAGGTCCAGCCCATGAAGATGGCCGCGGCGGAGGCGCTCTACGAGACCCAGAGCGGCGCACCCTTCTCGGTCCTCTCGATCGGCCGGCTCGACGGCTCGGAGGCGACCGACATCATCGCCATCCCGGGCCTGCTGTCGTTCCTCGGCACCGGCGACTTCGCCGGCGAGGTCCAGGGCATCAACGAGCTCCGCGAGATCTACATCGAGGAGTACGGCGGCGACCCCGACTCGATCGTCTTCGACGCCACCTACACGCCGATCATCCCGCTGACGTACTGGTCGTTCCGGTTCATGATGGGGCTCGGGTTCGCCACGATGATCGCCGCGGCCGCCGTGCTGTGGGCCACCCGATCCGGGCGCGTGGTCTCGAACCGGTGGTGGCTGTGGGTCGCGGTGCTCGCGCCCCTGGCGCCGGTGTTCGCCAACAGCTGGGGCTGGATATTCACCGAGGTCGGGCGCCAGCCGTGGATCGTGCACGGCCTGATGACCGTCCAGTCCGGCGTCTCGCCGTCGGTGTCGGCGGCCGAGGTCTGGATCTCGATGACCGTCTACACGCTCGTGTACCTCGTGCTCGCGGTCGTCGAGGTCAAGCTCTTCCTCATCTACGTCCGCAAGGGCGCCGAGCCCTACGAGGACCTCACCGCATCCGGCTCCGACGACGACAAGCTCGCCTTCGCCTACTGAGTCGCTGCGCCGACCGGAAACCGCCACCGAGAACTCACGACGAGAACACAAGACAAGGAATCACGATGGATCTCGCACTCTTCTGGTTCATCCTCATCGGCGTCCTCTGGATCGGCTTCCTGGCGCTCGAGGGCTTCGACTTCGGCGTGGGCATGCTCGTCCCTGTCCTCGGCCGGGAGGGCGGGCTGAGCGGCACCGCGGACGTCACCGCCGACGAGGCGGAGAAGCGCCGCCGGGTGCTCCTGACCACGATCGGCCCGCACTGGGACGGCAACGAGGTCTGGCTGCTCACCGCGGGCGGTGCGACGTTCGCAGCGTTCCCGCACTGGTACGCGACGATGTTCAGCGCGTTCTACCTGCCGCTCCTGCTCGTCCTCGTCGCGCTCATCGTCCGCAACATGGGCTTCGAGTACCGCCACAAGCGCAACGACCCGGTGTGGCGCCGCAACTGGGACTGGTCGATCATCGGCGGCTCGTTCCTCGCGCCCTTCCTCGTCGGCGTGGCGCTGACGAACGTCGTGCGCGGCCTGCCGCTGGAGCTCCCCCAGGGCGCGCCTCCCGGAGCCTCGGAGTTCACCGGCAACCTGCTGACCCTGCTCAACCCGATGGCGCTGCTCGGTGGACTCGTCATCGTCGGGCTCTCCGTGACCCACGGCTCGTTCTTCGTCGCGCTCAAGACCGCCGGCCCGATCCGCGAGGAGGCCCGCCAGGTCGGGACCGCGGCCGGCCTCGTGACCGCCGTCCTCGCCGTCATCCTGCTCGGCTGGCTGGGCCTGAGCCAGGGCACCGTGTGGTCGTGGATCACCACGGTCATCGCAGCGGTGGCGCTGCTCGCCGGCCTGTGGTTCAACCTGCGTGGCGATGAGGGTCTGGCCTTCACGAGCACGATGGTGACGATCGCGATGGCTGTGACGACGTACTTCCTCGTCCTGTACCCCGACGTCATGCCGAGCACGCTCGACCCGGCGTGGTCGCTGACGATCGAGAACGCCTCGAGCTCGCAGCTGACCCTGCAGATCATGACCGGCGCCGCACTGGTCTTCACCCCGATCGTCCTCGGCTACACGGCCTGGACGTACTGGGTGTTCCGCCGGCGCATCACGACCGAGCAGATCCCCGACCCCGTCTCGGTCCCCTGACCGGTCCGGCCGCTCCACCCTCCTCACCAGGCGCACCATGAAACCGTTCGACCTCCGGCTGCTGCGACTCGTCCCCGCGACGCGGGGGCCGGTCGCGGCGCTGGGGGTCGTGGGCATCCTCCAGGGTGCCGCGACGATCGCGCTCGCGTTCGCGCTGACCGACGTCGTGGTGGCCGTCGTCCGCGGGAGCGAGCTGCGCGGACCGGTGATCCTCCTCGTGGCGCTCTTCGCGGTGCGGGCGACCCTCGCATACGTGGCGGAGGCGATCCAGGCGTGGGCGGGCGTGCGCGTCGCATCGTCGCTGCGGGAGCGGCTGGTGGCCCACCTCCTGGCGACCCCCAGCGACGGACAGCCGGACCCGGCACGGACGGCAACCCTGGCCGCCCAGGGCTGCACCGCCGTCGAGCCGTATGCGGCGCGCTACCTGCCGAGCCTGGTCCACGCCGCCGTCGTCCCGGCTCTCGCGATCCTCGCGATGCTCGTCGTCGACTGGTCCTCGGCGATCATCGTCATCCTCACCGTCCCGCTGCTGCCGCTGTTCGCGGCGCTCATCGGACACACGACGGCCGACGACACCGACCGGCGGTGGCAGGCGCTGAGCGCGCTCGCCGGCCACTTCGCCGACGTGATGCGCGGGCTGCCGACCCTGGTGTCCTACGGCCGCGGTGAGCGTCAGGTCGAGGCGATCGCGACGGTGAGCGACCGGCACCGGCTCGCGACGATGCGCACCCTGCGGCTGGCCTTCATGAGCTCGGCGGCACTCGAGCTGCTGGCGTCGATCAGTGTCGCCATCGTCGCGGTCTGGTGCGGCATCCGCCTCGCGAAGGGCAACATGGAGCTCACCCCGGCGCTGCTGGCCATCCTGCTCGCTCCCGAGGCGTACTGGCCGATCCGTCGCGTCGGCGCCGAGTTCCACACGGCCGCCGACGGCGCGGAGGCGATCGACGCCGTCGCCGACCTCCTCGCCGCCGAGACCCCGAACGTCCCGACCCCGGACGTCGTGGGCGACGGAGCGCGCGACGGGCTCGTCCACGTCGCGGCGCAGGGCCTCGGCTACACCTATCCGGGCGCGACCGAGCCAGTCATCGAGGACCTGACGCTGCACGCCGAGCCCGGACTCACCGTCGTCACCGGCCCATCCGGCGTGGGCAAGTCGACGCTCCTCGAGCTGCTCGCCGGTCTGCGCACCCCGACGACGGGCATGCTGACGGCCGGGCCGGCCCACCTCGTCTCCCAACGCCCCTTCGTCGCGGCGGCGTCCGTGCGCGACAACCTGCGTCTCGGCAACGGCGCCCCGGACGAGGCGCTCTGGGACGCGCTGCGCCGGGTCGGCCTCGACGGGATGGTCGCGGCCATGCCCCAGTCGCTCGACACGATGCTCGGCGACGACGGCTTCGGGCTGTCGGCCGGCCAGCGCACCCGCCTCGTCCTGGCCCGGGCCCTGCTCTCCACCGCCCCGGTGCTCCTCCTCGACGAGCCGACCGCGCACCTGGACGCCGCCTCGAGCACCCTCATCCACGACCTCATCTCCGAGCTCGCCGAGCGGCGCACCGTCGTCACGGTCACCCACCGGCCCGAGCTGCTCGAGACCGCCGACCGGCATCACCACCTCGAAGCCCGCGAGGTGCGGCCGTGACCACCAGCCGCACCGCTGCCGTCGTCGCACTGCGACCCACGCCCCGGATCCTGCTCGCCGGCCTCGTCGGCGGCGCCGCCACCGCGAGCGGCATCGCCCTGACCGCGACCTCGGGATGGCTGATCGTGCGCGCCAGCGAGATGCCGGTCATCCTCACCCTGCTGGTCGCCGTCGTCGCGGTGCGGGCGTTCGGCATCGCCCGCCCGGTCCTGCGCTACGCCGAGCGCCTGCTCTCGCACGACGAGGCGCTGCGTGACCTGGCTAGGCGGCGGTCGCAGATGTATGCGGCGCTCGTCCCCCTCACCCCGGCCCGCCTGGGCCGTCGGTCGCGGTCGAGTCTGCTCGGCGGGGTCGTCGACGACATCACCGACGTCGTGGACGCGCACGTGCGAGTGACGGTACCCGTCGTCTCCGGGGTGGTCGCGGGCGTCCTGGGCGCGGTCCTCGCCGCTCTCATCGAGCCGGCCGCCGGCGCAGTCGTCGTCCTGCTCCTTCTCGCCGTCGCGGCGGCGTCGGTCGTCGCCTACCTGCTCGAGCGCGCCTCGCAGGCGGAGCTGCTCACCGCGCGGGCCCGCGTCCAGCAGGTCTCCGACCTCGTCGCCCGCTCCGGTCTGGAGCTGCGGGCGATCGGGGCCGAGGCCGACGCGCGCTCGTGGCTCGCCGAGGCCCACGCCACCTGGCGGGCAGCGGTCCGCCGTCAGGCCCGCGGCCGTTCGCTCGCCGCCGGCATGATCCTGCTCGCGACGGGCATCGCGACAGCCGGCATCGCGTGGATCGCGTGGCGCGACGTTCCGTCCGGGCCGGTCGCCGCTCTGCTCGTCGTCCTGCCCGTGGCCCTCGGCGACGGACTCGCCCCGCTCGCCGAGGCGATGCGCGCCCTGGCCCGCGCGGAGGGAGCCCAGCGGCGGGTCTCGGCGCTCCTCGACCAGGTGCCGGCGGTCGCGGAGGCCGGCCACCGCATACCCGAGGCCGTCCCGGAGCCGACGACAGACCGGCTGAGCGCCTCCTGGCGCGGTGACCACCCCGACATGCCCGAGGTCACGCTCACGATCGAGCCCGGTGCCGCGGTGGCCCTCACCGGTCCGAACGGCGCGGGCAAGTCCACCCTGCTGGCCGTGCTCGCCCGCCACCTCGACCCGATGAGCGGCACGTACGCGCTGTCGGGCACCTCGGTCCGCGACCTGGACCTCGCGGCGACCCGGGCACGCTTCGCGGTCGTCGACGACGAACCGCACGTCTTCGCCTCGACCCTGCGCGAGAACCTGCGCTTCGCCGGCCCGGAGGCCGACGACGAGGACCTCACCGCGGCGCTGGTCTCGGCGGGGCTGGGCGACCTGCTCGAGCGCCTGCCGGACGGCCTGGACACACCGCTCGGCAGCGGCGGACGCGGCCTGTCCGGCGGAGAGCGGGCGCGGCTGGCGATCGCCCGGGCAGCGGTGTCGCGGCGGCCGATCGTCCTGCTCGACGAGCCGGTCGCCCACCTCGACCACGCGACAGCCGTGGCGGTGCTGCGCGACCTGCGTGCCGCGGCGCGCAAACGTACCCTCGTGATGGTGTCCCACCGGCCCGACGGCCTCGCCGATTTTGACGCAGTGATCGAGGTCATGGACAATCGGAAGATATCTACTACAGTGTGTCGTAGGGCGGCGTGCACTGACGAATCGGATGAGCTCCGACAGGCTTGAGGAGGCCCCATGAAGATGACCCGACGAGCGCGACTCGGCGACCTCGAGCGAGCCATCATGGACCGCCTCTGGGCGATCGACCCGCCGACACCGGAAGCGGCGATGTCCGTTCGGGAGATCCACGAGAGCCTGTCGCAGGAGCGCGACATCGCCTACACGACGGTCATGACGGTGCTCGACCGGCTCGCCAAGAAGGGGCTGGTCACCCGCGAGCGCGACGGGCGCGCGTGGCGCTACCTGCCCCAGTCGACCAGCGAGGAGCTGACCGCACACCTGCTGCGCGACAGCCTCGACCACATCGACACCAGCGACCGACGCGCGGCGATGCTGCACTTCCTCGACTCCGCGAGTGCCGCCGAGATCGACGACCTCAAGGCCGCGCTCGCCGAGCTGGAGTCCCGCCAGACCTGAGCCGGGGGGCGCCGCTCGCGTGCCGGTGGGAGGGCCGGGCGTCCGGTGGGGACTACGCTGGAGTGTCCCTGCCCGCCTTGTGATCCGCGGATCCCGACCCCCCTCACTCCATGCCACTGCCGATGCTGAGCGCACTCCTCACCGTCGCAGGACTTCTCCTGCTGGCGGTCGTTCTCATCTGGCCGGTGCAGCGCGCGATGATCCGACGGCACGTCTTCCGGCGCGAGCCCCTGCTCGCCCTCCTGGTCTGGCAGGCCGTCTCCCTGGCGGCGGTCGTGTCCCTGCTCGCCGCCGGACCGGTCGCGGTGTTCCTCATGCGCGACATGCTGGACCAGCCGCGGCACCGGGTGGTGGCCTACATCGCGTTGGCGATCACCGCATACATGCTCGTCCGGCTCACCGTGGCCGGCCACCGGGTGGGCGCCTCGCTGCGGCGCACCCGTCGCGAGCACCGCGCCCTGCTCGAGCTCGTCGGGCGTGAGTTCGACACCCTCGACAACCCCCGACCACAGAGCCTGCGCGTCATCGACCACCCCACGCCGACCGCCTACTGCGTGCCGGGTGTGCGCAACCGCGTCGTCATCTCCACGGGGATGCTCGCCCGGCTCGGCGGGCCCGAGGTGGCCGCGGTGCTCGCCCACGAGCGCTCGCACGTGCGGGCCCGGCACGACCTGCTCGTCGAGTTCTTCACCGTGCTGCACACCGCGATGCCCGAGCCGCTGCGCCATGACGACGTCCTCGCCGAGGTGCACCTGCTCGCCGAGGTGCTCGCCGACCGGGCCGCCGCCCGCCTGGTCGGGCCGGTGCCGATGGGG
>JBAUUB010000165.1:0-6236 GCA_049582485.1 Dermatophilaceae bacterium
GTCGGTGCGAGCAGGGCTCCCACGGCGAGCACGCCGGCGGCCATCGTGGCGGCAGCACCGACGGCACCCGCGCGTGCGCGTTTCCGACCCATCCGCCCTCCTCCCGCCCGATCTGCTCCGCAGTGCGGGTGACGTTACCGGAGGAGCCGGCCGCGGCGGGGCTACCCGCACAGACTCCGACGATCGGTCGATACCCGCCGGGTCATGCCGATGCGGTCGGTGTGCTCGAGCACGGCGAGGGTGGCGGCCCGGGAGAGTCCGAGCCGGGCGCGGACCTCGCTCACCGTGAACCGCTCGGGGAGGGTCTGCAAGAGCCGCCGCAGCGCGACCGGTGCGGTGGCGCCGAGCGCGAGTCCGCGCCCGAGGTACACGATCTCGCCACGGGCGCCGAGCTCGCGCAGGCGAGCGCCGGTGACGCCCCATTCGGCGAGCCTCTCGGCCGTCGGCGGCGCGAGGGGCTCGAGCTCGAGGGCTCGCAGGAGACGGTCGACACCCGCGTCAGGGGTCCGGCGCCCGGCCCGGTCCGGGTCGGTCGGCGACGGTCCTGCGACGGCTCCGCACGGAGCGGTCACCTCGAGGCCGCCGAGGACCACGCGCCCGCCCGGGTCGCGGACGAGGAGGCGGTCACCGGGCCACAACGGCTGCGGCCGGTCCAGACGCACGCGTATGCGGTGGTCGCCCTCGGCGCCTCCTTCCGCCGGGCCCGGAAGTGGCACGAGGCGGGCCGCCGTGGTCTGCGTCCCGAAGGAGATGAGGGCCTCCCGCGGCCACCTGCGCGCCTCGAGGTCGTGGGTGACGACCGTCTCCAGTTGGTCCGCGATGTCCGGCCGGTCGAGCGCGACGAGCGGGTTTCCCCGTGAGACGTCCGTGACGGAGACGCCGACGAGGTTGACGGCCACTCGGTCCGGACCCTCGATGGCACCCTCTGGCCGCCCGTAGCGTTGCAGACCGCGCACGCGGGCCGGGCCCCCCGGTGTCCACACCCGGTCTCCTCGGCGCAGGGTCCCGGAGGGCAGGGTCCCGGTGACGACGGTGCCCGCGCCCGGCCGATGGAACGAGCGGTCGATCCACAGGCGGACCGGGCCGTGGACATCCCTCGCGGCGGCCGGCTCGCACGCGAGGTCGTCGAGTGCGGCGAGAACTCGGTCGAACCCGTCGCCCGTCACAGCGCTGCACTCGATGACGAGGCGCGGTGGCAGCCCGAGCCGGCTCAGGGCGGCCACCGAGCGTTCTCGCGCCGACGGCGCCCAGGGGCGGTCCGCCTTGGTGAGCACCAGGACGAGACGCTCGCCGCGCATACCCAGGACCGCGCAGGCGCGGGCGTGCTGCTCGCTCTGGACCGACCACCCCTCGTCGGCGGCGACGCAGAAGAGCACGGCGCCGGCCGGGCCGATCCCGCTGACGGTCGTGCCGAGATAGCGCTCGTGCCCGGGCACGTCCACCACTCCGATGGTGTGGCCGCTGGGAAGGCGCACGTGGGTGTGCCCGAGGTCGAGAGTCAGACCCCGGCGGCGCTCGGCCGCGAGCCGGTCGGTTCGCCCGCCGGTCAGCCGGGCGACCAGGGCGGACTTGCCGTGGTCGACGTGCCCGGCTGTGGCGACGACCGCCATGGTCAACCCGCCGGGACGGCTGCGCGCAGGGCGCGCACGAGTGCGCCGTCGTCGTCCGGCCGCACCGTCCGCAGGTCGATCACGCACCGGTCCTCACGGGTTCGCGCCAGGACTGCGGGGTCACCCGACCGCAGCCGCGGTGCGGCCTCGGCTCGCAGCGCCAGGCCGGCGCTCGCGAGGACGACCTCCGGTGCGCCGCCCCCGCCGACGACGGACTCGCAGGAGGTGACGGTCACGTCGCCGGGCAGCTGCGCCGCGATGTGCTCGGCCCGCCGGCGCAGGTCGTCCTCGTCCGCGGTGAGCATGCTCAGGACTGGAGTGGTCGGGGCGAGCAGCGTCGCCTCGAGTGCCGCGAGGCTCAGCTTGCCGGGCCGCAGGGCCCGGGCGAGAGGGTGGCGCCTGGCCCGTGCCACCGGCCCGGAGCGGCCCAGGAGGATGCCGGCCTGCGGGCCGCCGAGCAGCTTGTCGCCGCTGCACGTGACGATGTCGGCCCCGGCCGTGAGCGCGCCGGCCGCGTCGGGCTCGTCCGGCAGCGCCGGGTGCGGGGTAAGCAGGCCGGACCCGATATCGACGACGACGGGGACCTCGAGGCGGACGAGCTCGTGGACGGGCACCGAAGCGGTGAAGCCGCTCATGCGGAAGTTGGCCGGGTGCACCTTGAGGATGCAGCCGGTATGCGGGCTGAGCGCCTCCGCGTAGTCCTCGATCCGAGTGCGGTTGGTCGTCCCGACCTCGACGAGCCTGGCTCCCGTCGTCGTGAGCAGTTCGGGCAGCCGGAACCCGTCGCCGATCTCGACCAGCTCCCCGCGCGAGACGACGACATCGCGGCCTCCCGCGAGCGACGTCACGGCGAGGAGGACGGCCGCTGCGCCGTTGCCGACGACGAGAGCGTCCTCGGCCTCGCCTACCCGAGCCAGGAGCGCCTTGGTCACTCCGGGTGCGCGGCGGCCGCGTCGGCCGGTCGCCAGGTCGAGCTCGAGTGGCGTGCATCCCGCCGCGTCCTCGAGCGCCCGGCGCGCCTCGTCCGCGAGCGGAGCCCGGCCGAGGTTGGTGTGGACGATCACGCCGGTGCCGTTGATGACCCGGGCACTGCGTGGGGTGGCCGCATCGAGCACGGTCTCGACGACGGCATCCGGGTCGAGCACCCCCGTGCGCACCCGCTCCTGGGCCCGGCGCACCCAGTGCCGCACCACGTCCCGGTGCACGGTGGCGAGCGTGCCGCTCAGACGCGGGTCGTCGAGGACGCGGTCGGTGCGGGGGACGAGGTGACGGGGATCGTCCGGCATTTCACCCTCTCCACCCGACCGGACCCGTGCAGGCGGCACACGGCCCTCTCGGGCTGACATCGCGGAGGCGGACGGGAATCGAACCCGCCAGACCGGCGGGCCGGTCTCGTCGGTTTTGAAGACCGCGGGACCCACCAGGGCCCGGACGCCTCCGCCGCCTACCCTAGTGTGTGGCCGTGGCCAGGCTGACGAGTTATGCCGCCGGTGGAGGCTGCGCCTGCAAGCTCCCGGCTGGGGCCCTGCGCGACCTCGTGGCTGGACTGCGGGGTCAGCGCGCCGAGGGGCTGGTCGTCGGGCTCGACGCGGCCGACGACGCTGCGGTTGTGTCCATCGCCGAGGGAACGGCCGTCATCTCGACCGCCGACTTCTTCACTCCCGTGGTCGACGATCCGGTCCTGTGGGGTCGGATCGCCGCGACGAACGCGCTGTCCGACGTCTACGCCATGGGGGGACGCCCGGTCGTCGCGGTGAACCTGATGGCGTGGCCCTCCGAGGGGCCGTCTCTCGACGTCGCGGCCGAGGTCCTGCGCGGCGGCGCGGAGGTGGCTGCCGAGGCGGGTATCGCCGTCGGTGGGGGCCACACCATCACCGCGCCCGAGCCGCTCTACGGCATGGCGGTCACCGGGATCGCCGACCCCGATCGGCTGATCCGGGTGGACCGCGCTCAGCCGGGGCTGCCGCTCACCCTCACGAAGCCGCTCGGGACCGGAGTCCTCAACGCGTGGCACAAGACCACCGGCGCGGTCAGCCACGCAGCCGTCGAGGTCATGACGACGAGCAACCGGGAGGCCTCCCTGGAGGCGGTCCGGGCACGGATCGTCGCCGGCACCGACGTGACGGGCTTCGGGCTCCTCGGCCACCTGCTGTCGATGCTCCGTGCGAGTGGCGTGGGGGCAGTGGTCGACGCGGCCTCGGTGCCGCTGATCGCGGGTGCCGCGGCGGCACTCGCCGCCGGCCACTGCCCGGGGGGGACAAGGCGCAACCTCGAGTGGGTGCGTCCGTCGCTGTCGGTCGGGCCCGGCATCGACGAGGAGCGGCTCCTCCTCCTCGCCGACGCCCAGACCAGCGGTGGACTGCTCCTGGTCGGTGAGATCGAGGGCGGCACCGTCATCGGTCGGACGGTGCCGATCGACGACGGAGGGCCACCGATCCGGCTGCGCTGAGCCGCCGACGCGGCGCCCGAGCCGGTTTGGAGGGCTGGTCTGCGACCCCCGACAATGGGGACCGTGACGACCGACCTGCCCACCCGCACCGACGTGCTCGTCGTCGGTGCGGGCCCGGCCGGGTCCAGCGCCGCGGCCTGGGCCGCCAGAGCCGGCATGGACGTCGTCGTCGCCGACGCGGCATCGTTCCCCCGTGACAAGACCTGCGGAGACGGGCTGACCCCCCGCGCGGTCGCCGAGCTCGACCGGCTCGGGCTGGCGCAGTGGGCGCGCAGCCGGGCCTACAACCAGGGACTGCGGGCGCACGGCTTCGGTCAGACCCTCTACCTGCGCTGGCCCGGGGGCACCCTGCCGGACTGGGGTTCGGCCGTGCCCCGGACGATCCTCGACAACGCCATCCGTGACGCCGCCATCGAGTCGGGTGCCACCGCGCTGGACAGCCTGCGGGCCGTCGACGTCCGCTGGCAGGACGGCAAGGTCAGCGGCGTGGTGTTCCGCCGCGGCAAGGAGTTCCACGAGATCGGCTGCGAGCGACTCGTCGTGGCCGACGGGGTGCGCTCCCAGCTCGGCCGGCTGCTCGGCCGGACGTGGCACCGGAACACGGCCTATGGCGTTGCGGCGCGCTCCTACATGAGCTCGACGATGTCGGACGACCCCTGGATCTCCTCGCACCTCGAGCTGCGGGGGACCCAGGGCGAGATCCTCTCCGGCTACGGCTGGATCTTCCCCCTCGGTGGGGGTGAGGTGAACGTCGGCGTCGGCACGCTCGCCACCGCCAAGCGTCCCGCCGACGTCGCGTTGCGCCCGCTCATGCAGTTCTATGCCGACGAGCGGCGGGACGAGTTCGGCCTGTCCGGGCCGCTCCGAATGCCGATGTCGGCGATGCTCCCCATGGGTGGCGCGGTGTCCGGGGTCGCCGGCCCGAACTGGGCGCTGGTCGGTGACGCCGCCGGCTGCGTCAACCCGCTCAACGGCGAGGGCATCGACTACGGCCTCGAAGGAGGCCGGTTCGTCGCCGACCTGCTGGCCGAGAAGGCGGACCTCGGCACCGCGTGGCCGGCGCTGCTCACGGACCACTACGGCGAGGCGTTCTCGATCGCCCGTCGCCTGGCCGGCCTGGTCACGGTCCCCCGGTTGCTGCCCACCCTGGGCCCGGTCGGCATGCGCACCGACTGGCTGATGACGCTCGCGCTGCGATGGATGGGCAACCTGGTCACCGACGAGGATCGCGACCGGGCGGCGCGGGTCTGGCGCTGGGCAGGTCGCCGGTCGATCCGGCTGGACGACCGCGCCCCGTTCAGCTGATCCGTCGACCCGGTCCCCGTCGCGCTCAAGGGTTGCTCGTCCCGGTCGCCGCCCGCGGCCGGACGCCGCCGTGACTCAGATCATTTTGGTAACAATGTGATCAATGTGACGTTTGGGACTTGTGTGACTGATGTGACTGCAGTTGCATTCGTGACGTCGATCCCATCGCACAGCGAGGTTCAGTCATGCCAGGAGCACGAACGTCCCCAGCCCGAACCACTCAGCAGCCTGCCGCCGTCCGTCTCGTCGCCATGGGCGTCGTCGGAACACTCGTCCTCTTCATCGTCGCCGCCGTCTTCGGAGGCATCGCCCAGGCGGAGACCGCCCCTCGCCTCGTGTGGATCTGCAAGTACGTCGGCTCGCCCGCCGACCCGCGCTTCCAGGGGGTGATCTCGGCCAGCACCTCCGCGACGGACGGAACCTGGTTCACCGACGGTCAGCTCCCGTCGAAGGTCATCCGGGAACTGGATGAGGGCGAGAACCCCGGGCAGGCTCCCGAGTCCTTGGCGGCCGAGTGCCCGCAGACCCCTCCCGGCAACGGCACCGAGACCACGCCGCCGGTGACCGAGACGACTCCTCCGGTGACGGAGACGACTCCGCCGGTGACGGAGACCACTCCCCCGGTGACGGAGACGACTCCGCCGGTGACGGAGACCACGCCCCCGGTGACGGAGACCACTCCGCCGGTGACGGAGACGACTCCCCCGGTGACGGAGACAACTCCGCCCAGCACGTCCACGACGACCCCGGACACCCCTGGTGCGGCGCCCACCGATCTCGGCCCGACCCAGACCACCGGAATCCTGTCGCTGTTCGCGATCGCGGCCGGTCTCCTCTTCGGCGCGGCGCGCCTGCTGCGGGGGGCTCGACAC
>JBAUUB010000166.1:0-2434 GCA_049582485.1 Dermatophilaceae bacterium
GGGTGCTCGTCCACATGATCGAGGAGTACGCGCAGCACAACGGGCACGCCGACCTGCTCCGCGAGGCGGTCGACGGGCGCACCGGCTGGTAGCGCGGGCTTCGCGCTCAGCCCACCTGCAGCGCGGCGATGATCCAGCGGCCGTCGATGCCACGCAGCTGCATGGCGATGGCCCGCACCCGGGTGCCGTCGATGACGACGATCGAGACCTCGGCGACCTCGTCGCGCGGGCGGGTGACGATGACGCGGCGGACGGCGAGCCGCACGGGTGTCCCGCGTAGAGCCAGTCGGCGGCGGTGGGCGACGGAGGCGCGGGCGGTGAGCGCCGCATACACGGTCGGAGAGGACCAGCGCACCATCTGGACCACCGGCCGACGACCCGCGAGCACCTCGACCAGCGCCTGGGCGAGTGGCCCGGCGACCGACTCGGGATGGGGGAGGGGCGACGGGGTGCGCGAGGCAGGCTCGTCGTCCTCGCGATCGTCGAACTCGAGCCAGTCCTGGACGAAGCGGGCGTCGAGGTCCTCCGGTGGGTAGCTGTGGCCTGGCAGGGGCGCGGGAGTCAACCGTGGGCGTGGGGCGGGGACGATCTGGAGTGGCGAGAGCGCCGGCAGGGCGCTCATCGGGAGCCGCCGGAGGCGGTCGGTGCCGGGACCTGGAGGACCTGCCCGGGCAGGATCAGGTCGGGATCGGGACCGATGACGGAACGGTTGGCCTGGAACCACCGGTGCCATTCGTCGGCGACCTCGGCATCGGTGGCGTCCGCCGACAGGTGGGAGGCGGCGAGGTCCCACAGGGTGTCGCCGCGCCGGACGGTCACCTCGCGGATCTCCTGGTCGACGTGCGTGGTCCGCGGGGCGGTGAGCGTGACCGGCGGGAGGGCGCGGACCGGGGTGGGAGTCCACCCGGGCGCCGGTGCGGGCGCGCGGCCGTCGGCGATCTGGGGCACCCAGTCCGGCGCCGGAGCGACCGGTGCGGCCGGTGACCCGTTGCCTGCGGACGCCACAGCGATCGTGCTCTGCGCCATCGCCGCGCCTGGAACGCCGCCGGACAGGATGCTGACTCCGAGGAGCAGGGCGGCCCACCTGCGCACTGCGGCGGGTGCGACGGCGTCGACGAGCCGGTCGCCGACCGCCGTCCGGCCGGGCAGCGCCGCCGCCACGGAGAGCGCCAGGCCGAGTGACACCCAGAGGAGGATCACCAGGGCGCATGCCGCACTGGTGGCGACGACGAGCTCGTCGACCGACACCCGACCGGGGGAGCGCACCGCCTCCACCGTGTCGCGCAGCACGACGAGAAGCGCCGAAGCCGAGCCGACGGCGGCAATGAGGACGGCGACCAGCACGACGCCGACACGGACCGGGCTCGCCTGAACGGTGCGTGTGGACTCTGATGAGGAGTGCATGCGAATGACACTAAATGGCATCAAACAGCATGTAAAGCATGAATTCGAGGCTGTGGATAACCGAGGGCCATCGACGTGGATCACCTAGAGTTCGGAGGTATGCGCTGGCAGGGACTCTTCGACGACCTCGATGGGCAGTGGGCGGCGGAGGAGCGGCGCGATCGGGACGCCGAGGTGGCCGACCGCACGCGGGCCGAACGGGCCCGCGTTGCGCTCGTCGAGCGCTACGCCGCGAGTCGCGGCACCGTCCTCGGGCTCTGGACGGTCACAGGAGAGCAGCTCGAGGGGACCCTGGTCGATCTCGGCGCAGACTGGCTGCTGCTGCGCGAGCGCGCCGGCCGCGAACTGCTCGTTGCGAGCGCCGCGGTCACGGCCGTGACCGGCCTGAGCCGGCACAGCGACCCGGCGGTCATGTCACGCCGCTTCGCGATGGGGTATGCGCTGCGAGCCCTCTCCCGCGACCGCGCCGCCGTCATCGTGACGGACCGCTCCGGTGCTCGCGTGAGCGGCACGATCGACGCCGTCGGTCAGGACTGGCTCGACCTCGGCGAGCATCCGGTCGACGAGCCACGGCGCGCGAGCACGCTCACCGGCCGGCGCACGATCGCGACGTCGGCGGTCGTCTCCGTGCTCAGCACGACGCCGGCCGGCGACGAGGACCGCTACTGAGCCTCGTCCTCGAGGTCACCGGAGGCGACGAGCTGAGCGGTCCGCGCATACATCCGCTGGATGTAGCTCTCGAGCTCGGCGGTCTCGACCCGCCACTGGCCCCGGCCCCCGACCTTGATGGCGGGAAGGTCGCCGCTGCGGACGAGCGCGTACGCCTGAGCGGACGAGATGTCGAGGATCTCGCAGACCTCGGACAGCGGGATGAAGCGTCGGGCCATCCAGACACCATAGGACACCGAGCGTCGATGTCCACAGTGATATCCACAGATTGGGGACAAACTGCACGGATCAGGGTCGTCCGAGGCCACTGTGGACGAGCATTGGGGTGGCTGGCGAAGGTTTGTCATGATGAGGCCCTCAC
>JBAUUB010000167.1:0-24089 GCA_049582485.1 Dermatophilaceae bacterium
GGCCACGACCTCGCTGAACCGCAGGTTCAGGCGACGAGTGAACGAAGGACGTACTGCAGGATTCCTCCGTTGCGGTAGTAGTCGGCCTCTCCGGGGGTGTCGATCCGCACGACGCCGTCGAACTCGACCGTCGAGCCGTCCTGCTTGGTCGCGACGACCGCCACCGTCCTCGGAATGGTCCCGTCGTTGAGCGCGGTGACACCGGAGATGTCGAAGGTCTCCGTGCCGTCGAGCCCGAGCGACTCGGCACTCTGCCCGTCCGGGAACTGCAGGGGCAGCACACCCATGCCGATGAGGTTGGAACGGTGGATGCGCTCGTAGGACTGGGCGATCACCGCTCGGACGCCGAGCAGAGCCGTGCCCTTAGCCGCCCAGTCGCGCGACGAGCCCGAGCCGTACTCCTTGCCCGAGAGCACGACCAACGGGATACCCGCCTCCTGGTACGAGGCGGATGCGTCGTAGATGGTGCTCTGCTCGCCGCCCTTGGTGAAGTCACGGGTGAAGCCGCCCTCCACGCCGTCGAGGAGGAGGTTCTTGAGGCGGATGTTGGCGAAGGTGCCGCGAATCATCACCTCGTGGTTGCCCCGGCGGGAGCCGTACGAGTTGAAGTCCTTGCGCTCGACTGCATGCTCGGCGAGGTAGCGACCCGCAGGCGAGTCGGACTTGATCGACCCGGCCGGACTGATGTGGTCCGTCGTCACCGAGTCCCCGAGGAGCGCGAGCACGCGCGCTCCGGAGATGTCGGCAACCGGCTCGGGGTCCTTCTCCATTCCGTCGAAGTACGGGGGCTTGCGGACATACGTCGAGTCCTCGGCCCAGTCGAAGGTGTCGCCCTCCGGTGTGGGCAGCGAGCGCCACCGCTCGTCACCGGCGAAGACGTCGGAGTAGTCCTCCGTGAACATCTCCTTGCTGATGCTCTCGGCGATCGTCCTCTCGACGTCGGCGGGCGCCGGCCAGATGTCGCGCAGGAAGACGTCCTGCCCATCCCGGTCCTGCCCCAAGGGCTCGGAGTCGAAGTCGAAGTCCATCGTTCCGGCCAGGGCGTACGCGATGACCAGTGGCGGGCTCGCCAGGTAGTTCATCTTCACGTCGGGATTGATGCGCCCCTCGAAGTTGCGGTTGCCGGAGAGCACCGAGACCACGGCCAGGTCGGTTTCGTTCACCGCGCGGGAAACGTCCTCGATGATCGGGCCGGAGTTGCCGATACAGGTCGTGCACCCGTAGCCGACGAGGTGGAACCCGAGCTTCTCGAGGTAGGGCCACATCCCGGCCTTGTCGTAGTAGCCGGTGACGACCTTCGACCCGGGCGCCATGGATGTCTTGACCCAGGGAGCGACCGACAGGCCCCTCTCGACGGCGTTCTTCGCGAGCATCGCCGCGGCCATCATGACCGAGGGGTTGGAGGTGTTGGTGCAGCTCGTGATGGACGCGATCACGACGTGCCCGTGGTCGATCGAGTGCTCCGCGCCGTCGAGCGAGACCGGCGTCGGGCTGCTCGCGCGCTCCAGCCCGGCCGGCGCGGCGGGGGAGTGAACCGGGCGCCCGGCGGTCTCGGAATGCTCGCGCGCGTCGTGGGAGGGCGAGTCGGAGGCCGGGAAGGTCTCGTCGAGCTCCTCGTCGACGCTGCTGTGCTCGATGCGGTGGCCGTTGACGACATAGTTCTTGAGGTCGTTGCGGAACTGCTCCTTGGCCCGGGTGACCTCGATCCGGTCCTGCGGGCGCTTCGGGCCGGCGATCGAGGGCACCACCGTGGACAGGTCGAGCTCGAGGAACTCCGAGTACCGCGCCGGCTCGGCGTCGAGGTCGAGCCACATGCCCTGCTCCTTGGCGTACGCCTCGACCAGAGCGACCTGCTCGTCCGAGCGCCCGGTCAGGCGCAGATACTCGAGCGTGACCTCGTCGATCGGGAAGATCGCGCACGTCGACCCGAACTCCGGGCTCATATTGCCGATGGTGGCGCGGTTGGCCAGGGGCACCTCCGGGACACCCGCACCGTAGAACTCGACGAACTTGCCGACCACTCCGTGGTCACGGAGCATTTCGGTGATGGTCAGCACGACGTCGGTCGCGGTGGCACCGGACGGGATCGAGCCCTCGAGCTTGAAGCCGACGACGCGCGGGATGAGCATCGAGACCGGCTGTCCGAGCATCGCCGCCTCGGCCTCGATGCCGCCGACGCCCCAGCCGAGGACGCCCAGGCCGTTGACCATCGTCGTGTGGGAGTCGGTGCCGACGCAGGTGTCCGGGTAGGCCACGCCGTCGCGGACCATCGTCACGCGGGCGAGGTGCTCGATGTTGACCTGGTGGACGATCCCGGTGCCGGGCGGGACGACCTTGAAGTCGTCGAACGCGGTCTGGCCCCAGCGCAGGAACTGGTAGCGCTCCCCGTTGCGCTCGTACTCGACCGCGACGTTCTTCTCGAACGCGTCGTGGGAGCCGAAGAAGTCGATGATGACGGAGTGGTCGATCACCAGTTCGGCCGGAGCGAGCGGGTTGATCTTCGTCGGGTCGCCGCCGAGGTCGACGACGGCCTCACGCATCGTGGCCAGGTCGACGATGCAGGGAACCCCCGTGAAGTCCTGCATGACGACCCGTGCCGGCGTGAACTGGATCTCGGTGTCGGGCTCGGCGCTCTCGTCCCAAGAGCCGAGTGCCCTGATGTGGTCAGCGGTGATGTTCGCGCCGTCCTCGGTGCGCAGGAGGTTCTCCAGGAGGACCTTGAGGCTGTACGGGAGGGTGGAACTCCCCTCGACCGCATCGAGTCGGTAGATCTCGTAGCTGGTGTCGCCCACCGCGAGCGTGTCGCGGGCGTTGAAGCTGTTGGTGCTGGCCACTGTGTGCTCCTTTGCGTCCAGGGTCTGGGTGTCTGACGGCTTCCGGGTGATTTATCTTGACGTCAAGATATATCTAACCACACGACCGGCTTCCCCACGAGCCTAGTCGGACGCCGGCCGGCTGATCGGTGCGAGCAGCGCGACGGTCTCGACGTGATGAGTCATCGGAAAGGCGTCGAAACACCGCAGGCCGACCAGCGCATACCCCGACTCCCGGAAGGTCGCCAGGTCCCTGGCCAGGGCCGCGGGATCGCACGCCACGTAGGCGACGGCCCGCGCACCCAGACCGGCGACCTCCCGCACGACGTGCGCGCCGGCCCCGATCCGCGGCGGGTCGAGGACGACGAGGTCGCAGGTATGCGGCAGCAGGGGCGATCGGGCCGGCCGCCGGCGGCGGGTCTGGGCTCGGCGGGGACGACGGCGTGCTCGTTCGTGCCGAGGGACTCCGAGCAGGTCGTCCACCCGCCCCGCGACGACGAGAGCCTGCTGGTGCCCGGCGAGGTTGGATCGAGCGTGGCCCACTGCCCCGGGGTCGCTCTCGACGGCGACGACCTGTCCGAACGGGCCGACCCGCTCGGCGAGCGCAGCGGCGAAGAGCCCGACCCCGGAGTACAGGTCGACGGCGCGCTCCCCGGGCCGAGGGTCGAGCATCTGGAGTACGACGCCGACGAAGGTCGCCGCCGCACCCGGATGGACCTGCCAGAACCCCCGGGCATCCAGGGCGAGATCCAGCTCGAGACCCCCGGCCCGGACGTGTTCGACGATCCGTCGTTCCCGGGCTGCCTGCGCCGGGAGGACCGTCACGACCACGTCGCCATGCGATGTCTCGGTGACGTCGATGGCCTCGGCGTCGGGCCAGGCGCGACCGGTCACGTCGGCCTCCGTCACCCCGCGTGAGGCGATCAGGCACCTGTCCACCGGGACGACCTCATGCGAGCGGTGCCGACGCAGCCCCGCTCGCCCGACCTCGTCGACCGCGAACTCGACCCTGGTCCGCCATTGCAGTCCGTCACGGTCACCGGGCAGGGGCTCGACCACGACCTCGTTCGGCAGGTCGTCGAGGTCCAGGCCGGCCAGCCGACGCAGCTGCTCGAGGACCACGGTTCTCTTGAGGTCGCGTTGCTCGGCGAGCCCGACGTGCTGGAAGTCGCACCCACCGCAGTCGCCCGCGTAGCGGCACGGCGGGTCGACGCGATGCGGTGACGGGCGCAGGACCTCGACGACGTCGGCGCGAAGGAAGGACCTGCCGGGCTCACCCTCGGTGACGCGGGCGCGGACCCGCTCGCCGGGTAGCGCGTGGCGCACGAACACCACCTGACCGTCGAGCCGCGCGACGCAGTGTCCGCCGTGGGCCACGACCCCCACGTCGAGCTCGACCACCTCACCGATCACTCGTCGCCCCGACGGACGTCACCGGGCGCGGGGCCGTCGAGCGCCGGCTCCTGGCCGGCCGAGGAGCTCAGCTGCCACGGGACCGAGGAGACCATCACCCCGGGCATGAACCGCAGCCGGGTCTTGAGCCGCAAGGCGCTCTGGTTGTGCAGAACCTGCTCCCACCATCGGCCCAGGACGTACTCGGGAACGTAGACGACGACGAGGTCGCGCGGGTTGTCCGAGCGCAGGGACTTGACGTACTCGACGACCGGCCGGGTGACCTCGCGGTACGGACTGTCGAGAGCCTTGAGCTGGACGGGGATGCTCAGCCGCTCCCACTGGTCCTGGAGTGCCGCCGTCTCGGCCGGGTCGACGGAGACGGTGACCGCCTCGAGGCGCGACGGTCGGGTGGCGCGCGCGTACGCCAGCGCGCGCAGGGCAGGTTTGTGGATTCGCGAGACGAGGACGATCGCGTGAACGCGCGACGGCAGCCGCGTGTGGTCCGTCTCGCCGGGATCGATCTGGAGCTCCTGCGAGACGCGCGCATAGTGCCTCGAGATGCGCGTCATGATGACGAAGAGCACGGCCATCGCGGCGATGGCGAAGCCGGCGCCGTGCACGAACTTCGTGACGACCACGACGACGAGCACGACGCCGCAGACCACGGCCCCCACCGTGCTGATGGCCCTTCGGCGCAGCATGTCCCGTCGAGCGCCGGGGTTCGTCTCGAGGCGGAGGTGACGGTTCCAGTGGCGCACCATGCCGAGCTGGCTCAGGGTGAACGAGACGAAGACACCGACGATGTAGAGCTGGATGAGTCTGGTGACCTCCGCGTCGAAGACCACGACCAGAGAGATCGCCGCTCCCGCGAGGATGACGATCCCGTTGGAGAACGCCAACCGGTCACCTCGGGTGTGCAGCTGGCGCGGCATGTAGCCGTCGCGGGCCAGGATCGAGCCGAGAACCGGGAAGCCGTTGAAGGCGGTGTTGGCGGCCAGGACGAGGATGAGGCCGGTGACGAGGGAGACGACGACGACGCCCAGCGGAAACCCGTCGAACACGGCCTTGGACACCTGGCCCATGACCGTGTCCTGCACGTAGTCCTCTCCGACGGGGCGCCCGTCGAGGGCCAGCTGCGTGGCGGGGTCCTCCGCGAACTGCACGCCGGTCCAGCGGGCCAGCGTCACCATCGAGACGAGGAGGCTGATCGCGATGATGCCCATGAGAAGCAACGTCGTCGCCGCGTTGCGGCTCTTGGGCCGTCGGAACGCCGGCACTCCGTTCGAGATCGCCTCGACGCCCGTCAGGGCCGCACACCCGGATGAGAAGGCCCGCAGGAACAGGAACGCCATGGCGAGCGTGCCCAGCGTCTCGTAGCCCGGCTCGGGCAGGAGCTCGAGGGCGGCGCTCTCGGCCTGCGGAAGGGTGCCGCGTTCGTGGCGGACGGCTCCCACGACCCCCATCGCCAGGATGCTCGCCATGAAGAGGTAGGTCGGCAGCGCGAACAGGGAGCCGGACTCCCGAACGCCTCGCAGATTGACCGCCGTGAGGAAGACGATGAGCCCGACGGACACCTCGACCTCGTGGCCGCGCACGAACTCGAACGCCGCGGCGGCGTTCTGCACGCCCGAGCTGATCGAGACGGCGACGGTGAGCACGTAGTCGACGAGGAGTGCGCTCGCCACACCGACCCCGGCCCGCGGTCCCAGGTTGACGGTGGCGACCTCGTAGTCGCCACCCCCGCTGGGGTAGGCGTGAACGTTCTGCCGGTAGCTCGCGACAACGACGACCATCACGACGACGACCGCGAGCGCGACCTTCCAGCTGTTGGTCAGCGCCAGCGCTCCCCCGGCGAGCCCGAGCGTCAGAAGGATCTCGTCCGGGGCGTAGGCGACCGACGACAAGGGGTCGCTGGCGAAGACCGGGAGGGCGATCTTCTTCGGGAGGAGCGTCTCACCGAGCCGATCACTGCTCATCGCCCGGCCGACCAGGATGCGTTTGAGAACTCGTCCCCGGGAAGGCACGACCGCAAGGGTACGCCGTCCGTCCATGCCGTGCGCGGGCATCCCCCGCGAGGCGGTGCGGTCCGGGGTCCGCCGTGTACCGTTCAGTACCGTGCACTTCGTCATCATGGGCTGTGGCCGGGTGGGCGCCTCGCTCGCCCGGGCACTGCAGCGGGCCGGTCACGACGCTGCGGTGATCGACCAGGACGAGACGTCCTTCCGGCGCCTCGGGGCCGAGTTCACGGGGCGCAGGGTCACCGGGGTCGGTTTCGACCGCGAGACCCTCGAGGCGGCGAACATCCGCGGCGCCTATGCGTTCGCGGCGGTCTCCAGCGGTGACAACTCGAACATCCTCGCGGCCCGAGTCGCTCGGGAGACCTATGGCATCGAGCATGTCGTGGCCCGCATCTACGACCCCGGGCGGGCCGAGATCTACCAGCGACTCGGCATCCCCACGGTGGCCACCGTGAAGTGGACATCCGACCAGATCCTGCGCCGGCTCCTACCCCAGGGGCATGTGCCGGAGTTCACCGATCCGTCGGGGCGCATCGTCATCGCGGAGGTGCCGGTCAACATGTCGTGGGTCGGCCATCGACTCACGGCGATCGAGGGTGCGACCGGGGCGAGGGTGGCCTACCTCACCCGCCTCGGTGAGGGGATGCTCCCGGGACGGGACACGGTGTACCAGTCCGGGGACCTGCTCCACATCGCGGTTCCCAGGGACGAGCTGGGGCACGTCGAGCGCGTGCTCGACGGGCAGCCGCCGACAGGGGACGAGGAGCCATGAGAGTCGTCATCGCGGGAGCCGGGAGTGTGGGCCGGTCGATCGCCCGAGAACTCATCCGCAACGATCATGAGGTGCTCCTCATCGACAAGGACACCGACCCGGGGCGCGTCGCGCGCGTCCCGAGTGCGAGCTGGCTGCAGGCGGACGCCTGTGAGATCACCGCGCTCGAGGAAGCCGGCCTGGCGACCTGCGACGTGGTCGTCGGGGCGACCGGTGACGACAAGGTCAACCTCGTGCTGTCGCTGCTGGCCAAGACGGAGTTCGCCGTGCCGCGCACCGTGGCGCGGGTGAACAACCCCCGCAACGAGTGGCTCTTCGATGACACGTGGGGTGTGGACGTCGCCGTGTCGACGCCCCGGCTCATGACCGCTCTCATCGAGGAGGCCGTCTCGATCGGCGACCTGGTCCGGATCTTCACGTTCCAACAGGGTCTGGCGACCATGGTCGAGCTCACGCTGCCCGACGACAGCCCCTACGCAGGCTCCCGGGTCGGCGACGTGCCCTTCCCCGGTGACACCGTGCTCGTCGGGATCATCCGGGAGCAACATCCCATCGCACCGAGCCCGGACGACACCCTCGAGCCGCATGACGAACTGCTCTTCCTCACCGCCCCGGACGTCGAGCTGGACCTCGAGAACATGCTGAGCCCGGGTCATCGCCACAAGCGCGAGATCGTCGACGACATGTAGCCGCGGCGCTCCTCGCGAGCGGCTACTCGTCGCGCACCTGACGCTCGGCCGAGGCGCTCAGCGCCACGGGTGTGCGTCCCCGGGCGAGCAGCCATCCCATCAGGGCGAGGGCTGCCACCCACGCCGGCCAGCCCAGCACGACCCTGGCGACTCCGAGGGCCGCGACGTTGCCGCTGAGGTAGAGCGGAACCATCACCCCCAGCCGCACGGCGTAGAGACCGACGATCACGTAGGTCAGCCGAGTCGCCACCCGCACCACGCCGGGGTCGCGACGCCACGCGAACGGGTCCTCCTTGGCCCGCGGATCGCCGGCTCCGACGATGAAGCCGACGAGCGGCCAGCGCGTGACGATGGACAGGACCGCGCCGAAGCCGTAGGCGGTCGAGAGCAGGATGCCGGGCAGGAAGGCGTCCTGGGCGCGTCCGGATCGAAGAGCGAAGAACGCGGCGATGCCGGTCGCGAGGAAGCCGCTGAGCACGAACTGCATGGAGCCACCATGGGCGGCTCGCATCGCGGCGGCCAGGGCAGCCGTCACGAGGGCCGAGCCGGCCGAGAGCCGGATGTCGTTCGTGATGGTCCAGACGATGACGAACACCACCATCGGCACGGCCGTCTCGAGGCTCCCCCGCCAGCCGCCGACCGCTGTCGCCAGGCGGTGTCGGATCACCGCCTCCACGGTCTCGGGTGCATCGGTCGGGAGGTGGCTCGGGTTCGGGTCAGGCGTCACGGTGCGGAACGATCTCGTAGGCGGGGTTGTACATGAGGCGGTGTCCCCTCCGGATGCTGACCCGGCCATGAGCGCGCAGCGTGACACCGCACTCGATCCCGGGAATGGCCTTGCGGCCGACGAACACCAGCTGGATGGCTCCGGTCGAGTCGGCGACCTCGACGACGAGAGCGGTCACAGCCGTCGTCGTCGGCAGGGTGAGGGCTCGCACGCGCCCCTGAACGCTGGCCCGGTGCCGATCGACCGTGTCGCCGATGCGGCTGATGCCGTCGTCAGGGTCGCCGGTGCGGCGGTCGTCGACGACGAGGTCGTCGTCGGCGGCCACCGACCTGATGCGGTCCACGACCTTGTTCAGCAGACCCATGCGTCGCCCCGGGTTCTCGTCACCGGGTCTCGGTGATCTCGGGTCCGCGCTCGAAGGGACTCAGCGGCTCACCGGTCTCCGTGGTCTCCTCGGCCCCGGCGTCTTCGCCCGCCGGCGCGCGCGCGGCGTTCTTCGGGAGCGTGAGGGCGAGGACCTCGCGGGGGGCCATCGGCGCATCTCCGCGGACGACGACGACGTGGTCCAGCAACCCATAGAACGGAGCGGCAGCGGCCTCGTCGATCGCGGCCCGTCCGGAGAGCACGGCCCGGAAGAACCAGCGGGGCCCGTCCACACCGACGAAGCGCGCCGGTGAGAACACCGTTCGACCGTTGGCCGCGCGACTGGGCATCCGGGCGTGCAACTCGGTGCCCAGAGGTCCCTCGACCTCCTCCGCAGTGCCCCCGTTGGTGGCGAGGTTCTGGGCGATCTCGTCGCGGATCTCGTCCCAGATCCCGGATGACCTGGGTGCGGCGTACGCCTGCACCTGCATCTGCGAGTCTCCGATGACCAGCTGGGCACCGACGACCTTCTGACGCTCCTCGTCCACCTCCAGACGTAGCTCCATCCCCTGGACGCCGCGCAGCCAGATCGACCCGAGGTCGACCCGACCCTCCTGGTCGGAGACCTGCGAGCGGTCCCGAGGACCCCGGATCGCGGGCTCGTCCTCGGCGACGGTCGGGGCGCTGTCGACCTCGTCCTCAACGGGGCTGGTCTTCTTGCGGCCGAAAAGTCCCACGGCGTAGGTCAGCCTCTCTGCGGTCTCGGGTCATCGGGCGGTGGTGGCGCGATGACGTGGTGCTGTGTGAGTCGATGTCGTTCAGGTCGCGTTGTTCGAGTCCGTGTCGCTCGAGTCGGTGGTGCGCGCTGCCGCGAAACCACCGCTCGACCCGTGACCAGTGTCCCCCCGATCACTGCCCGGAAGCGAATCCACCGGGAGGAACTCGGCCTGCACGACGGGCATGATGAGCAGCTGGGCAATGCGGTCCCCGCGGCGGATGGTCACGTCCTCGGAACCGAGGTTGACGAGGTTGACGAGAATCTCTCCGCGGTAGCCACTGTCGATGGTGCCGGGAGCGTTGACGATGCCGACCCCGTGGCGGGCCGCCAGCCCCGACCGTGGGTTGACGAGGCCGACGTAGCCATCCGGAACGGCCACCGCCACCCCTGTGCGGACCAGGGCGCGGCAACCCGGGCCGAGCACGAGTTCCTCGGTGGAGGCCAGGTCTGCCCCGGCGTCGCCGGGCTTGGCGTACTCCGGCCGGACACCACCGTCGCGCAGGTGAAGGGGGACGACGACCGTGGCGGACGAGCGGGTCATCCGGAGACTCTGCTCAGGCCGCGCACTCGCGGCAGACCATCAGGCCGTTCTTCTCGGACGCGAGCTGAGAGCGGTGGTGCACCAGGAAGCACTGGCTGCAGGTGAACTCGTCGGCCTGCCGCGGCAGGACGCGGACCGACAGCTCCTCACCCGACAGGTCCGCCCCCGGAAGCTCGAACCCCTCGGCCTGCTCGGCCTCGTCCACGTCCACGCTCGAGGAGCGCGTGTCCACTCTCCGAGACTTCAGTTCCTCGATGGAGTCCTCGGAGATCTCGTCGTCGGTCTTGCGTGGGGCGTCATAGTCAGTGGCCACGGTAGGTCTCCTTCACCCGGAACGTTGAGCAGCGAGGCGGATTGTGCCGCATTATCAGGCCGATGTCACATCACAGTCCGACATGGCCCGTTCGAGCCGCTCAACGAACGGGGCGCGAAGCGCATTCCCGCATGCCACGACGAGATCGGGGCCCGGTGCCGCATCACCCCGACCGGTGACCGTCCCTCCCGCCTCGGTGACGATGACCCACCCGGCTGCGAGGTCCCAGGCGTTCAGCCCGCGCTCGTAGTAGGCGTCGACACTCCCCTCGGCGACGCGGCAGAGGTCGAGGGCGGCGCTGCCGATCCTGCGGATGTCGCGGACGTCCGGGAGGAGGCCGGCCAGCACTGCCGCCTGCCAGGCCCGTCGTTCGGCCGCATACCCGAAGCCGGTGGCCACGAGTGCCTGGCTCAGGTCGCTCAGGTCGCTCACCCTCAGCCTCGTCGATCGCCCGGACGCGTCGGCGCGCGCCGCGCCTGCGCCCTCGGCCGCGCTGTAGGTCTCACCCGTCACCGGGTTGACGACGGCACCGGCGACCGGCCGCCAGCCGCTGGCGCTCCGCGGGTCGCCCAGCACTGCGGCGATGCTGACGGCGTACGCCGGGATCCCGTACAGATAGTTGACCGTCCCGTCGATGGGGTCGACGACCCAGGTGATCCCCGTGGTTCCGGTGCGCGTCGAGCCCTCCTCCTCGCCGAGGAACCCGTCGTCCGGGCGCCGGTCGCTGAGGGCTTCGACGATCAGGTCCTGGGCGCGCTGGTCCATCTCGGTCACGACATCGGTGTCCGTCGTCTTGGTCGCGACGGAGAGCGTGCCGGGGCGGTCCTCGACGATGAAACGCCCGGCCGAGACGGCCACCTCGACGGCGATGTCGCGCAGGACTCCGTAGTCGGACGTCAGATGGTCCGGCCGCTCCCGCTGCGGGCTCACGGCGTCAGTCCTGTCCGCACAACGCGGGACGCGCGGTCCGCAGGTTCGGGCAGCACCCTGGCGCGCATACCGATGGCCGCACGTCCTCACCGGTCCACCGGACGGGCACGGGATCCTCACCACGTGCCTGTGCGGCCCGCTCCAGGAGCAGGTCGACGAGACCGGCGACGAACCGCGGGTGTGTGCCGACCGTCGCGGCCCGGACCAGCCGGACCCCGAGCCGTTCGCAGGTCTCTGCGGCCTCTGTGTCGAGGTCGTAGACGACCTCCATGTGGTCCGAGACGAACCCGATCGGGGCGAGGACGACGGTGTCGACGCCTTCGGCCGCGAGCTCCTCGATGCGGTCGTTGACGTCCGGCTCCAGCCAGGGCTGCTGCGGCGGGCCTGAGCGCGAGCAGAACACGAGTTCGCCGTGCAGGTCCGGCAGACCGAGCTCGTCAGCGACCTGCTCCGTCACCGCCTCGGCCACCCACAGGTGCTGGCGGCTGTACAGGTGACCCTCGCCGTCGCCAGGGCCAGAGGTCGCGTCCATCGCCGTCGGGATCGAATGGGTGACGTACAGCAGCGCGGGTGTGGTCGTCGATCCGGCCCGCGCCTCCAGAACGGCGTCGCGGACCGCCGAGACGTTGCCGGTGCCGAAGCCGGGCGTCAGCGCATAGGGACGCACCTTGTCCACCTCGAGCGTCACCCCGGTCGCCTCCCTCGCGGCGGCGACGGCATCGTCGAGGTTCTCGCGATACTGCCGGCAGGACGAGTAGCACGAGTAGGCGCTCGTCGTGAGCACGAGGAGCCGGCGGTGACCGTCCCGGGCGAGCTCGGTGAAGGTGTCGTTGAGCAACGGGTGGAAGTTGCGGTTGCCCCAGGCGATTCGCGTGGGCATGCCGCGAATCGCCAGCTCTGCCTCGATGGCCGCGATGAGGGAACGGTTCTGTGCGTTGATCGGGCTGACTCCCCCGAACAGCGCGTAGTGCTCCCCCACTTCGGCCAGCCGCTCGTCCGGGATGCCCTTGCCGGCCGTGACGCGCCGCAGGAACGGGAGGACGTCCTCAGGGCCTTCCGGGCCACCGAACGACACGAGGACGATGGCGTCGTAGGGGCTCAGCGCGGGGCTCAGTTCAGGCACGCGTGCAGTCTATGCAGGGGTGCGCCCCCGTCCGGGCCGAGTCTGGACGGCGCCCGGGCCCGTGGTCCGGACCGTCGTCCAGACCCTGGTCCGGAGCACGCGACGGACGAGATTTGGGCCTTCTGCCGCGTGGCCTCTTGGCGAGGCGGCACTCCTTTGGCACGCTCGCTCCATGGGACCGGGCCTGACGCACTTGCGCCTCATCGGCGTGCACGACAGCGGAGAGCACCTTCTGCTGTCCGACGGTGACGGCGGGCGCTACCTCCTGCCCCTGGACGAGAGCCTGAAGGCGGCGGCGCGACGCGACCGGCCCCGGCTCGGGCAGCTGCAGATCGAGATCGACGGAGCGATCCGCCCCCGGGAGGTGCAGGCCCTGATCCGGACCGGGATGACCCCGGAGGAGATCGCCGACCGCACCGGCTGGAGCGTCGAGCGGATCCGCCGCTACGAAGCACCCGTCCTCGCCGAGCGGGAGTACGCCGCGAACCTCGCGCAGCAGGTGTACGTGCGGGGCGGTTCGAGCCCCCTGACCCTCGGCAACCGGGTGGCGCGGCGTCTGCACGACCGGGGTGTGGACCCGGCCGCCACCACGTGGGACTCGGTCCGATCCGAGGAGGGCAACTGGACCGTCACCGCGACGTTCGCCGCCGGGGGTCGGGAGCGGACCGCCTCGTGGTACTTCGACATGGCAGGTCGCACGGTCGTGGCCGCCGATGACGAAGCCCGCTGGCTGAGTGAGGACGACACACCCGCCGGGCCGATCCCGGCACCGCACCCGCCCCGGTCGTCCGACCACAGCGTCGCGGTCTTCGACGTGGAGGCCGACGGAGGGGTCTCCCCCTCTCGGCGCGAGCTGCCGCCTCCCATCGACCTCATGCAGGCGATGCGGGAGGGCTCGAGCGTGCGCAGCAGACGTCGCCGCCGCCGCGCGCCGAGCCCGTCCGACGTGCCGCTCGACCAGCCCGATGACGCCCTGCCACTGGAGGAGATGGGCTACGACCCGGCGACCATGGGCGATCCGCCGGCCGCGCGGGGTCCCCACCCCGATGACTCCCCGGACTTCGACTCCCCCGATTCGGCGCCGAAGGCGACGGGTGGCGGGAACGTCCATCCCGGCGAGTCGTCGGACAGCGATCTGTCGGACATGGAGTCATCGGACAGCGACACGACAGACGCCGAGGCGACAGATTCCGAGGCGACAGATCGCGACACCCCGGATACCGGATCGGAGGCCACCGGCGCCGCGGCCGCCCCGGACACGGCCGGGCCGTCCGCCGGTCCGGGCTCGGAACAGCGCCGGTCCCGGTCCAAGCGTCCGTCGGTGCCCAGCTGGGACGACATCATGTTCGGCACCAAGCCGCCCTCCTGAGCCCCCCGGCAGGAATCCTCTGCGGTCACCCCTCACGGCTGCCGTCACCCCTACGGCGGTCAGCGATTCGGAGCGCCCTCCGTCGGGGGGACCACCGGACAGACGTCGAGGTCGAACGGCAGCACGTCGTCGGTCGCGGCGGCCAGCGCGGCCGCCCGGCTGTTCATCCGGCGCATGTAGTGGCGACGGCAGAGCACCTCGTACTCGACCTCGGCGCCGGTTCCGGTGTCACCGACGACGACCTGCTCCCCCTCGACCACCATGACTCCGTCGATGACCCTGGAGTTGTGTGTCGCCCGGCGGCCGCACCAGCACAGCGCGGACACCTGCAGCACCTGGACCCGGTCGGCGAGCTCGATGAGCCGCTTCGACCCCGGGAACAGCTCGGTGCGGAAGTCCGAGGTGATCCCGAAGCAGAAGACGTCGATGCCGAGCTCGTCGACGATGCGGGCCAGACCCTCGACCTGCTCCCCCGTGTAGAACTGGGCCTCGTCGCAGATCAGGTAGTCGATCGACTCCCCCGCCGTCAGCCATCGCACGACGGTGTCCCAGAAGTCGAGGCCGTCCTCGACCTCGACGGCCTCGGTCTCCAGGCCAAGGCGCGATGAGATCATCGCCGATCCCGCGCGGTCGAGCTTGGAGAAGATCACCCCGCGACGGCCCCGTCGGCGGTGGTTGTAGTCCATCTGCAGGGCCAGGGTGGACTTGCCGCAGTCCATGGTCCCCGAGAAGAAGACGAGCTCAGCCATGGGCCAAGTCCTGGGGGGTCGAGATCAATGGTGGCGAGGTCATGGTCGTCGCGAGAGCGATGGTGGCGAGGTCGTGGCCGGTCATGGTCGTGGCGGGCTCAGCCGGAGGACGTGCTCAGCGTCAGCAGCGGGACGTCGACCTCGTCGGCCGACAGTGAGCCGTGCACGCCGCGCAGGGCGATCAGCTCGGGCCGGTGGACCCGGGAGTCGACGACGGAGAAGCCCGGCGCCATGAGAACGACCAGGTCGCCGATCCGGCACAGCACCCGCTCCTCGACGGGTCCGAACAGCCCGAGCCCGACCGCCTGCGCACGGGTCAGGACGTCGCCGCGACCGGCCAACCGGTCGGCCCACCGCCCACGGACGTCCGCGGCGGCCCCGGCCACCGCATACACCTGGGGGCTGCGTGGTTCCCCGGCGACCCGCGCGACCCCCGCGGCCAGCTCGGGTTCGACCGCGACGTCGAGGACGTGCTCGGAGGGGACGTCGACCATGCCGTGGTCGGCCGTCACGACGAGGAGGGTGTCCGGTGGCAGCGAGTGGGCCAGTCGATCGAGCTCAGCGTCCACCGTGGCGAGCTCCTCGCCCCACTGCCAGGAGTCGCAGCCGTGCACGTGCCCGACCTTGTCGACGTCGCCCCAGTACAGATAGGTGAGCGAACGAGGGGCGCGCGCCGCCGCCAGCGTGGCGTCCACCCGCTCGGCCAGGCTCTCGGCGCCCAGGAACGCTCCCCCGCGCAGCGCCGCTCTCGTCAGACCCGAACCCTCGAAGAAGCCGGGACCGATCCGCGACGTGACGACGCCCCTGCTCACGGCGCGTTCGAACTGCGTGCGGTGGGGCTGCCAGTCCTCCGGAACGGGGCCGTTCTCCCAGGACAGCTCGTTCAGCACGAGCCCGGTGGCCGGATCGCGCACCTCGTAGCCGACCAGGCCGTGTGCTCCCGGTGGCAGCCCCGTGCCGAAGCTGCCCATGGACGTCGCTGTCGTCGTGGGAAAGCCCGCGGACAGGGTCCGTCCGGCCGGAATGAGAGACCGGAGGAAGGGTGCGTGCCCTGCGCGTCGCCGCAGGAGGCGCTCACCGAGGCCGTCGACCAGGACGACGACCGCACGGTCTGCGGGGGGCAGCGCGACGGCCGGTGAGACGACGACCCCGGGATCCTCGGACACCGGGACACCCAGCGCCGCGAGGACGCCGGGAAGGACGGCCCCGAGACCGATCGAGTCGTAGCGGGGCAGGACCCAGTCGTGAGCCGAGAGCTCCGCCGCGGAGCCGGACGTCATCGGGTCACGGAGAGCCCGGTGGCCGCCGACATCGCCTGTGCAAAGTCCAGAGCGGACCGGACGACGTCGTCACCGTCCGCATCGGCGCTCACCCGCAGGGAGATGTCGTCCGCCGTGATCGTTCCGTCGTAGCCGTGGTCCGCGTCGCAGGAGGGGTCGCCACAGGTCGCCGGACCGACGTCGATGCGGCTGACGGTGCCCCACCCGAGCGTCAGCGTCACCTCGCGACCGAGTGATCCGGGAACGTAGCGGCTGGGATCGGGAACGACATGGGTGACCATCACGCCACGGACCGCGGACAGCGGGATCGTCTCGCTCGTCGCGGTCGCGACATCGGCCTCACCCGGGTGCCCCTCATGATCGTCGGCGTGGACGATGACGAGGGTCGCGTCGGTGAGCACGAGCGCTGTCACGTGACGACGGACAGCGTCCTGGTCGAACGTCGTCTCCTGGTGGACGAAGCCCGCGAGGACCGGGCGGGCGCCGACGGTGTGTGCCACGACGTCACTCACGAGCGCCGGGTAGTAGCCGGCGCGCTCGATCGCGCTGAGGAGGTCGGCGGGCAGCGAGCGCTGCGGAGACGGTGGGGAGGTTCGACGCACCCGCCCATCCTAGGCGCCGCCCCGGACCATAGGATCCGGATTCGGATCGCGCTACAGCGCCCTACGGCTCGCGTCCCGGCGCTGCGGAGCGGGTGCGAGCCTGATCTCGGCTCCGAGCACGTCCGCCCCGCCTGGGTGGGCCTGGACGGGGTTGAGCACGAGCTCGGCGATCTCGGGGTGGTCCTCGGCGAGAACCGACACCCGGGCCACGAGGTCCTCGAGCGCCGCCGGGTGCACCGGCTGGGCACCTCGGTACCCACGCAGCAGGGGCGCCGCCTTCACCGAGCCGATGAGCTCACGGACGTCGACGTCGGTCATCGGCGGGATCCGGTGCTCGACGTCGTCGAGCAGCTCGGTCGGGGCGCCGGCGATGGAGAAGGATACGACGGGTCCGAAGAGCGGGTCCTCGGTGCTGCGCACCACGCAGGCCACCCCGGTGCTCGCCATTCGCTGCATGACGATCGAGCCGGTCTCCTCGGGCAGCAGCTGCTCGTCGAGGGACTCGTATGCGGTGCGCACCTCCTGCTCCGTCCCGAGGTCGACCCGGATACTCATCACGGAGATCTGGTGCCGGAGCCGCTCTGCCGTCGACTTCAGGACCACCGGGTACCCGAGCTCGGCCGCGGTCCGCACCGCATCGGCTTCCGAGTGGACGCGCACCGTCCGCCAGACCGGAACGCCGTAGGCCCCGAGCAGACCGGCGGCCTCCTCACCGCTCAGGTCCCGACCCTCGGGGGACTCTGCGAGGACGCCGTCGATGAGCTCCTGGACGGTGCGCTTGGCGATGCCGACCGGCGCGACCAGCTCGCCATGGTCCGCGGAGCGCCACTGGGCGTATCGAGTCACGTGCGCGAGCGCGCGCACCGCATCCTCCGGCATGGAGTAGATGGGGACCACCCGCGCGGTCCCCTCGGCATCGGTGTACTGCAGGTCGTCCGCGCCCCGGCGCATGCCCATCAGCGACCCCAGCACCGGCTTGCCATGGGATCGTGCCGCGGACCGCACGGCGGCCGCGACGGCCTCGTCCTCGGTCAGTAGCGGCGGGATGAAGCACGCGACCACGGAGTCGACGTCCGGATCGCTGGCCGCCCGGTCGAGGGCCTCGCGGAACTCCTCGGGCGAGGCCTCGCTGCCGATGGACACCGGACCGTAGGTGAGCTGCAGCCCCATGGTCTGAACCGCCTGGGCGGTCAGGGACGAGAGGGCATCGGAGTTGGCCACCACCGCGACCCGGTGCCCTGCGGGCAGCGGCTGCCCGCAGACGAGCTGGGCGATATCGAAGAGCTGGTGGGTGTTCTCGGTGTGGATGACGCCCGCCTGGCCGAAGATGGCCTGGAGCACGCGCTGCCCCAGACGGGACTCCCGCACCTGATGTCCCGGTGGCAGGCCGTATGCGGTGAAGCCGCTCGCGGTGACGATCACCGGCTTCCGGGACGCCAGCTGACGTGCGATACGGGAGAACTTGCGGGGGTTGCCCATGGACTCGAGATAGAGCCCGACCGCTCGCGTCCCTGCATCGTCGATCCAGTAGTGCATGAAGTCGTTGCCTGACACGTCGGCCCGGTTGCCCGCCGAGGCGAAGACGGACACTCCGAGGCCCCGACGCGCCGCCGAGTCGAGGACGGCGATGCCGAGGGCACCGCTCTGCGCGAACAGGCCGAGACCGCCGGACGCCGGCAGCCGGGGCGCGATGCTGGCGTTCAGGCGGACCGCTGGGTCGAGGTTGACGACACCGAAGGAGTTGGGACCGAGGACACGCATGCCCGACGCGTGCGCGGTCCGCACCACCTCGGCCTGCAGCCGGGCCCCCTCCTCACCCGACTCGGCGAAGCCGCTCGAGATCACGAGGAGCGAGCGGACCCCCTTGCCGGCACACTGCTCGACGACCGAGAGCATGTTGCGCGCCGGAACCGCGACGATCGCCAGGTCCACCTCGTCGGGGACGTCACCCACCCGCGGGAAGCTCGGCACGCCCAGGATCTCGCGGGCCTTGGCGTTGACCGCGGCGATCGAGCCGGTGAATCCGCTCTCGACGATGTTGCGGAGCACGACGTGGCCGATCGCGTCGGGGTTGGTGCTCGCACCGATCACGGCGATGGACCGGGGGGCGAGGATCGAGGACATGCTCTTGGCTTCCGCCCGGTGCTCCCGTGCGGTGCGCACCGCGACGGAGGCCTCGGTCTCGGCGATGTCGAAGCTGACGCTGACGATCCCGTCCTCGAACCGCCGGGCGACGTTGTACCCCGCCTCGCTGAACACCGCGAGCATCTTGCGGTTCTGAGGCAGGACCTCGGCCACGAACCTCGTGATGCCGTCCTCCTCCGCGATCGCAGCAAGGTGCTCGAGCATCACGGACCCGATGCCCCGGCCCTGGAAGTGGTCGCTGATGTTGAAGGCGACCTCCGCGCTGGTCGGGCTGACCCGGTCGTAGCGACCGATTCCGACGATGTCACCCCGCACCGTCGCGACGAGCGCGACCCGGTCCACGTAGTCTACGTGGGTGAACCGGTGGAGGTCCTTCGGCGACAGCCGGCGGATCGGGGCGAAGAACCGGAGGTAGATGGACTCGTCCGACTGCTTGGAGTGGAACTCCTCGATCAGGGGGCCGTCGGACGGCTTGATCGGACGGACGTGCGCCACGCTTCCGTCGCGGAGCACCACGTCGGCCTCCCACGGGGTGGGGTACCCGGGCGGCAGCTCCTCGACCGGTGCGGTCATGGGTCCAAGGATGTCACGGGACGGTGCACCGACGGCACCATCCCGTGATGCCATGCTGACGACATGGACCTCTCCGATGCGGTGCGACGCCGGCGCATGTGCAGGCGCTTCGATGCCACCAGGCCGGTGCCGGACGAGGTCGTCGAGGACCTGCTCGACCTGGCCACGAGGGCCCCCAGCGCCGGGCACACCCAGGGCTGGGAGCTACTCGTGCTGTCCGCCGAGGCGGAGCGAGGCACTTTCTGGGACGCGACCCGCACCGACGGATACCCCGACCGGTGGATGGAGGGTGTCAGCGCCGCTCCCGTCCTCGTCCTCGCACTGTCCGATCCCGCGGCGTATCTGGACCGCTACGCCGAGCCCGACAAGGGGTGGCGGGATCGGTCCGTGGAGCGCTGGCCCGTCCCGTACTGGGATACCGACACCGCCATGTCGGTGATGATCCTGCTCCTCGCCGCGGAGGAACGCGGCCTCGGCGCCCTGTTCTTCGGGGTTCCGGGCCCTCATCACGACCGGGTGAAGGAGGTCCTCGCGATTCCGCACCGGCTCCGGATCGTCGGAGTCGTCGCACTCGGCCACCCCGACCCGGTCACACCGACGCCTCGCAGTCCGTCCCTCCGCCGTGGCCGCCGGGGCGTCGAGCGGATGGTTCACCGCGGCCGGTTCGGTCGACACTGACCCTGGCGGCCACGGACACGCAGACCAGCCTGAGCATCGGCGGGCGGCGCCTGTGTGAGGATGTCGGCGACCCCTGACCCACGCCCGACCGACGTCACGCAAAGGAGCCGGCGGATCACCATGGCTCGCTCCCGCACCCGTTCCACACCTCCCGAGGACTCCTTCGAGGAGAAGATCGTCGACATCGACGTCACCGAGGAGATGAGCAACGCCTTCCTCGAGTACTCACTGTCAGTGATCCACTCCCGGGCGCTGCCCGACGCCCGCGACGGCCTCAAGCCTGTCCAGCGCCGGATCCTGTACTCGATGTCGGAGATGGGCCTGCGCCCAGACCGGGGACACGTCAAGAGCAGCCGGATCGTCGGGGACGTGATGGGCAAGTACCACCCGCACGGTGACTCGGCCATCTACGAGGCGCTGGTCCGGATGGCCCAGGACTTCACGATGCGCTTGCCGCTCGTCGACGGTCACGGCAACTTCGGCAGCCTCGACGACGGCCCGGCCGCCAGCCGGTACACCGAGGCCCGGATGGCGCCGGCGGCGCTGCTCATGGTGCGCGGCCTCGACGAGGAGACCGTCGACTTCGTCCCCAACTACGACGACCAGCTGCTCCAGCCCGCGGTGCTGCCCACCGCATACCCCAACCTGCTGGTCAACGGCGTGACCGGCATCGCCGTCGGCATGGCGACCAACATGGCCCCGCACAACCTCGTCGAGGTCATCAGCGCGGCACGCTACCTGCTCGACCACCCCAGCTGCTCCCTGGACGACCTGATGAAGCACGTCCCGGGCCCCGACCTGCCGTGCGGCGGGCGGATCATCGGCCTGGACGGCATCCGGGACGCCTACCTCACCGGCCGGGGCTCGTTCCGCACCCGCGCAACGGCCCGGATCGAGAAGATCACGCCGCGCAGGATGGGGATCATCGTCACCGAGCTGCCCTACCTCGTCGGGCCGGAGAAGGTCATCGACAAGGTGCGCGACGCGGTCCAGGCCAAGAGGCTCCAGGGCATCTCGGACGTCAAGGACCTCACCGACCGCAAGAACGGCCTGCGCCTCGTCTTCGAGGTCAAGAACGGTTTCCACCCGGACGCGGTTCTCGAGCAGCTCTACAAGCTCACCCCGATGGAGGAGAACTTCGGCATCAACGCCGTCGCGCTCGTCGACGGCGAGCCGCGCACGATGGGCCTGAAGGAGCTGCTGCAGGTCTTCCTCGACTTCCGGATCGAGGTCGTGCGGCGTCGCACCGCGTACCGACTGGCGAAGAAGGAGGCGCGCCTGCACCTCGTGGAGGGCCTTCTCATCGCCATCCTCGACATCGACGAGGTCATCCAGCTCATCCGGTCCTCCGACGACGCCGCCATCGCCCGGCAGCGGCTCATCGAGGTCTTCGACCTGACCGAGGCACAGGCCTCCTACATCCTCGACCTGCAGCTGCGCCGCCTGACCAAGTTCTCCCGGATCGAGCTCGAGAGCGAGAAGGGCGACCTCGAGCGCGAGATCGAGGCCCTGCGCGCCATCCTCGAGGACGAGGCACTGCTGCGGAGGACCGTCGGCACCGAGCTCTCCGAGGTCGCCCGCACCCACGGCACACCTCGCCGCACCGTGCTCCTGGAGTCGGCCGCCGTGCCGGCGGTCACGTCAACGTCGCTGGAGGTCGCCGACGACCCCTGCTGGGTGCTGCTCTCATCGAGCGGGCTGCTCGCGCGGACGACGACGGATGAGCCGGTCCCCACCGAGGGTCCCCGAGCCAAGCACGACGCGATCGTCGGGGCTGTGCGCACGACCGCCCGCGGAGAGTATGCGCTGGTCACCTCGGCAGGGAGGATGATCCGCCTCTCCGCGCTGGACCTGCCCACACTCCCGCCGACGAGCACGGCACCGAGCCTGGCCGGCGGTGCACCCCTCGCCGCCTACGTGGATCTGCCACGCGGCGAGGAACCCCTCACCATCGTCTCCCAAGACTCCGGGTCGAAGGGGGTCGCCCTCGGGACCGCGGCCGGCACGGTCAAGCGGGTGACCACGGACTACCCGAGCCGGGGCGACTGGGAGGTCATGGCGCTCAAGGACGGGGACCGGGTCGTCGGGGCGGCCGAGCTCGTGACCGGTGAGGAGCATCTGGTCCTCATCTCATCCGATGCGCAGCTGCTGCACTTCCCGGCGTCCGCGGTCCGTCCGCAGGGTCGCTCGGCGGCCGGCATGGCCGGTATCCGGCTGGCCTCCGGCGCGCACGTCGTCTTCTTCGGGGCGGTCGCCCCAGGTCGCGAGGCCGTCGTCGTCACGGCGAGCGGGACCGCGGCCGCACTGCCGGGCACCCAGCCGGGGTCGATCAAGGTCACCCCGTTCGACGAGTACCCCGCCAAGGGCCGTGCTACCGGCGGCGTCCGATGCCACCGCTTCCTCAAGGGCGAGGACACCCTTGTCCTCGCCTGGGCCGGAGCCACACCCGCCAGGGCGAGCGGCGGAGCGGGAGTCGCGATCGACCTCCCTGCGGCGACCGGCCGACGGGACGGCTCCGGGGTCCCGGGGGCCACGGTCGTCTCGGGGATCGGCGCCCCCGTCAGCGGACCGTCCTGAGGCGATCGGCCCGCATCGTCGGCGAAGCCCGGCATCGGCCCAGGTCAGGCTCCGGATCCCCGCGCACGCGGCGCCTCGGCACACTGGCTCGTATCCGGATTGTTACCTAGCCGTTGCGCGGTTTCCTTGCCGTGCACGCGGTGGAAACGCTTTTATGGAGCCGTTCCCCTCAGTGCAGCGGCGGGTCCATCGGCGTTGCACTCCCCTTGAAGCAATGGAGGCAACACCCATGGCACACCCCCGGCGCAAGCGCACCGGTGCCGCGGCATTCGTCGGCGTCGCGGCCCTCGCCCTGACCGCGTGTGGCGGCAACGGCGACTCCGACTCCGGCGACGGCGGCGACGCCGCTGCCGGCTCGTCCGAGATCGACTGCTCCGTCTACGAGCAGTTCGGCGACCTGAGCGGCACCTCCGTGAGCACCTACGCGAGCATCCTCGCTCCCGAGAGCGACGCGTACGAAGCAGCGTTCGCCCCGTTCGAGGACTGCACCGGAGTCGACGTCCAGGCCGAGTGGTCCTCGGAGTTCGAAGCACAGATCGTCGTCCGAGTGCAGTCCGGCAACGCACCGGACCTCGCCTTCTTCCCCCAGCCCGGACTGCTCCAGACGGTCGTCCGTGACACCGGTGCGGTCCTGCCGGTGTTCGAGGAGACCGAGGCCGTCATCGACGAGAACTTCTCGGAGGACTGGAAGGCCTACGGCACCGTCGACGGGACGTACTACGGGTTCCCGAACTCGTCGAACTCGAAGTCGTTCGTCTGGTACTCCCCGGGTGCCTTCGCCGACGCCGGCTACGAGATTCCGGAGACGTGGGAGGACCTCATCGCCCTGTCCGACCAGATCGTCGCGGACAACCCCGACGGCAGCGTGAAGCCGTGGTGCGCCGGCATCGCCTCCGGTGACGCCACCGGCTGGCCGGTCACCGACTGGATCGAGGACAAGATGCTCCGCGACCAGGGTGCCGACTACTACGACCAGTGGGTCAACCACGAGGTGGCCTTCAACACTCCCGAGTCCCTCGCGGTCTGGGACGAGGTGGGCACCATCCTGCGCAACGAGGAGTACGTGAACGGCGGCTTCGGCAACGTCCAGACCATCGCGTCGACGACCTTCCAGGACGGCGGCTTGCCGATCCTCGACGGCTCGTGCTTCATGTACAAGATGGCCTCGTTCTACGCGGCCAACTGGCCCGAGGGCACCAACGTCGCGGAGGACGGCGACGTCTTCGCCTTCTACTTCCCGACCAACGAGGGCGCCTCGGAGAAGCCGGTGCTCGTGGGTAGCGAGTTCCTCGCCGCGTTCGAGGACCGCCCCGAGGTCCGCGCCTTCACGACGTACCTGGCCTCGGCCGACTACGCCAACCTGCGGGCCAAGGAGGGCTTCGGCTTCGTCAGCGCGAACCTCAACCTCGACGTGAACAACGTCGAGTCGCCGATCAGCAAGCTGGCAGCCGAGCAGTTCCAGGACCCGGAGGCGCTCATCCGCTTCGACGGGGCCGACCTCATGCCCGGGGCCGTCGGCTCGGGTTCGTTCTGGCGCGAGGCGACCGCCTGGATCGCCGAGGGCAAGGACACCCAGGCCGTTCTCGACGCCGTCGAGCAGTCCTGGCCGTGATCTGATGCGTCTCGCACGCACGCGATGAAGTGAAGACGGGGC
>JBAUUB010000168.1:0-13560 GCA_049582485.1 Dermatophilaceae bacterium
GTACCCGGCCGTGTAGGACGTCACCGAGCAGTCGTACATCGACTCGTCGTGCAGGTTGTAGACGATGGTGACGAGGGAGTCCGTGGAGTCGTCACCCGGCACGGCGGCGTCCATCTCGCCGAAGTGCTCCTCGTTGACCCGGACGATCTGGTTGGTCAGCTCATCACCGAGGTAGTCGATCTGCTCCTGGGTGACGACGTAGTCATCGGCGGTGTCGTCCGCGCACGGCGTGAACTCGTCGTCCGGGTTCCAGTCCTGTTGCGGGTCCATGCTCCCGACATCCGTCGGCGCAGAGCCGTCGAGCGGCGTTCCCGCGGGGACATAGATGTAGACCGGCGTCCCTTCAAGGGTGGTGTTGGAGTAGACCCTCACGAACTCCTGCTCGTAGGTGCCTCCTGCGCCGCTGTCGTTGAGGTCCAGGGTGATCGTGTCGTCCCCGGGACTCCCACTGGGCGCGGCCGTCGCGGCCGGAAGCCCGATGGTCGCGAGGGCCAGCGCGGCACCCGCCCCCACCACCGCGCGCCATCCGCGCGATGCGGTGTTCTTGATGTACATCGTTGTACTCCTTCGATCGTCAGCGGACCCTGTGGGGCCCGCGGGACTGGCGCCACATACCCCCTTGGTCCGGGTAGCGACAACTCACCGTAACAACCACCGAGCGATCTCGCCTGTCGACATCTCTGCAGGTCAGGCCACCTTTCGCCATCAGCCGCCCACGGTTCCACGACCGGAGACCATCCGGTGAGCCGACGTGCGAGGCGGCCCGCGCATACTGCCTGGACCAGGTGAGGACGACCGCCCGGCCTGCGCCGTTGCGACGATCGGAGCGACGGATCACCATGGGACTGTGCCGCTTCCCCGCGCCGTCGCAAAGGCCAACCGCTTCACCGTGAACCCGGTTGCGCGCCTCGTCGCAGGGCGGGCCCCGGGGTTCGCCGTCGTCCGACACCGCGGACGGCGCTCCGGACGGGAGTACGCGACGCCGATCAACGTCTTCCGGGTCCCGTCCGGGTTCATGACGGCCCTGACCTATGGGCCGGACACCGACTGGATGAGGAACCTGACCGCGCGAGGTGGCGGGACGCTCCTGCACCGCGGGCGCGAGATCCCCGTCGGCGCGCCGATCCGCGTCCCGACCGACGAGGGAATGGCGGCCATGCCGCGGCCGATCCGTCGCATCCTGCGCGCCATCGACGTCACCGCCTTCGCGCGGTGGGAGACCGTGGACCTCCATTCCTCGTAATCCGCACCCAGCGCGGACTCGTCGACATAGAGTCGGGCTCACCCCGCCCACCTCACGTTCGGAGCACTCGTGAAGAAGTTCGTCGTCGCCGCCGTCTCGGCAGTTGCCGCCATGGCCCTGGCCGCCGCCCCGGCCCTGGGCATCACCAAGGGCGGCGTGCCCGACGGGGACGCCCACCCCTATGTCGGACTGATGGTCGCGAACGGCGAGGACGGCTCACCGATGTGGCGGTGCACCGGCACGCTGATCTCGCCCACCGTGTTCCTCACGGCCGGGCACTGCACCTCCGGGGCGACCTCGGTCTCGATCTGGTTCGACAGCAACGTCGACGAGAACCCCGGGTACCCGGTCGACGACTTCGACGCGACGGGCACTCCATACACCTACCCCGACTACGTCGACGAGGCGTTCTTCGTCTACGACCTCGGCGTCGTCGTGCTCGACGAGCCCCTCGAGATGGACACCTACGGGGAGCTGCCTGCGGTCGGAGCCGTCGATGAGCTGGGCAAGGGCCGCACGAAGGCGGCCGTCACCACGGTCGGCTACGGCGTCCAGTTCGTCGGCCGCGGCGCCCTCCCGCAGATCGCGGACCGCGTCCGCTACGTCGCGAACTCGTTCGTCGTGAGCACCAAGGGCGCTCAGGGCGCCGGCACCGCCCACGGGATGAACTCGATGGTCCTGAGCGGCTCCGCCAAGGGCGGCGGCACCTGCTTCGGCGACTCCGGCGGCCCGACGTTCGTGGCCGGCACGAGGACCGTCGTCGCGGTCACGTCGTTCGGCATCAACCCCATGTGCGCCGGAACCGGCGGCGTCTACCGCATCGACCACCCGGCCGCCCTGAGCTGGATCAGCGGCTTCCTCGCCTGAGGGGTCGGCGACCCCGGTCGCCGCCCGGGCCAGTATGCGCCGGTCACCACCGGCGGGGACGTCGCCTCCGCAGCAGCCGACACGCGAGGAGACGCCGACGCCTTGACCAGATCCGCCTTGGCGACGACCCGAGCGACGAAGGCGCGAGCATCTGCGCGCGTGCGGTCAGCGGCGGCCACCACCGTCGTCGCCGTCACCTCGTTCGGCATGAACTCCACCTGTGCCGGCACGAGCGACGTCTACCGCATCGACACCGAGGACGACCTGGCGTGGCTCTGCGAGTTCATCGGCTGACCACCCGAGCGTCCTGACGACGCGGGCGCAGACCGACGGCCCGGCACCGCGAAGGTGCCGGGCCGTCGGTCACCTGCCGCACGATCAGGTGAGCCGACCTGAGGAGGCGACCCGCGCATACCGGCCGGTCGTCGCTCGCCGGACCAGTTCGACCCGCACGGGACTAGCATCGAAGAACCCGTCCGAGGAGGAGCCATGGCCGAGCCGCCCTGCGGGCATCTGGACCGCGTGCGTGACGTGCGAGCGTCCGCTCAGGGCTGCGAGGACTGTCTGGCGATGGGGGCGCATTGGGTGCACCTGCGGATCTGCATGACGTGCGGCCACGTCGGCTGCTGCGACAGCTCGCCGAACCGCCACGCCACGGAGCACTGGCACGCTCACGAGAACCATCCGCTGGTGCGCTCGTTCGAGCCCGGCGAGAACTGGTGGTGGTGCTTCCCCGATCACATGAGGTTCGAGGTCGAGGGTGCGGCGCCGGCGCCGTCGTACGAGCGATGACCGCCGCCGGCTCCGTGTGGCCGGAGCTGCCCGCCCCGAGCTGGGCCGACACCCGCGACACGTTCACGCTGTGGTTGCAGGTCGTCGGCAAGGTGCGCATCGCCCGCTCCCCGCTGCTCAATCACTGGTGGAACTCCCCGCTATACCTGACCGCTCGCGGCCTGACGACATCGCTCATCCCGGACCGGCCGGGGCGCAGCTTCGCCATCGACCTCGACCTCGTGGAGCACCGGCTCGATATCACCGCGACGACCGGGGAGTCGCGCTCGATGGTGCTGGAGCCCCGCTCGGTCCGCGACTTCCACGCCGAGCTCATGGCGCGCCTCGACGAGCTCGCTCTGGCCACCGAGATCTGGCCGGTGCCCGTCGAGCTGCCCGACGCGATCCCGTTCCCGGACGACGAGGTGCACACCGCATACGACCCGGCGGCGGTGACCGCGTTCTGGCGCATGCTCGTCGAGATCGAGCGGGTCTTCGACCGCTTCCGCGCCGACTTCGTCGGCAAGTCCAGCCCGGTCCACCTGTTCTGGGGCGCGCTCGACCTGGCGACCACGCGGTTCTCCGGTCGCTCTGCACCCCCGCACCCCGGCGGTGCGCCGAACTGCGGACCGCACGTGATGCACGAGGCGTACTCGCACGAGGTCAGCAGCGCCGGGTTCTGGCCCGGCGGCGACGGTGAGGGGATCTTCTACTCGTATGCGTACCCCGAGCCGGACGGGTACCGCACCTATGCGGTGGGTCCGGACGGGGCGCACTTCAGCGAGGCGCTCGGTGAGTTCGTCCTGCCGTATGCGGCGGTCCGGACCGCGCCTGACCCCGACGCCGCGCTGCTCGAGTTCCTGCAGAGCACCTACGAGGCGGCGGCCGACCTGGCCGGCTGGAACCGGGCGGCTCTGGAGCGCTGAAGCGGCCCGCCTCGGTGGGAGCAGGCTCGGACTCCTCCTGCCGAGCAGCGGCGTTCAACCGGTGCGTTGTGTGGCGGAACGGGGCGATACATCGCGCCGAACCGACGACAACGCACCAAACGCGGGTAAGGGGGCGGGAGTAGATTGGACGTACGACCACAAGGATCCACCGAAGGATCGAGAGGAGCCAGCGTGGCAGACGTCGACGAACTCCTCTCCCGACCCGACGTTGCCGCGACAAGGGGACCCTGACCTGCCTGGAGCTGGGCCCGGCTCCAGCCTTGGCAGTCTTCGAGGTGCTCGCGGTCATGTCATGCCCAGCCCGTCCGCGCACGACGAGAGTCACCTCGCTGAGCGGACCCGTCACCTCGCGACACCAGTTCGCCGCCTGCGCCACCCGCGTGAGCGGCTCGACGCCGCGCGCGGGCGACGTCCGAGGTCATGATCTCGCGGGCTGTCGTCGTCATCTCGGTGCTCCTTCGCTCATGCTCGATGTTCGGGTGCACCTGTTCGCATACCCACCGTCTCCGTGCCCTATTCACGCCCCCGGCCGCCGACTCCGTGAGATGAGCCGTTCGGCGAACGGCGCAGTGCTCCATGGCGCGATGTGCCGACGTCTTCGCAGATCAGCGACCCGGCGAGGGGTTCCGCGGACGGCGTGCACCGCATACGGTCGACGGATGGACATTCTGAGCACCCACCCGAGCAAGGACACCTTCGACCTGCCCCAGCTGCGGGCCGCGATCGACGCGGCGAGCGCATGCGCCACGACGTGCGCGAGCTGCGCGGACGCCTGCCTGCACGAGGACGACCCGAAGGCGATGACCCGCTGCATCGACCTGTGCACCCAGTGCGCGGCGATCTGCCGGACCACCGCCGAGATCCTCTCCCGCCCCGGTCCCAACGGCGACAGCTGGCGCTCGATCGTCCAGGCGTGCATCGCCGCCTGCCGCGAGTGCGCCGACGAGTGCGAGCAACATGCCGGCCACCACGAGCACTGCCGGATCTGCGCCGAGCAGTGCCGGCGCTGCGCCGACGCCTGCCAGGCGCTGCTCGGCGTCGCCGACTGAGTGGGCCCGGGCCCTCCTTCCCCCCACCCGGAAGGAGGGCCACCACTGCCGCAGGGGCCCACGGCTGGCGGTTCAAGTCAACGGGACCGACCGGCACCGTTCGCTTCGAAAGGGCCGCTCAGGACACATCCGTACCGGTGTGAGCACGATCCCCGCACGGCTTCGTACAAGTCCGTACACCGAACGAACGACCCCTTTTCCCGCCGTCAGCCCCACCCGACCCTCGAGGCGTACCTATATTGCGCGCATGGGTGAACCACGGGGGGTATTCCGGTGAGCAGGGAACGACAGACGTCCGACGTCCGGTTCGACCCGACGGAGATCGACTCACCGACCGCCTTCGCCGAGCTGCTCACCGAGGCCCGCCTCAACGCAGGCATGTCGATCCGCGACGTCTCGCGACGGACCGAGGTGCCCGTCAGCACGCTCGGAGGCTACTTCGGCGGCCGTCACCTGCCCCCACCCAACCGGCCGGACGCGCTCCGGGAGCTGCTCGCCGCCATCGGAGTGCCCGAGGAGGACCACGACCGCTGGCTCGCCGCCCTGCGCCGCGCCGCCAGGGGGCGACGTGCGAGCGCCCCCTCCGTCAGCACGCCCTACCCGGGGCTGCGCCCCTACGGCACCGACGACGCCGCCACCTTCTTCGGCCGGGACCGGGCGACCGAGGACCTGACCCGACTCGTCCACCGGGCGCACACGGAGTCCGACCTCCCGCTCGTCGTCGTCACGGGCGCGAGCGGCTCGGGCAAGTCCTCCCTCCTGCGGGCCGGACTGGCCCCCTCGCTCCAGGGATGGCAGGTCGTCGTCATGGAGGTCGGTGAGGATCCTTCGAGCGGCCTCGACCGCATACCCGAGCCGCCGGAGGGTGCCCAAGGGACCTGCCTCGTCGTCGACCAGGCCGAACGGCTCTGGTCGACCACGGATGCCCAGCAGCGCGCCGACTTCCTCGAGCGGCTCATGGCCTGGGTCCGCCCGACCCGCACCGCATCACCACTCGACGGCGGCGGACCCCGGGTGACCCAGAGCCCCAGGGTGGCGGTCGTCGGCATGCGCGCCGACTTCTACGCCCAGGCCGCCGAGCACGAGGCGCTGCGGACGGCCCTGCAGACCAGCCACTACATCGTCGCGCCCCTGACGGCCACCGAGCTGGCCGAGGTGATCGTCGAACCCGCCCGCATTGCCGGCGCAGGCGTCAGTCCCGACCTGGTGGCCGCCATCGTCGACCAGTGCCAGACCTCGAGCCGAGGCGGCGCCAGCTTCCTGCCGCACGTCGCGCACTGCCTCTCGCGGATGTGGGCCAAACGGCGCGGAGGCGAGCTGAACCTCGCGATGTACCAGGACTGCGGCGGCATCCGCACGGTCATGCGCGAGTCCGCCGAGGGAGCCTGGCAGTCGCTGGCGCAGGACCGGCGACCGCTCGCCCGACGGCTCCTGCTCGCCATGGTGCAGACCGACCCGGAGCTGCCGACGACGTCCCGGGCCATCGTGCTTGACCCCCTCTCGCCGGCCGAGCGGGACATCCTCGATGCGTTCGCCGAGGCGCGAGTGGTCACCCTCGTGGAGGACTCGGCGTCCCTCTCGCACGAGGCGCTCATCGCCGCCTGGCCGCGGCTGCGCGAGTGGATCGAGGAGGACCACGAGCGGCTCACGCTTGTCCGGTCGCTCGAGCGCGAGGCCGGCGAGTGGTCCGCGTCAGGACGCGACGAGGACCTGCTGCTGCGCGGGTCCAGACTGGTCGCCTTCGAGGACCTCGCGGCCTCCGGACAGACCTACCTCGGGGCCACCGAGTCGGAGTTCCTCGCCGCCAGCCGGGTGGTCGCCGACCGCGCGGAGGAGGCCCGGCGCCGGCGTGAGCGACAGACCACAGCGCTGCTCGTGGCGGCGTCCGTGCTCGCCCTGGCGGCGATCGTGGCGGTCATCGGATACGTCACGGCCAACCGCAACCTCGGACTCGAGCGTGACGCCGCCGCCTCGCGCCAGCTCGCCGTGCTCGCCTCGCAGGCCGGCGAGTCGAACCAGAGCGCCGGCATCGGCCTGGCCCTGGCGGCGCTGCGCACCGCGGACACGCTCGAGGCCCGCTCCGCGCTGATCTCCACCTCGCTGCTCGGCGAGGTCACCCGCTTCGCCGGGCCGGTCGGGCACCGGGTCGTCGCCACCTCCCCCGACGAGACGGTCATGGCCGTGGCCGGGGCGGACAGCTCGATCCTCCTGTACGACGTCTCCGGCGAGACGATCACCGAGATCGGGTCGGTCGCCGCACCGGGGACGGACGGCGACGTCGTGTTCGCCATCAAGTTCTCGCCCGACGGCCGCACGCTCGCCGCGGGCGGCACGGCCGGCGTGGTCCGCCTCGTCGACGTGTCCGACCTCGGCGCACCGGCCACCGGCCCCGAGCTGGTCACCGACGGGACCGTGTATGCGCTGGCCTGGTCGGGCGAGTCCGTCCTGTTGGCCGGGACGCAGAACCCGAACGTGCTGCGCTGGCGCCGTGACGGGGACGCCTTCACGCCCACGGACCCGCTCGCGACCGACGGCGCGGTGCTCGCACTCGCGACGCGTGGGGCGTCCGTCGCCGCCGGTGACGAGGGCGGCGTGGTGACGCTCTGGACGGTCGAGGGTGACGACGCCGTCGAGACCGGACGGGCGAACATCGGGGCCGGGGGGATCCCTGCGGTGGCGATCGAGGACTCCGGCGACCTGCTCGTCGGGGGGCGCGACCGCATACTCCGGCGCGTTCCGGTGAGCGACGGCCTCGGCGAGCCGACCGAGCTCTACCGATTCGGTTCGTGGGTCAACGCGATCACCGCGGCGGACGGGTTCGTCGCGGCCGGCTCGTCCGACTCGACCGTGCGGGTCCTGCGCTCGCCGGACGACACCACCGGCTCAGAGCTGCGCTTCTCCGCGCCGGTCACCGGCGTGCAGCCTCTCGCGCAGTCCCGGCTCGCCGTGAGCCTGACCAACGGCGAGACGCACGTCATCGACCTCAGCCGTGCGCTGATCTTCCCGGGGCCGGGGAACGTGTTCACCACCCGATACTCCGCCGACGGCGAGCGTCTGCTCGTCGTCCCGGGGACCGTCAACCGGGCCTCGGTGTACGACACCTCGGTGCCCGAAGAGCCGCAGCTGCTCGCGACGCTCGAGGGTGACGAGGAGGCCGGCTTCCACGGCGTGGGCGCGATCAGCCCGGACGGCGGGCTCGCGGTCGTCGCCCGACGCGACGGGGTGGTGCTGGGGTTCGACGTGACCGGTTCCGGTGGGCCGCGGCGGGTGTTCTCCCTTCCGGTCACCGACCAGCTGCCGGAGCAGCTGGCCTTCTCCCCGTCCGGCGCGTACTTCGTCGTCGGCGGCGACGACCAGCAGGTGCACGTGGTCTCGCTCGTCGGCGGGGAGGCGGTCGTGGAGGCGTCCCTGGGGGGTCCGACCAACTACGTGCTCGGTGTCGCGATCAGCCCGGACGGCTCGACCATCGCGGCCGCGAGCCTCGACGGGTCCCTGCACCGCTGGGTCCGCTCCGGCAACGGGTGGGAGGAGCTCGCGCCGATCGAGGTCGGCAGCCAGCTGCTGACCGTCGCGTTCCACCCCGAGGGTGGGCTGCTGGCCGCGTCGGGGACGGACCGGATCGTGCGGGTCTGGGACGTGCGGGACCCGGCGGCGCCGGAGCCGGTCGAGGAGCTGACCGGCCCCGACAACGAGGTGTACCAGCTCGGCTACTCGCGCGAGGGTGAGCTGGCCGCGGCGTCGCTGGACCAGACGGTGACCACGTGGTCGACCGTCGGCTCGGGGAGCGACGTGAGCCACGTCAAGGAGTTCGTGCTGCGGCCGGGATCGGGTGCCCTGTACGCCGTGGACTGGCGTCCCGGCGGCGACGAGCTCGTCGCCGGCGGGGTGGACGGCTCGGTGCACATCTGGGACACCGAGATCGGGCAGATCCGTGAGCGGGTATGCGGTGGTGGCGGTGACCTCATCGGTCCCGACGAGTGGGAGCGCCTGGTCGGCGGGCTGGAGTTCCGCGCGCCGTGTGAGTGACTGGCCCGTGTGAGTGACTGGCCTGTGTGAGTGAAGGCTGTCTGCTCGGCCACATCACCGCTCCCACCTGCGACAACAGGGGTATACCGGGAGTGGACACGAACTCCCCCGCTGGGCGGAGTGGCCGGCCTGCTGCTCGCGCTGACCGGTCGGTTCGGCGGACCGCGCAACGCGCTGACGGCCGCGTGGTACATCCCCGCGGCGATGGCGGTGCCCGCCCTGGTGGGCGCTGCGATCGTGCTGGTCCTGCACCGGCACGACCGCCGGCTCAGGCCGATGGCGCTGTGGACGGCGCTCGGCGTGGGCGGATGGGCGTTCGCGATGGCCTCCGCGCAGGTCACCGGGCTGGCCGAGTCCGACGCGATCGCGAACGCGACGCTCGCGAAGGGTCTGCTCCTGGGCGGCGTCGCGGTCTATCTCGTCGCGCTGTTCGCCCTGACCGTCGCCGGCGTCCGTGCGGACTCGCCGCCCGAGGACGACTGGTACTGAGCCCCTGACCCCCTGCGTCCGGCGAGGTGCGCACATCGCCGGCATCACCGTTCGACACCCTGCCGTCGCCTGACGGACATCTGGGTCCAGTGGCGTTTTCGCAGGTGAGGCGTACCCTCGAAGGGTGAGCGCGGTGGGCTATCACGAGGGTGTCGGGCGGCTGCTGGACAGTTATCTCGCGGTGCCCGAGGGTGAGCCGGTCCGCCTGGCCAAACGGACCTCCAACCTGTTCCGGGCCCGTTCCGCGACGGAGACGCCCGGACTCGACGTGTCCGGCCTGACCGGCGTCCTCGAGGTCGACCACGAGCAGCGCACCGCCGACGTGGCCGGCATGTGCACCTACGAGAACCTCGTCGACGCGACGCTGCCGCACGGCCTGACCCCGCTCGTCGTGCCACAGCTGCGGACGATCACGCTCGGTGGGGCGGTCACCGGCCTCGGCATCGAGTCCACGTCGTTCCGCAACGGGTTGCCGCATGAGTCGGTGCTCGAGCTCGACGTCCTGACCGGCGCCGGCGAGGTCGTCACGGCGACCCGGGACGGAGCGCACGCCGACCTGTTCCGCGGCTTCCCGAACTCCTACGGCAGTCTCGGCTACGCGACCCGGCTGAGGATCGAGCTCGAGCCGGTCCGCTCACGGGTCTCCCTGCGGCACTACCGGTTCCGCGATCTCGCCGAGCTCCTCGACGCCGTCGCTCGGATCGTGGCGCGCCGCGAGTGGGAGGGCCAGCCGGTCGACTACCTCGACGGAGTCGTCTTCACCATCGACGAGGCCTACCTGACCCTCGGCCGCCGCAGCGACGAGGCCGGAGGGACGAGCGACTACACCGGGAACCGCATCTACTACCGCTCGATCCAGCACGACGTCGCGACCCCCAAGCACGACCTGCTCACCACGCACGACTACCTCTGGCGGTGGGACACCGACTGGTTCTGGTGCTCGCGGGCGTTCGGCGCGCAGAACCCGCGCATCCGCGGCCTGTGGCCGCGGCGGCTGCTGCGCTCGAGCGTCTACTGGCGCCTGGTCGCCCTCGACCACCGGTTCGGGGTCGCGGACCGCATCGAGGCCCGCAACGGCCGGCCCCCGCGCGAGCGTGTCGTCCAGGACGTCGAGATCCCGCTCGGTCGCACCGAGGAGTTCCTCCGGTGGTTCCTCGACACCGTCCCGATCGAACCGATCTGGCTGTGTCCGCTGCGGGTCCGCGACGTGCCCGGCGACCCGCTGGGCTCGCTGCAGCAGCCGTGGAGCCTGTACCCCCTGCGCCGCGGTCAGACGTACGTCAACGTCGGCTTCTGGTCGAGCGTCCCGGCCACGGCCGGCGAACCCGGTGCGATGAACCGGCGCATCGAAGACATGGTCGGCGAGCTCGGCGGGCACAAATCGCTGTACTCCGACAGTTACTACGACGACGAGACCTTCGACCGGCTCTACGGCGGCGCCGAGCTGGCCCGACTCAAGGAGCGCTACGACCCGAAGGGGCGTCTCCTCGACCTCTACAGCAAGGCGGTGCGCAGGCGATGACGGCAGTGACATCGACGGAGACGCTGACCCTGGGTCAGGTGGTCGAGGAGTTCACCGGGGGCACCATGCCCGTGCGGTTCACCGCCTACGACGGCTCGACCGCCGGCCCATCCGATGCCCCGTACGGACTGCACCTGAAGACGCCCCGGGGCGCCGCATACCTCGCGACGGCGCCGGGCGACCTCGGACTGGCGCGCGCCTACGTCACCGGTGACCTCGACCCGGTCGGTGCGCACCCGGGTGACCCGTACGACCTGCTCACCGAGCTCAAGCGGATCCGCTTCGAACCGCCCACACCGGCGCGGGCCCTGACTGTGTTCAAGGCTCTCGGGCTGCGCGGCATCGTCCCGCCGGAGCCGCCACCGCAGGAGGCGCTGCCCCGGTGGCGGCGGATCACGGAGGGTATGCGGCACACCCTCCGTCGCGATGCCGTCGCCATCCACCACCACTACGACGTGTCCAACCGGTTCTACAAGCTGGTGCTCGGGCCGTCGATGACGTACACGTGCGCGGTCTACCCCATCCCGCGGGCGACGCTCGAGGAGGCCCAGGAGAACAAGTACCGGCTCGTCTTCGACAAGCTGGGACTGTCGGCGGGATACCGACTGCTCGACATCGGCTGCGGCTGGGGCGGCATGGTCCGGTATGCGGCGGCCCGGGGAGTGCGCGTGCTCGGCGTGACGCTGTCGGGGCAGCAGGCGCAGTGGGCGCAGCAGCGAATCCGAGAGGAGGGGCTCGAGGACCTCGCCGAGGTGCGCCACGCGGACTACCGGACCGTGACGGAGACGGGGTTCGACGCGGTGTCCTCGATCGGGCTCACCGAGCACATCGGGGTGCGCCACTACCCTGCCTACTTCGGCTTCATGCGCGAACGGCTGCGCGAGGGCGGAATGCTGCTCAACCACTGCATCACCCGACCGCACAACCGGCGCCAGGAGACCGGGGCGTTCATCGACCGCTATGTCTTCCCCGACGGCGAGCTGACCGGGTCGGGCCGGATCATCACCGAGGCCCAGGACGCCGGGCTCGAGGTGCTCCACTCCGAGAACCTCCGGCCGCACTACGCCCTCACGCTCGCCGCCTGGGGTCGCAACCTCGTGACGAACTGGGACGAGTGCGTGGCCGAGGTCGGCGAGGCCACGGCGCGCGTCTGGGGGCTGTACATGGCAGGCTCGCGGCTCGGCTTCGAGCTCGGCGACGTCCAGCTGCACCACGTGCTTGCGACGAAGACGTGTCGTCACTCCAGCGCCGAGATCCCGCTGCGTCCGTGGTGGGAGGACTGAGGTCGCGTTCCGGCTGGATCGCGATCCCATCGAACCGTCATGGACGTCGACCCGCTCCGCCTCGTCACGCAGGAGGAGCGCGTGGTCGCCATCAGCCTGCTGCGGCGAGCGGCCGAGAAGGGCCGGCTGAGCCAGGCGGAGCTCGACCGGCGACTCACGGCGGCCCGACAGGCTCAGCTCGTCGGCGGCCTGGCCTTCGCACTGGAGGGCATCGACCACTACCCGTTCGACGCGCCGTCGATCGAGTGGCCGACGCTGCCGCCGCCACCGGTCTCGGTCGTGGGCGGCTCGGCACGGCGCAGGTCGTCCGGGAGCCCGCCGTCCGTGACGGTCGGGCACCGGCCCGAGGAGCCGCTCACCGTCGTGGGCGTGTGGCAGAGCGAGCGCGTCACCGGTCAGTGGATCGTGCCGCCATACCTGAGCCTGCACGCCCTGCTGTCGTCGGTGACGATCGACTGCCGCCGCGCCTACGCCGCCGGCTCGACGATCGACGTCGAGGTCCGGGCGGGCACGATGACCGTCGTCATGGTGCTGCCCGCCGGATGGGGGGCCGATGCTCATGCCGTCTCCAGTGACCTCGGCACGCTGCGCGTCAAGGTGCCGCAGGCGCCTGGCGGAGGGTGCCCGGCCGTGGTGTTCCACGGGCGGCTCGGGATCACGACCCTGATCGTGCGGCGCGAGAACCTGTTCGACCGCTGGCGCGATCCGCCTGAGCCCTGAGCCTGCGTGAGGGTCGACGACTCAGCCGCGGTGGCGGCGCCCCTGGATGTTCCACATGCCGCCCAGCATGAGGAACACCAACAGGATCGGCACCGCCACCCCGACCCCTGGTGAGTCGGTGACGAGGTAGGCGATGAGGAGCAGGACCGCCCCGATCACGCCGATGACGAGCCACGCCGTCCCGAACGTCCGCAGTGCGTCACTGCCCCGCTCCGGTGGGCTCTCGTCGTCCGGGGCGACCGGCGGCTGCTGATCGCTCATCATTCGACGGTAGACCGCATACCCGCAGATGGGAAGCGTGCTGCGAGGTCGACACCGCTCAGTGGGCGAGCTGGTCCTGCCACGCGGTCGAGGTGCTCCCGACCAGAGCGATCGGGGCGGCGAGCCGGGCGTAGGTCTCGGCGGCGCCGGCCCGCCACACGCGGTAGGCCGTGACGTCGTCGGGCGACGGCTCGTAGGTGACGACGGAGGTCTCGGCGGGGGCGAGCGCGGCCGCCCCGTCGGCCAAGGAGGCGGCCTCGCCCAGCGCATACAGGGTGAGCGCGGCCGCGCCGCGGGCCGAGCCGGCAGCGCTGTCGGTGACCACGACCGGGAGCTCGGTGAGAGCCGCCAGCACCCGGCCCCAGACCGGTGCGCGGAAGGC
>JBAUUB010000169.1:0-10232 GCA_049582485.1 Dermatophilaceae bacterium
GCTCGCGGTCGGCGCCCTCGTCGCGGCCACGGCGTGGGCCGGGTTCGGCTCGACCCTCTCGACCTACGTCGACCAGCGGCCCGAGGTCGCGGTGGACCACGCCGACGGTCCGCTCGCGGGCCGCAGCATGCTCGTCGACCGGCTCTCGGCGGAGCAGGGCGCGGAGGCGGCCACCGCATACCGGCTGTTCGTCGCCGAGAGCGGCATGCCGGTTCGTTCCCTGCCCGAGCCGACCGCCGTGAGCGACGGGCTGAACGCCTTTGTCTCCCGGCTCGACGTCGGCGCTCTCGACGTCCCCGGTGCCGACCTGCCCGGCGGCCCCGCCGCCGTCCTGGCCCGGCACGCCGTCGGGTTCGTCGCGCTCACCGAGGCGCTACCGGCCGAGGCGGCCCGCGCGCTGGACGCGGCCGACGGTCTTCGCCGCCTCCCCGACCGGGACGGTCTGCGGTGGTGGCGCGTGGACTCCACCACGAGCGACGTCCCCTCCCCGAGCCGGGTGGTCCTGCGCGGTGACGGCGGCGACGGGGTCACGGTCCCGAGCCGCCACCACGCCCAGACCGAGGCGAGCCTCGAACGCCCCGGCATCCTCGAGGTCGCCCAGACCCCGGGATGGGCGCAGCAGGCGGGCGTCACTCTCGACGGGGAGCCGCTCGCACCGACGACGACCGGCGACACGGTGACCTACGACGTCCCGGCGGCCGGGCGGCTCGCGATCGACCTGCCCACTCCCGACCGGTGGCTCGTCGCGCTGGCAGGGCTGTCGCTGCTCGTCAGCGCCTACCTCGCACTACCGTTCGGTGGGGTCACCGCGCGTCCGGAGGAGCGGTCATGACCTCACCGCGCGCCCGTCGGGCCCGCCGCGGGGCGCTCGCCGTCGGCCAGGCCTCCCTCGGCGTGCTGCTCGTCGCCGGCGTCGCGTGGGCCGGCACCCAGCCGGCCGTGACCGACCGCATCGACGCGGTCGATGTCGCCCGCGCGCCGGTCGAGGGACGTCAGCCCGGTTCGACGACCGTCGCGCTCGAGCGCGCGACGCTGGTCTGCCCGGGGCCGGAGCTGCTCGGCCTGGCCGGCGCCCGTGATCTGGTGCTCGAGACCTCCGCGACGGTTGTCGCGGCCCCGGTCGAGGCGCTCGGTGAGGTGCCCGTTCCCACCGGCGCCGCGGGGCTGGGCATCGAGCCGCTCGCGACCGCAGCGACGTCCGACAGCGAGGGGGCCGACGACGCCAGCGAGGCGGACCGTCCCGACCCGACGACCACGGCGACGGACGGGCTGACCGAGACCGGCGCATACCTCGCCTCGGGCTCCGGTGCCGCCGCACCCGGGCTGGTCGCCACCCAGGAGACCCGCGCCGAGACCGACGAGGTCGTCGGCCTCGCGAGCGTGCCGTGCGGTCAGGCCGCGCCCACCGCCTGGCTGCTCGGCGGAGGAGGCGGCCCGGGGCGTGCCGAGCGCATCGTGCTGACCAACCCCGGCAGCAACGCGGTGACCGTCGACATCACCGGCTACGGCGTCGAGGGAACCATCGTGCCGCCCGACGGCCAGGGGCTCGTCGTTCCCGCCCGGGGGCGCACCGTCCTGCTCAGCGACGCACTGGCGCCGCAGGAGGCGCAGCCGGCGTTCGGGGTCGTCGCCGACGGTGGCGACATCACGGCGGCCCTCGTCGAGACCTCGCTGACCGGAACGCAGCCGACCGGCTTCGACGTCGTCTCGACAACCGCCGACCCGGGCCGCGAGCAGGTGATTCCCGGCGTCCAGGTCCCGGCCGAGGGCGCCGGCAATCTCGTCGTGCGCGTGGTCAACCCTTCGGACACCGAGGCGATCGGCACGGTCGTGGCACTGACCGCGCAAGGTGAGCGGCAGCTGCCCGAGGCGGTCGTGCGGGTGCCTGCCGGGTCCGTCGTCGACGTCCCGATCTCGGGACTGCCGGCCGGCCCGACGACGCTCGCGGTCTCCGCCGACACCGAGGTCCTGGCTGCGGCCCGCACCTTCGTGACCGACGGTGGCGCGGAGGCGGCCTGGGCGGTGAGTCGTCCGGCGCTCGAGGGCGTCGGGGGAGCGGCGCTGCCGACCCGGGACGAGGTCACCCGCACCCTCGTCGTCTCGACGCGCGGCGCCGGGGCCACGGTCGCGGTCACGCAGGTCGCGGGCGGTGAGCCCACGACGACGGAGGTTCTGGTGCCGACGAACGGCACCGTGACCGTCCCGCTCACCGGCGAGGGGGTCTGGGTGCGGCAGGTCGACGGTGCCGGCGAGGTGCGCGGTGCCGTCGTCACCACGGCCACCGAGGGTGCTGCCACGGTGCTCTCGTCCGTCCCCCTCGTCGAGCCGGCGGTGTCGGCGCGCCGGTCAGAGGTCGTGCCGCTCGGCTGAGGGGCGTCGTTCGAGGGCGGTCCTTCGAGCGGTCGTTCGAGCGAGGTCGCTCGGCTGAGGGAGGCGCTTGTGCACCGCGAGGCGCTATGTCACCATCTCTGCGCGCGACCGCATCCCGTGCGACGGTCCCGTCAGGGACCCGAAGAAGGTAAGGGTCTCCTGCGGGGCCAAACGCGGTGCGAGATGCCAGAATCGGGACATGGCTGAGACGACGACGCCGCGCGAGGTCGGCGTCACCGAGCTGGTCCTGCGCGATGCCCATCAGAGCCTGATGGCGACCCGGATGGCGCTCGAGGACATGGTCGATGCCTGTGCCGACATCGACGCCGCCGGCTACTGGTCGGTCGAGTGCTGGGGTGGCGCGACCTACGACGCGTGCATCCGGTTCCTCAACGAGGACCCGTGGGAGCGGCTGCGCACGTTCCGCGAGCTGATGCCGAACAGCCGGCTGCAGATGCTGCTGCGGGGCCAGAACCTGCTCGGCTACCGCCACTACGAGGACGGCGTCGTCAACCGGTTCGTCGAGAAGTCCGCCGAGAACGGCATGGATGTCTACCGCGTCTTCGACGCCCTCAACGACGTGCGCAACGTCAAGGAGGCCATCGCCGCGGTGCGTCGCGTGGACAAGCACGCCCAGGGCACCATCTGCTACACGGAGAGCCCGCTGCACACCGTCGAGGGCTACGTGCAGATGGCGCGCGAGCTGATGGAGCTGGGCTGCGACTCGCTCTGCATCAAGGACATGGCCGCGCTGCTCAAGCCGCAGCCCGCCTACGACATCGTCAAGGCGATCAAGGACGACCTCGGGTCCGATGTGCGCATCCACGTGCACTGCCACGCGACGACCGGCGTGACCCTGGTCAGCCTGATGAAGGCCATCGAGGCCGGCGCCGACGTCGTCGACACCGCGATCTCCTCGATCTCGCTCGGCCCGGGGCACAACCCGACCGAGTCGCTGGTCGAGATGCTCCGCGGGACTCCGTACACCACCAGCCTCGACGACGAGCGGCTGCTGAGGATCAAGGACCACTTCGCCGAGGTGCGACCGAGGTACACCCAGTTCATGTCCGCGATCACCGGCGTGGAGACCGAGATCTTCAAGAGCCAGATCCCCGGCGGGATGATCTCGAACATGGAGAGTCAGCTGCGTCAGCAGGGCGCGGGTGACCGACTGCGCGAGGTCCTCCTCGAGGTGCCGCGGGTGCGGGAGGTGGCCGGCTTCCCGCCGCTGGTCACGCCGTCGAGCCAGATCGTCGGCACCCAGGCCGTGTTCAACGTGCTGATGGGCCCCTACCAGGTCCTGACCGCGGAGTTCGCCGACCTGATGCTCGGCTACTACGGCACGACGCTCGGCGAGCGCGACCCGCAGATCGTCGAGGCCGCGCGGCTGCAGGCCGGCAAGGAGCCGATCGACGTCCGGCCCGCCGACCTGATTCCGCCCGAGTGGGAGCGGCTCGTCATCGAGGCCAGTGCGCTCGAGGGCTTCGACGGGACCGACGAGGACGTGCTGACCTACGCGATGTTCCCGGGTGTCGCTCCCGGCTTCTTCGTCGAGCGGTCGGAGGGTCCGAGGAACGTCGGGAAGGACCCCGCCGTGGTGGCCACCGACCAGCTGTCCAAGTCCTCGGGAGGTCCGGTCAAGGGACCGATCCACTACTCCGTCACCCTGGACGGCACAGCGCACTCCGTCACCGTCGAGAGAGCCTGAGGCTGTTGTGAGCAAAGACCGCCCGAGCAAGAAGAAGCACCACCAGGCCTCCATGGAGGAGCGCACGGCCGACCTGCTGGCCCGACGCCGGGAGGTGGAGCAGGGCGGAGGTGAGGCGCGCATACAGCGACAGCACGCGGCCGGCAAGCTGACCGCCCGCGAGCGGATCGCGGCGCTGCTCGACCCGGGGACGTTCGAGGAGACGGGCATGTTCGCGCGTCACCAGTCGACCTACTTCGGGCTCGACCGGGCCGACCTGCCGGCCGACGGCGTCGTCACCGGCGAGGGTGCCGTGTTCGGCCGACCGGTCCACGTCGCCAGCCAGGACTTCACGGTCGCCGGCGGCAGCGCGGGTGAGATCCACTCCAACAAGGTCGCGGCCACGCTGCGCGCGAGCCTCGGCACCGGGACGCCCTTCGTCTTCATCAACGACTCCGGCGGGGCCCGGGTGCAGGAGGGGATCGGCTCGCTGGCCGGCTACGGCCGGGTGTTCTACAACAACGTCCTGCTCTCCGGCGTGGTCCCGCAGATCTCGATCATCGCGGGTCCGTGCGCCGGGGGTGCGGCGTACTCTCCGGCGCTGACCGACTTCATCATCCAGACCCGCCAGGCGCACATGTTCATCACCGGGCCCAACGTCATCGCCCAGGTGACGGGGGAGCAGGTGACCTCCGACGACCTCGGCGGCGCCGACGCCCACATGGCGCGGTCGGGGGTGACCCACTTCGTCGCCGACGACGACGAGCAGGCGGTGCTCATCGCGAAGAAGCTGCTGAGCTTCCTGCCGCAGAACAACTCCGAGGATCCACCGATCGTCGACCCGGACCACGTCGTCGAGGCCGACCCGGAGCTGCCGAAGGTCATCCCGACCTCTGACAAGAAGGGCTACGACGTCCGCGAGGTGATCGCCCGCCTCGTCGACCGCGGCGACTTCCTGGAGGTGCAGGCCGGCTACGCCGGCAACATCGTCATCGGCTTCGGCCGGATCATCGGTCGCACGGTCGGGATCGTGGCCAACCAGCCGATGGTCCTCTCCGGCGTGCTCGACATCAACGCCTCGGACAAGGCCTCGGCGTTCGTGCGGTTCTGCAACGCCTTCAACATCCCGCTGCTCACCCTGGTCGACGTGCCCGGCTTCCTGCCCGGCGTGGCCCAGGAGCACAACGGGATCATCAGGCACGGCGCGAAGCTGCTCTACGCGTACTCGGCCGCGTCCGTCCCGAAGATCACGGTCGTGCTCCGCAAGGCCTACGGCGGCGCCTACGTCGCGATGTGCTCGAAGGACCTGGGCGCCGACAAGGTGCTCGCCTGGCCGACTGCCGAGATCGCCGTGATGGGCGCTGAGGGCGCCGCTGAGATCGTCTTCCGCCGCGAGATCGCCGAAGCAGAGGACCCGCAGCGGCGTCGTGCCGAACTCGTCGAGGAGTACCGCTCGACGTTCTCGACGCCGTACGTCGCCGCCGCCCGCGGCCTGGTCGACGACATCATCGACCCGGCCCGCACGCGCGAGCACGTGTCCCGGGCACTGGAGATCAACATCACCAAACGCACCATCCGCCCGGCCAAGAAGCACGGGTTGGGCCCGACATGAGCGCCGCGGACACCGGCCCCGCGGACACCCACGGGCAGACGGTCGCCGAGCTGGTCGAGGCGGTCCACTCGCTCTCGCAGCGGGTGGCCCAGCTGGAGGCCGAGCTCGCCCAGCGCCGGGAGCAGAACCCCGGCGTGCCCGAGGACGTGGCGATCGCCATCTCCGCAGCGGTGGCGGCCTTCCTCGGTCACCGGGCCAAGATCAAGCAGATGCACTATCGGACCGGAGCGGCCTGGGCTCAGCAGGGCCGGGTCGTCGTCCAGGCCCACCACAACATCCAGCGGCCGAGGTAGAGGACATGCAGCTCAAGGTGACAGTCAACGGCGTCGCATACGACGTCGAGGTCGAGGTCGAGGAGGAGAAGCCTTCGACGATCGGGGCGATCTTCATGACCGGTGGGAACTTCTCGCCCCCTCACGCAGGCACGCCCGCGGCGGGTGCGCCCGCCGACGCGGACGGCGTGACCGCCCCGCTCGCCGGGACGGTGGCCCGGGTCCTTGTCGAGGAAGGGCAGACGATCGAGGCCGGCGAGGTGGTGGTCGTGCTCGAGGCGATGAAGATGGAGACCGAGCTCACCGCCCCGCAGGCCGGCACCGTCTCCGCCGTTCTCGTCGCACCGGGCACGGCTGTGACGTCGGGTCAGGTGCTGCTGCAGATCACCGCCTCCGAGGACGCGACGACCTAAGAGGCGAAGGCCGAGCGAGGGGCGCCGCCGGGCTGACCTGCACCTGGGCGACCCGTCGATCACGACCGCTCGGAGCGGTCCTTCAGCCCGTTCGCCTCGGTGGCGAGGTAGCGGTCGGTCAACCCCCGGTAGAAACGGCCCATGACGGTGCCGAGCCATCCGGACTGCACGACCGAGAGGCGCACCCGGGTCATCGTGTCGGACAGCGGCTCGAGCTCGTGACGGGCGGTGGTGCGGACGCCGGGGCCCGACGCGACCCAGGTGAATGACGTGCCCTCGGCAAGCTCGGTCACGACATACTCGGTGTCCGGGATGCGCGGCTGGACGACCTTGGCCCGACTCCCGGCGCGCAACGGACCGTCGTCGAGGCGCCGAACCGAGGTCACCGTCGAGGTCCACTGCGGCCAGGCCTCGACGTCCGTCAGAACATCCCACACCTTCCTCGGCGGGGCTGCGATGTCGATCGTGACGGCCTGCTCCATCTCCCCATCATGACGTGCCCGGCGCCCCGGAGCGAGGCTCTCGACCGGCCCGGACACCCCGCGCCGACACGACGACGTTGGCGATCACGATGAGCCCCAGACCGATCCACTCGTTGGCGCCGAGCACCTGACCGAGGACGACCCAGCCGGCCAGCGCGGCCCACAGCGGGTGGATGCTGGACAGCGTGCTGAACAGCTGCGTCGGCACCCGGCGCAGGGCCAGCAGGTCGGCGACGTATGGAACGACCGAGGCGAGCAGCCCGCACACGACTGCGAAGGCCAGGGCGTTGACCGTCGGCGGGTGCAGCCAGAACCACACCACCGCGACCGGTGTCCAGGCGGCGGCGGTCACCACCCCCGCAGCGGCCGTCCCCTGCAGGCCCGGCAGGCGCTGTCCGACGGACCGGTTCAGGAGGATGTATGCGGCCCAGGCCCCCGCGGCGACCAGGCCGAGGGCGATGCCCGGGTAGTCGGTCGACGGTCCCGGCGCGGTGAGCACGACGACCCCGACGCCGGCCAGCAGAGCGCAACAGGCGTCGACGGCGCGGCGGGAGGCGAGGACCGCGACGCAGAGCGGCCCGAGGAACTCCAGGGTCACGGCGAGGCCGAGCCCGATCCGCGAGACGGCGGCGTAGAGGCCGAGGTTCATCACGCTGAACGACAGCGCCAGTCCGAGCACCGGCAGCCACTGGGCTCGTGTCATCCGGTGCAGTCGCGGCCGCACGACCGGGGTGAGGAAGGCGGCCATGGTCAGCTGTCGGACGGCGACGACTCCCACGGGCCCGATGACCGGGAACGCCAGGGCACCGATCGCTGCACCGACCTGGTTCGAGGCCGAGCCGGCCAGCATGAGGCCGAGGCCGGCGGCGCGCTCGCGTGAGGTGGCCGACTCGGCCGACAGCACGGGAGCGGGCTCGGTGACACCGGCCGGGCGGGCCTGGAGGGGAGTGGTCATGGCGATCAGCGTGGGCGGGTCGCTGTCATAAGTCCAGTGCATGTTTCGGCGATGCCATACGCTTCGGTTATGGACTGGAACCTGCGCGAGCTGCGCTACTTCGTCACCGCATTGGACGTCGGGTCGTTCACCGATGCGGCCCGCGAGCTGCACGTCTCCCAGGCCGCCGTCTCGCGGACCATCGCCTCGCTGGAGCGGACGGTGGGAGACCGGGTCCTGCGCCGCATACCGCGCGGGTGTGAGCCGACCGCGACCGGGCAGCAGATCCTGCCGCACGCGCGCCGGGTGCTCTCGGAGGCGGACCGGTTCAGCGACTTCCTCCGCTCCCGGCAGAGCACGCTGCGCCTCGGGTATGCGTGGGCCGGCCTGGGGAGGCACACGGCCGCTCTGCAGCGCACCTGGGCCAGGGACCACCCGGATATCGAGCTCGAGCTGGTCAAGCGCAACACCCCGACGGCAGGGCTCGTCGAGGGCGCGTGCGACGTCGCCGTCCTGAGGCGAACTGTCGAGGACTCGCGCCTGGAGTCGGTCGTCGTCGGCCTCGAGCGCCGGGTCGTGGCCTTCGCCTCGGACGACCCGCAGTGGGCCCGCCGGCGTCGGCTGTCCATGGCCGAGCTCGCCGAACGCACCATCCTCATCGACTCACGCACCGGCTCGACGACGGGGGAGATGTGGGCCGGCCTGCCGGCCAGACCCACCTTCGTCGAGTCGAGCGATGTCGACCAGTGGCTCGACGCCATCGCGGCGGGCAAGGCCGTCGGCACCACTGCCGAGGCGACGGGGCACCATCACGTGCGCCCCGGTGTGAGCTACCGTCCCGTCAAGGACGGCCCGCGCATCCCGGTCCGGCTCGTGTGGTGGCGCGACGACCGGCCGCGCGGACTGGTGGAGCTGGTCGACGTCGTCACCCGGCTCTATGCGGGGTCACGCTGACGGACCCCTCAGAGCCTGATGCCCTTCGAGCGCAGCCAGGCAACCGGGTCGACCGGATCGCTGTTCTCCCCGTTGGGTCGCATCTCGAAGTGCAGGTGTGGGCCGTAGGAGCGTCCGGTGTTGCCGCTGCCGCCGATCCGTTCCCCTGCGGCGACTCGCTGGCCCGCGCCGACGGACATGTAGTCCATGTGGCAGTACCGGCTGACCGATCCGTCCCAGTGCTCGATCCAGACGTTGTTCCCGCATGACCCGGTGTGCGCGGCCCGGATGACCGTGCCCGCCGAGACCGAGAACACGGGGGTGCCGATCGGGGCGGCCAGGTCCGCTCCGGCGTGCAACCGTCCCCACCGGCTGCCGAAGCCGGAGGTGTACTTGTACCGGTTGATCGGGGCCACGTACCTCTGGGCCGACCGGCGGGCCTCGTCCTCGGCCTTCTCCCGCGCCGCCGCCGCCTTCCTCTCGGCCTCGGCCTTCTGCCTGGCCTCTTCGGCCTTCTTCTTGGCGGCGGCCTCGGCCTTCTTCCTGGCGGCCTCCTCGGCCTTCTTCTTCTCGAGCTCCTGGCGGGCCTTCTCGCGGGCGACCCGCTCGGCCTCCTGCTGGCGGCCCTGCAGCAGCGCCGTCTGGTCCGTGACGGCGCTGCGCCGCTCGGCGAGGGCGGAGGTGTCCTGGAGGCTCTCGCTCACCTGGCTCTGCGCCAGGGCGAGGTCAGCCGAGGACGTCTGCAGCGCGAGGGGTGCAGACCCGGCGACCGACGCCCCCGCGGTCGAGAACACCAGCGCCACCGACGCCGCGCTGGGGAGGGCGAACTGCGGACTGAGCGCGCGCGGCATGGTGCGGCGACGCTGCGTCCGATGGCGTCCGGGGGCACGGTGGCGCGGCAGGTACGAGCCTGAACTCACAACGGATGGTCCTCACGGCAGGGGCGGATCACGGACGAAGACGACGACACCGCCAGGCAGGGGAGCAGCGGTGCGCCATACAGGTCGCCCAGCCGTCAGGCCCGGGCAACGTCACCCACCCTAGCGTGATCATTTCGTTATCTGAAGTCCGCCCCCGGCCGATTCGAGCTTTGTCCGATGCGCGGATGGTCTCGCCTTGAGGTCGCGGCGGCTGCTGACGTGTCGTTCGTCAACACTCCACTGACCGACGTCACGGTGTCGGTCGACAGCCAGATCGACGGCGGCACGGCCTCCACGATCTCGTGTGTCGACGCCAACGCCGAGCTGGTTGCCGAGAACACGACCAATGACCCCGGCGACGTGGAGCTCACGATCAACGATCTGAGCCCACCGCGCCGGCGAACACGCTGGTCTGCACGATCGTCGTCGATCCCTGACCGGCTGTCGATCAGGTAGTTCATCGATCACCACCTAGACCCTATGAGGGTCGCGGGTGACTGGTGGTCTTGAGGCCGGAGCCTCGCGTATGCAGGAATTCGTGGATCACTCGCTCGATGGGCGGGCGGGTGCCGACATGCATAGGAGGCTCCGGTGTTTACCGAGCGTACG
>JBAUUB010000170.1:0-10974 GCA_049582485.1 Dermatophilaceae bacterium
CATCATGGGTGTGGCCGGAGGCGAGCTGCTGATCCCGACGATCATCCTGCTCTACGGGATCGACATCAAAGTCGCCGGCAGCCTCTCCCTGGCCGTCTCGCTGCCCACCATGACCGTCGCGTTCGCCCGCTACAGCCAGGACAAGTCCTTCACCGTGATCAAGGACAACAGCACGTTCATCCTGGCGATGGCCGCCGGCTCCATCGCCGGAGTCTTCGCCGGCGGAGCCCTCCTCGGCGTCATCCCCTCCCCCGTCCTCATCCCCCTGCTCGTCCTGCTGCTCCTGCTCTCAGCACGCAAGGTCTGGAAACACGGATAACGACCCAACTGCCACGACAGGCAGGAAGTCAGGCTGCCGGCCGAGTCGATACCCCGGCGAAGAGACGCAGGGTGGCTGAGGTCTTCTGTGGGCCCTGCCTGTCGCGACCGCGAGTCGCGAAGCGGTCATGTTCATGGCGCGGACCGTAAGGCTTCCGTAGGGTCGTGGGTGGAAGCACCGTTGGGGGTTGCCGTGTTTCGAGGGCATGACACAAACGAGTTCCCGGGCGAGTGCCGAACGTCGCCCCGTCGGTTTCGCGACCCGCTTCCTGCTGGCTGCCGCCCTCGTGGGCGGGATGCTCGGTGGCATCCTGCTGCTGGGGCGGCTGGCCTCCAGCGACGTGATGGCCATGGTGCTCACCACGGTCTTCTTCGGGCTGCTGGCCGGGGTGTTGTTCCTCGGCATCCGTCGCCGGCGTGAGCTGTGGGTGCCCGTGGGCGGCGCCTACGTCGCGGTCGCCGCGACCGCCGGCGTCATTCTCGGGCTGCCGCTGGTCACCGATGACATTGTCGATGAGGACGTCGTCGTCGCGGGTGCAGCCTCGACCGAGGATCGGGCCGACGTCGGTGCTGGCCAGGCCGCCGCGTCGGCCCCAGCACAGGCCGAGGCGGCCCGACAGGTGGCGTCCGGGCAGTTCGAGGCACGCGACCACCCCGGGGAGGGGATCGCGTCGCTGGTCGACACGCCCGATGGCACCGTGCTGACGCTCACGGACTTCGCAACCGACAACGGCCCCGATCTGCTGGTCTACCTGGTTCCACCGGACGCGCCCGCGGGTACGGTCGAGGGGTTCGTCGACCTCGGCGTGCTCAAGGGCAACATCGGCGACCAGCAGTACGACGTGCCTGCCGAGGCGCAGGCCGGGGCCGGCTGGCGCGTGGTGGTGTGGTGCCGGGCCTTCGCGGTGTCCTTCACCGAGGCCCTGCTGACCTGATAAAACAGGTCTGGGCGAGCCTGCTCCGCGCCAAAGACAGATTCGTGCGAGTTGACCCAGCCGTACTCCTGGACCCGGCCGTCACCAGCAACTCGTACTGCGAGCGCTACCGACTCTAACCAAAAGCGGACGACCGCTCTGCTAGCCCGGCTGCCGGCGGTTTGACGCACCGTTCCCCGGTTTGACGGATTGCGCCGATCGGGCGCCAAGTGACCGTTGACAGCCGCTTACCGTTAGTTGTAACTTACGGTAAGTGACTACGAACGCAAAGACGCTGCTCACGGTGCTGGGTGACCCCACACGGCAGGCGATCCTGGACCTGCTGCTCGAGGGCCCGCAGCCGGTGGGGCAGCTCGCCGCGCTGCTGCCGGTCAGCCGGCCGGCCGTTTCCCAGCACCTCAAGGTGCTCAAGGAGGTCGGACTCGTGGTGGACCACCAGGAAGGGACCCGCCGGGTCTACCGGGTGGACCCGGCCGGACTCGCCCCGCTCCGCGCCTACCTGGAGCGGTTCTGGCAGCAGGCCATGCTCGCGTTCGCCCAGCACGCAGAGAACCAGAACGCCGACAACCAGAGCGACAAGGAGTAGGACCGATGACCCAGCAACAGCAGACCATCAGCCCGGTGCGCGTCAGCGTCTCGGTAGGCCTCGACCAGCAGCGCTGCTTCGAGGTGTTTACCGACGAGATGATCTCGTGGTGGCCGGCGGGCCATCACATCGGTCAGACGCCACTCAAGGAGATCATCATCGAGCCGTTTGTGGGTGGTCGCTGGTACGCCAGGCACGAGGGCGGCGAGGAGACCGAAACCGGCGTGGTCACGGCGTGGGACCCACCCCGCGGCTTCACGGTCACCTGGCAGGTCGGCGCCGACTGGGCCTACCACGGCGACCTCGTCACCCACCTCGACGTGTCGTTCACGCCGACGGAGGACGGGCGCACCCTCGTCGAGCTCGTGCACCGTGACCTCGAGGCGTACGGCGCCGATGCGGCCACGATGCAGAGCACCTTCGAGGGTCCCGACGCCTGGGGTGGGATGCTGCGCACCTACAAGGACGTCGCGGAGCGCGCGAACTCCTAGCTCCCGGTTAACGCTGCAGCCATCCGGTCATACCGCAGATCGGCTGGGCGGACAGCCGGCGGAAGGACTCAGGTGCTCCGGGTGATAACGCTCAGCGGAACTTGAATAGTGCGGTGTGCTGGCTGCCGTCGTCCAGGGTGAGGATGAACTCTCGGCACCCGGTCCAGGTGCGGTCGGTCTTCCAGACGTAGGTGTATTGCCCCGTTTCGGGATCGTAGGTGAGCGTGCTTCCCCCCGCGGTGACTGTGGTCTCGATGGGGTCGGTGGGGACTCCTTGGTCGCATGCCACCTGCTGAGAGGTCGGCGAGTTCGCGGCGAGCACTTGCAGGCCCATGTCTCCGCCGAGACTGAACTTGACCGGGATGCTGCTGCCTGCCTTCGCCACGTTCAATACGGCGTCGTTGTCGACGGGCGGGAAGAATCCGGTGAAGTTGTAGTCACTGGATTCCTCGATCGTGAAGGTGCTCAGATAGATGTCGAGCTGGTTGTTGCGGCGCGCGGTGTAGGCGACGCGGTTGCCGTCGATGTCGTTGAGGTACTCCCCTTCCAGACCATCGGTAAGCTGCAGCACCGCCCCGGTGGGCAGATGCCACAGCATGATGCGATACATGCCGGTGGAGACGTCCTCAAAGGCCACTACGTCGCCGCTGATGTTCGGGTTGTTCTGGGAACCCGCGAGGGTGAGCCGCCGCGTCTGCCGGGTCGTGACGTCGTAGGCGTAGATGTCACGCTCGCCGTCCTTGTAGCCGTCGTAGACGACGATGTCACCGTCCATGTCGGGCCGGCGCTCATCGGCGTCGGTGGTCTCGGTGACCATGCGCGTGGCTCCGGTGAACCAGTCGTACAGGGCGATGTCGCAGATGCCGCCGGTGCAGACCTGCCAGACGACCTGGTCCTGGGCGGTGCCGGTGGAGACCTCGGGTGCACCGTCGGAGGGCGTGCTTTCGGTGATGCGGCGCTCGATGCCCGTGGCCAGGTCCATGCCGTAGATCTCGACGTTGGCATCGCGGGTGTCCTCCCAGACGACCGTGTCACGGCCGATCGCAGGGTTCGCCGCGAAGGCGCCCGAGCTGCCTGTGACGTTCGTTGTCTCACCGGTGCGCGTGTCGTAGACCCACACATCACGCACCGACAGGTCGGTGTAGGTGATGAGCGGGGAGTAGACGTCGCTGAGCTCCTGCATCCCGGGCAGCTGGGTGACGGCTGTCTCGACCCCAGTGGTCAGGTCGACGTAGTACACGTCGGTATCGCCGTCCCGGTTGCCGGTGTAGACGACGAGGTCCCCAGAAAGCGCCGGATCGTACTCGTCCCCAGGGTCTGTATTGGTGATCCGTTGCACCGTCTGGGTCAGGGTCACCTCGGCGCCCGCGTTGAAGTCAGACGTGGTCGTGTAGGGGAAGGTGCCAGCAGGAGCAGGGGCCGCGTTGCCAGCAACGGCGGCGCCCCCGATGGTCAGTCCGACTGCGGCGACCACCCCCGTGACCACGTGCAGAGCCTTCCTCGATGTTCGAGGCGTACGCCTCAGTGTGAACATGATCCTTCCTTTGTGCAGTTGTGCATGTCCGTCGTTCAAGGGCACGAAGACTCCGACGACGGATGGCGCGCAGTGCCTAGGCCTGATCGGGCGAGGTACCTGCGCGGGAGGCAGCGGTCCAAGCACCAACTCTTCCGCTGGCCGGTGCGCTCCGCCGTGGGTCGGTGAGGCGCACCTCGAAGACCATGAACCGACCTGACGAGCCGGCGGGTCTCGCGCTGGTGCGAACAGGACACGGTGACTCGCAAGCGTGAGTGGCTCCCTGCCCAGTCCCCCTAGTCCCGGCCTACCCATGAGATGCACCTCCGATCCCTGCGGTCGGTCGCGCAACGACCAAACCATCGGTAGTGCCTGGCTCTTACATTTTCCCAGCGTCCGCGACCGTCGACGCCCACGTGTGAGCCGCAGAACACGAGGACCCGGCCCGTCAAGACCTGCGTGCAATCACAGCCACCACAACGCCATCGAATGACTCGCCGCGACGCGCCACCCGGGGTTGGAGCTGGAGGACTTGTGTGTCACGGTCGGCTCCCGGCGGAAGGGCGCAGTTGGTGAGGAGGCCGCGGACGGGGTCACTCCGAAGTCCGGAGCGGAGCACGACTGTGACTCCATGGTCGACCGCGCCACGCCGAATGTGCCGTCGCGTGACTTCGACACGACCGCCGCGTTCTTCGCCGGCGTGGGCTTTGCCAGTGCGTACCGCGACCCGGGGTGGATGATCCTGCGCCGGGGTGAGGTGACCCTGGAGTTCTTTCCCTTCCCGGAGCTCGATCCGGCAACCAGCGCATTCTCCCGTTGTCTTCGCCTCGATGACGTGACTGCCTTCTTCGAAGAGTGTTGTCCGTGGCCATGGAAAAGTCCCCGCTGGTGGCCAGGTGAGGTCCCCGCTGGTGGCCAAGTAGAAGTCCCCACCCTCTGCTCGTCGTGTCTACGTGAGCGGGAGTCCCTGAGCGGTGACGGTGACGGTGTCAGCCAGTCACTGTGTCACCGCCCAGGGAGTTCCATTGAAGAGCAAGAGGGAAGAAATGGACATTGTTGCCGCCTACCAACTGGTGGGCACCTACCGTGGCGCTGCGGAGATCTGCGGGACCACGCACAAGACGGTGCGGCGGGTGATCGAGCGTGTCGAGGCGGGCCAGGACGGCACGCGGCGCCGTCCGCGGCCGAGTAACTACGAGACGGTCCGTTCGCTGGTCGCGGCCGCGGTCACGGCCGGCAAGGGACGAGTCAGCGCCAAGCGGCTGCTGCCTCGGGCTCGGGCGGCCGGATATGCGGGTTCGGACCGCAACTTCCGGCGCCTGGTCGCCCAGGAGAAGCGCAGCTACCGCCAGCAGCAGGGCCGTGTCCGTCGTCCGGCGGTGTGGTCCCCGGGTGAGCACCTGGTCATCGACTGGGGCGTGATCGCCGGGGTGCACGTCTTCGCCGCGGTGTTGGCGTGGTCGCGGATCCGGTTCGTGCGGTTCGCCGCTGACGAGCAGCAGGACACCACGCTGGCGTTGCTGGCGGAGTGCTTCGAAGCCTTGGGCGGGGTGGCGAAGGTGGTCCTCGCGGACCGGATGGGCTGCCTGAAAGGCGGCGTCGTCGCCGGCCGGGTCGTACCGAGCCCGGACTATGTCCGCTTCGCCACCCACTACCGGTTCCGGCCGGACTTCTGCGAGGCGGCCGACCCGGAGTCCAAGGGCCTGGTGGAGAACCTCGTCAGGTACGGCAAGGACGACCTGCTGCGGCCGCTGCTGCTCGAGCACGCCCTCGACGTCGGTGCGAGCGTCGACGAGTCCGTCGTGGTGGCAACGGTCCTCGCTGATCTTCCGGCAGCCAACGAGCACGCCACGGCGTGGTGTGACGAGGTGAATGCGGCCGTGCACAGCGAGACCTGCGCGGTCCCGACCCAGCGGCTGGAACGTGAGGCCGAGCTGCTCACGCCGTTGCCGTCGCTGCGGCCGAGGATCGGCCCGGCACCGCTCACCCGCAAGGTCGACAAGCTCTCCACCATCCGCCTCGGATCGGCCCGCTACTCGGTGCCCACGACATTGGTCGGGGCCACCGTCGCGGTCGTCGTCGACGGACCCCGGGTCCTGGTCCTGGACGTCGGCACCGGGGCGGTGCACGCCGAGCATCCCCTCACCGCCCCAGGGGAGGCATCCATCCTCGACGAGCACTACGGCGGGCCCCGCCCGAGCGTGCCGGTGCGGGCGATCCGCCCCCGCACGGTCGCGGAGAAGGAGTTCTGCTCCCTCGGGCCGGTCCCGCAGGCGTTCATCGCCGGAGCCGCCGCGGCCGGTCACACCCGTCTCGGCCCCGAGCTGGCCGAGCTGAACACCCTGACCGCCGCGCACGGTCGCGAGGCGATGGTCGCGGCGCTGGAACGGGCGGTCGCGTTCAGCCGATGGCGAGCCGCCGACGTGCGCTCCATCCTCGCCGCCGGCGCAGCGCTGCCCACCCCACGACCCGCCGGGGATGCCTTGGTGATCGACCTGCCCACCGCGGCCGGACGCTCCCTGGCCGAGTACGCCCCCACCGCCAGGCCAGCGAGCACCATTGCTGCCTCTGACGATTCGCCCACGACCGTCACCGCCGGCGCGGCCACGGCCGACATCGACGGACAGGTGGCGTGGTCGTGACCGCCAAGACCGTCCCACCGCTGCCAGCGGACCTGACCGCCGGCCTACGCCGGCTCAAGCTCGCCGCGATCCGCCAGCTCGCGCCCGAGCTGCTCCTGAACGCCAAGACCCAACGCTGGCCCCCGAGGAGATCCTGCGGGCCCTGGTCGAAGCCGAGATCACCGCCCGCGACGCCTCCAACCAGCGCGCCCGCCTCAAAGCCGCCGCCTTCCCCGTGACCAAGACCCTCGCCGAGTTCGACCTGGCCGCCTCCTCCATCCCGCCACCAACCTGGGCCTACCTCACCAGCCTGGAATGGATCCGCGCCGCCGAGAACCTGGCCATGATCGGCCCGGCCGGCACCGGCAAGTCCCACACCCTGATCGCCCTCGGCCACGCCGCCGTCACCGCCTGTTTTGCGTCTGAGTTCGTGAGACATCTGGGGGGATTAAATACCGACCAGGATGCGGCGTGGCGAGTCGATCAGGAGGTCGATGACCATGTCGGATCAGGGCATGTCGAAGAAGCCGACGCCGCGGAAGAAGAGGCGCGTGTTGGCACCGTCTCAGAAGTACGAGATGTGGGTGGCGATGCTCACCGGGCAGGGCACCCAGCGCGAGATCGCGACCAGGTACGGGGTGGACCGCTCGGTGGTGGTCTCGGTGGCCAAGGCCGCCAAGAATGGGGCGTTGATCGCGTTGTCGGCCAAGCCCGGCCGCCCGGGCCTCTCCCCGGAACAGGCCGAGCTCGTCGAGCTGCGCGCCGAGGTCGAGCGGCTCAAGGCGACGGTGACCGAGCAGGCTGTGGCGTTGTACCTGCACGAGGGAAAAGCGCGTTGGGACTGAGCGCCGGCCCGGTCCCGTCCCGGGTGGACGCCACCGTCAAGGCCGGCCTGCTCGACCTGATCGCTCACGCGGAGCGGGCGGGCTGGTCCATCCGCACGGCGTGTGCGCTGCTGGCAGTGGATCAGGACCGGGTCGCGCGGTGGCGGGCCCGCTACGCCCGGCACGGGCACGATGGGCTGAGCGACGCGGTCCCTGGCGGCGGGGCGGTGCACGGGATCCTGGAGAACGAGCGGGCCGCGATCATCGAGCTGCACGCCCAGTGGGGCGAGGTCGACCGTTCGCACCGCAAGCTCGCCCACCGCGGCTCCCGGGAGCAGCTGGTGCATGTCTCACCGGCGACGGTGCGGCGTGTCCTGACCACGGAAGGGCTTGTGCTTCCTGGGAATCCGCCACGAGATCCGGCGCCGAAGCCGACCTGGCCGCCCTGGCTGGAGTGGGCTCCTAACCGGATCTGGTGCTACGACTTCACGCACTTCACCCGGGCCAAGCGGTGCGCGGTCGCGGTCCTGGACGTGGTCTCGAAGTACTGGCTGGCCACCGTGGTCTCGGCCGAGGAGTCCTCCACCCAGGTCGAGGTGTGCTTCCTCGAAGCACTCTATGAGCAGGGCCTGATGGCCAGCATCGAGGAACGTGACCGCGAGCAGAGCCAGGTGCTGGTCGCTGCGCTGCGCAGCGGCGAGGCCGACGCCCTCGAGAAGGTCATCGCCGAGACCAATCAGGTGCCGCTGCTGTTGACCGTCTCGGACAACGGACCCCAGATGAGGTCACACTCCACCCGCGAGTTCCTCGCCGGGGTGTACATCGCTCAACGCTTCGGCCGGCCCGGCACCCCCACCGACCAGCCCTGGATCGAGTCCCTCTTCGGGCACGCCAAGACCGAGCACCCGCACCTGGAGAAGATCACCGATCCCGGGGTGCTCGAGGCCGAGCTCACCCTCGTCAAGGACCGCTACAACACCCTGCGCCTGCACGCCGGGATCGGCTACGTCACCCCCGAGGACGAACACCTCGGCCGAGGCGAGCAGATCCGTCAAGCACGCCGCGAGGGCATGGCCGCAGCACGCCAGAACCGGATCGACTACCGTCGATCACACCAAGGAAAACAGTCATGACCACGACCGCACCTTGGTTGGGAATTAATCCCGCGGAATGTCTCAAAGACTCAGACACACGTCAGGTGTCGGCCACGGCGCACGGGGGTCAGGTGGTGCTGACCCAAGCAACCGCCGATGAGGTCGGTGGGCGACTTCCTTCGGGGACTTCTCTCCTACACCTTGGCACGCACCGCCTCAAGGACATCGTCGAACCGCAGCACCTCTGCCAGCTCGTGGTGCCCGGGCTCCCGGCCGCATTCCCCCCGCTGCTCAGTCTCGGCACCTCCAGTACCCTGCCCTCGGCGCTCGGCGAGCTTGTGGGGCGTCAGGAGGAGCTTGCTTCGCTGTCGGCACTTCTGACGACGCGCGGGCGCCGGATCGTCACCTTGACCGGGGCCGGCGGTTCGGGCAAGACCCGCCTGGCCGTTGCGGTGGCGGAGCTGCTGGCCGTATCTGTCGATGCTGTTCACTTCGTCGACCTGTCTTCCGTCACGGAGGACTCGGCCGCGTGGAGCTCACTGGGCAACGCTCTGGGGCGGGCTGGTGCTGCGGAGTCCGACATCCTCGAGTACCTCCATGACCGCGACGTGCTCCTCGTCCTGGACAACCTCGAGCAGCTGCCGGGCTCCGGAGCGGACATGGTCTCCCGCCTGCTGGCGGGGACAGCTCGACCCCGCATCCTGGCGACCAGCCGACGTCCGCTGCACATCGCCGGAGAGCAGGAGTTCCCCGTCGCGCCCCTGAGTATCCCCCCATGGAGGGCGGCCTGCCAACGGTGGCGGTCGCCGGCCGAGCCGACTCGGTACGGCTGTTCGTCCAGCAGGCCACCCTCGCGGACCCGAGCTTCGCGCTCACTGACGACAACGTCGCCGACATCGTGGCTGTCTGCCGCCGCCTGGAGGGCCTGCCGCTCGCTATCGAGCTCGCAGCTGCACGCGTCCGCCTCCTTCCACCCAAGGCGCTCCTGGACCACCTCGACGAGGTACTGGGGCTGGCGCTACCCGGCCATCCGCAGCGGCAGCAGACCCTGCGGGCCACGGTCGAGTGGGGCTACCGGATGGTCGGGCCGGCTGAGCAGCAGGCTTTCCGCGCGCTTGCGGCCTTTGGCGCGACAGGTGGCACCTTCGAGGCTCTCGCCGAGGTCCTGCAGATCGGGTCTGCTCTCGCGGTGGTGTCCGAGCTCCTTGACGCCGCCCTTATCCGCACCGAAGACCACCAGAGCGTCCCGCGGGTCAGACTGCTCCAACCGGTACGAGCGGTGGCCCACGACCTCGCCGAGCAGGCCGGCGATCTCGACACCTTCCAGCGAACACACGCCCAGCACTTCCTAGCCCTCGCCGAGAGGGCAGGTAGCCGCTTGAAAGGCCCAGACGCCGTGGCAGCGCGCGCCTCGCTCGAACTCGAGATGGACAACCTGCGCGCAGCCCTCGACTGGGCTCTCGGGCCGGACACCCTCGACGAGCAACGCATCGCAACCGGGATCCGACTGTGCACCGCCTTGGGGTGGTACTGGTACATCACGGGCTACGACACCGAGAGCCGCCGCTGGCTGGAGCGGGCCAGCCAAGCCGCCGCAAAGCAGCAGGGCCCCCAACTCGCCGACCTCCTGCACTCGTTCGCGCTGCTGCTCCTGCAACGCGGCGACAACGCCATGGCCCGCGACGTCCTCGCCAAGACCCTGGCCCTCTGGCAGCGCGCCGACGACAGAGCCGGTGAGGCCAAAGCACTCAACAGCATGGCAGTGTCCTACCGCAACCTAGGAGACTCCACCCGAGCCCGCGCCCTCCTCCAGCGCAGCATCGAGATCGCGCACTCCATCGAGAACCTCGAGCGACAGGCGACAGCACTGACCAACCTCGCGCTCCTCGAGATCGACGACGGGCACGCCGAGGCGGCCCTACAGGCGCTCGCCGAGGCCGAACGCATCGATGCCACCCTCGGCAACGCCTGGGGCGTCGCCGCCGACCGCGTCAACCGCGTCGCCGCACTCCTCTCCGACGGACGCACCGCCGAAGCGATGATGCTGTTGCACGACCTCGCCGACACCGTGACCGAACACGGGGACCCCGACCTCACCCTCGGCGTGATCGAACTGCTGGCCTACGCCGCATCGACACTCGGCAAGCACGAGCAAGCGCTACGGCTCGCCGCCTGCGCCGACGAACAGCGCACCATCAGCGATATCCCACTGACCGACCTCGACCGAACCTTCCTCGATCGTCAACTCGCGCTTTCCCGCGAAGTTCTGGGCGACTCAGTCGCCGACCAGGACATCGAAGGCCGCTCATTGACCGTGGAGCAAGCCCTCGCCCAAGCCGCCACGCTCACCACGGCATAGCCGGAGTCAACAAGAATGCACGCCAAGCCTCCGCCGGTATCCGCCAAGGCGCGACCACCGATGCCCATCCCCCGGCGCAGTGACGCGGTCGACGAAAGGTGGGACGATTGGCGCTCTCTCCCATTGGAAGGGTGCTGGGATGCGTGTCGTCGGGATCATCGCTGATCTGACCGTCACTGATATCGCATCAGCGAGGGACTTCTACTCGAGCTATCTCGGGCTGACCGTCGAGG
>JBAUUB010000171.1:0-1748 GCA_049582485.1 Dermatophilaceae bacterium
GCTGAGTACCGCGTCGGCAGGGTAGGTGAACGTCAGCACGCGCGCGAGCGCGTGGGCGGCATCGGCGAGGCGCAGCGTATTGGGTACCCGCGCTGCGGATTCGGGGATTGCGGATTTCATTGGTCGCTGACCTGTATTTCGCTGACGAGCTGTTCGCCGGAAAGCTCGCCTTCGCGGTTATAGAAACGGATGAGGATCGGCAGATTGCGGTATTCCGTCGCCAGCCAGATGGCCAGGCTTTCGCGCCCTGCCGTGCGTGCCTGCACCACCGGCACGGCCTGCAGGCGGCCCAGCGGCGTATCGACGGTTTCGGCGGGCAGCACGTCGAAATCGACCATGTCCAGCCGCGCGCCGCGGGTGAACGGCACCTGCAGGCGTCCGGGTGCCGGCAGTGCCAGCGCCAGATCGTACATGAAGCTGATGATGTCCTGCGTGCCCTCCGGCAGCGTCACGGTGGCCTGCTGGGGCAGGCGGCCAAGGCGCACGCGGTGCTCGTTCCAGTCGAATACCGCCAGCGATTCTTCCGTGCGGCTGCCGCGTTTGACGCTTGCCAGAAAACGATCCGGTCGCAGGCCCTGGTCCGACACCGTGCCTTGGCTGAGATAGTGGTAGCGATGCGGCCGGAACATTTCGATCAGCCCGGTGCTCTCGGACTGGCTGCCGAGCAGGTACTGCGTGCCGTCAAACTCCCAGGTCTGCACCGTGCGGCCGACCGGTGTGTGATCGGGGCCCATGGTCAACAGGTAGGTGATGCGCCCTTTGCGCGGGAAGCTGGGCAGCGGCGGTGCTTCCGGCAACTGAAATATCGTCGGCGCCGCGCTGGCGACACTTGCCGGTTCGCTGGCGGGTGCCGGCGCCGGGGCCTCCGGTGCCGCCATGGGCTCGGGTTCCGCCGCAGCGGGAATCTCCAGCGGGGACGGCGGCGCTGCCGTGCGCGGCGCCACGGCGATGCGCTGTGGCAATGGCGGCGGTCGCCGTGGCTGGACGCGCGGCGCGGGCACGGGCGGCGGCGGCAGCGGTTCCAGTCGGGCGCTCAGCGGCGGTGGTTCCGGGACGGCCTCCGGCGGTTGCAGCCAGGTGCCATTGAGCAGCGCCGCGTGCGCAGCGACGGACAATGCGGCGGCGGCAAGCAGTCGCTTCGCGGGTGCGCTCACGACCGCTCCATCATTTGATGGCCAGTTGCGTGATGACCTGCTCGTAACGTTCCCCGTCGTCTTCGATGATGCGCATTTTGACCGGCATCAGGCGATGCTCGCGTGCCAGCCAGATTTCGGTAGCGGTCTCGCCGGGCGCATGCTGCTTGACCAGATGCACGACGGCGAGGCGTCCCAGCGGCGTGTCGATGACCGTGTCCGGACCCATGGCGTAGCGGTAATGGTCGAGCTTGCGGCCGTTGGTCATGGCGAAGGCGAGGTTTTTCAGTTTTTCCGTTTGCAGAAACAGGAACTGGTACATCACCGACAGCCGGTCCTGCGTGCCCGGCGGCAGCGCCACCGTTTCGGTGCGGCCATCGTGCGACAGTGTCAGCGTGCGCGCCGCCCAGTCGAAATCGGCGTGGACGCGTCGCGGATCCCTGGTGCCGCGCGTGCCGTCAAACGTTTGCGGCCGCAGACCGTCCCGGCCCGCCTCGCCGCTGCTGGTCACCCGCCCGGGGCGGCGCTGTACCAGCGCGAACAGGCCGATCGCATGGGTTTCGCTGACGGCCTGGTACGCACCGTCGCGCGCTTCGAACGTCTCCTGCATTACCG
>JBAUUB010000172.1:0-3766 GCA_049582485.1 Dermatophilaceae bacterium
CAGGACGTGCGCGAGCGGATGGTCGACATGCGGATCACACGCGTCGTCAAGGACGCCGCGACCGGCAGCGGCAGCTTCGTCACCATCGACGACCCTGCCGACGTCATCAAGCTCGCCGCCAGGCACGCGCCCCTGGACATGGTGGAGCAGTTCGGCATCGACCGCGCCCGCGACGAAGCGCTCGACACGACGACCCGGCTCGCCATCGGCGCCGGCTTCGACGCCCTGCGCGACGCCGGCATCCCGCTGACCCTGCGTTACAAGACGACGACGATCGGGTCACAGCTGCCCGACACGTGGGGTCTGCCCGAGGCCCTGCGCGATGACACGGGCGTCATCTTCGCCAGCGCCTTCCCCGGCTATGACCGCTTCGCCGAGGCGATCGAGGAGTATGCGCTCGACCGGGGCCGCAGGGACAACCTCGCCGCCCTCCGCGCGGTGCGCGGGCGGATGCCGGACAGTGCCGCCGGGATCGAGGAGGTCGACCGGCTCATCGCCGAGCTCTCAACCGACATCGAGGCCCACCCCTACCACTTCGACCGTCGTTTCCTCTTCCGGGCCCTCGCCATGGGTCACAGCCAGTTCGCCGAGATCATCGGTGCGCGCGGACCGAACACCCAGGTCAACGCGGCCTGTGCGAGCACGACCCAGGCCCTCTCACTCGCCGAGGACTGGATCCGCTCGGGTCGCGCCAAGCGGGTCATCGTCGTCTCCGCCGATGACGCCACGGCCCCCCATCTGTTGCCATGGGTGACCGCAGGGTTCCTCGCCAGTGGCGCGGCCGCGACCGACGAGCGCGTCGAGGACGCGGCCACACCGTTCGACCGCCGGCGGCACGGCATGATCGTCGGGATGGGCGCCGCCGCGCTCGTCGTGGAGTCTGCCGAGTCTGCGCGCGAGCGTGGCCTCTCACCCATCGCCGAGCTCCTCGGAGCCCTAACGGCGAACAGCGCCTTCCACGGCACGCGGCTCGACGTCGAGCACATTGGCGGCGTCATGGAGTCCCTCATCGTCCAGGCCGAGCGGCGCGGCATCAAGCGTCACGAGATCGCCGCCCGGACGATGTTCATGTCGCACGAGACCTACACCCCTGCCCGCGGCGGCAGCGCCGCCGCCGAGATCAACGCGTTGCGGCGGGTGTTCGGGGAGCATGCCGACAAGGTCGTCATCACGAACACCAAGGGCTTCACCGGCCACGCGATGGGGGCCGGTATGGAGGACGTCGTCGCGGTCAAGGCGCTCGAGACGGGCCTCGTCCCCCCGGTCCCCAACTACAAGGAGCCCGATCCCGACCTCGGCGAGCTCAACCTGTCCAAGGGCGGCCGCTACGAGGTGGAGTATGCGCTGCGGCTGGCCGCCGGCTTCGGCTCCCAGATCGCCATGGCACTCCTGCGCCGGACGCCCCTGCCAGGGGGTGCTCGTCGGAGCCCGGACGGCCTCGGCTATGCCTACCGCATCGTCGACCGGCACGCCTGGCAGCACTGGCTCGACGGCCTCTCCGGCCACGCGGACAGCACCCTCGAGGTCGACCACCGCCGCCTCCGGGTCACCGATGTCGGCGCGCCCGCCGTCCCGGTGACCCCGGTGACCCGCGTGCCCGTGCCCTATCCGGGCATCGCCGGCTCCTCCCCGACCCTGCGCGGCTCCTCGCCGATCGCCCCGACGATCGACTACCCGAAGCCGTTCGACCACACCGCCGGCGCGAAGGTGGCGGCGGTCGGCACCGCCCCCGCCGCGGCTCCTGCACCGAGCCGTCAGGTGCCTGCTCCGCCGGTGCCCCCCCCGACGGTCGCTCCACAGGCGACCGAACCCCCGGCCGCGGTTCCTGCCGCTGAAGCTCCCGTCGCCACCGGCGATGCGGTCCTGGCGAAGGTGACCGAGATCGTCGCCGAGATGACCGGCTACCCCGCCGACCTGCTCGACCCGGACCTGGACCTGGAGGCCGACCTCGGTGTCGACACCGTCAAGCAGGCCGAGGTCTTCGCCGCCGTCCGCCAGGAGTACGGCGTCGAACGCGACGCCACCCTCCAGCTGCGCGACTTCCCCACCCTGCACCACGTCGCCGGCTGGATCCACGACAAGACCGGCACCACCGCCCCCACGGAGAACGCGACCGGCGCCCAGGGGACCCCTGCGGCACCGGGCGGCGCTATGTCCGGCGAGCCGGTGCATACGGCACGGGAACGTCACGCCCCCACGATGGCGATGGTCGAGGGCGACCTCGCGGCCATCGACTCCCTGCCTCGGCGCATCCCCGTGCCCTCGCTCCGACCGGCGGCGAGCGACTGCGCCGAGACGGGTGTTACCCTCGACGGCGCCCGGGTCCTCGTGATGCTCGACGAGGGCGGCGTGGGCCGCTCCCTCCTCGGCCGCCTGGAGCAGGCGGGAGCGACTGCCCTGACCCTCGAGCCCGGCGTCTCGACGGACGATCTGTCGCAGCACCTTGAGATGTGGCTTGCCGACGGCCCCATCTCGGGGGTGTACTGGCTGGCTGCGCTCGACGCCGAGTCCGACCATCCGGACCTCGACCTCGAGGACTGGACCGAGGCGCTGCGCCGTCGGGTCAAAGCCCTCTACACGACGATGCGCCGGCTCTGGGACGGCTCCCCGTTCCTCGTGTCGGCCACCCGTCTGGGCGGCTACCACGGCTACGACGCGGCCGGCGCAACCAGCCCGATGGGCGGCGCTGTCACCGGGTTCACGAAGTCGTACAAGAAGGAGCGACCGGACGCGCTGGTCAAGGCCGTCGACCTCGCGGCGAGCCGCAAGACGGCCGCGCTGGCCGATCTCCTCGTCGAGGAGACCCTGCGTGATCCCGGCGTGGTCGAGGTCGGCCGCGGCGACGACGCCCGCTGGGGCGTGGCCTTCGTCGAGCGGCCCTTCCCGCCGCTCGACGAGGACGGATCCCCCGACGGTCCCGGAGGGATGACCCTCGGACCGGACTCGGTCGTCGTCGTCACCGGCGCAGCGGGGAGCATCGTCTCGGCGATCACCGCGGACCTCGCAGCAGCGAGCGGCGGCACGTTCCACCTCCTCGACCTCACTCCCGAGCCGGACCGGGACGACCCGGACCTCACCGCCTTCGCCGCCGATCGAGAGACCCTCAAAGGCACTCTGGCCGCACGGATGAAGGCCGCGGGAGAGCGCCCGACTCCGGTGGCCATCGAGAAGGAGATCTCCCGGCTCGAGCGTCTTGCCTCAGCCGCAGCGGCGATCAACGCCGTCGAGTCCGCGGGAGGCACGGCGCACTACCACTGCGTCGACCTCACCGACGCCGATGCGGTCGCCGCCGTCGCGGAACGGATCGCTGAAGGTAGCGCCCAGATCGACGTGCTCCTGCACGCCGCCGGGCTGGAGATCAGTCGCAACCTGCCCGAGAAGGAGCCCCGCGAGTTCGACCTCGTCTTCGACGTCAAGACGACGGGATGGTTCACCCTCTGGAAGGCGCTGAGCCGACTCAGGATCGGCGCGACCGTCGTCTTCTCCTCCGTCGCCGGCCGGTTCGGCAACCAGGGTCAGACCGACTATGCGGCCGCCAACGACCTCCTCTGCAAGATCACGTCCTCGATGCGCCGCGTCCGACCCGAGACCCGGGCGTTGGCCCTGGACTGGACGGCCTGGGGCGGCATCGGTATGGCCACCCGCGGGTCCATCCCGAAAATCATGGAGCTCGCCGGGGTGCAGATGCTCCCGCCCGAGGCGGGCGTCGCCTGGATCCGCCGGGAGCTGGCCTCGGGCGACCACAGCGGAGAGGTCATCGTCGCCG
>JBAUUB010000173.1:0-3261 GCA_049582485.1 Dermatophilaceae bacterium
AGATCCGCGATCTCCAACGAGAACTCGGCTTCTCGATCCTATTCATCACGCACGACATGTCACTCATGATCGAGCTGTCCCACCGGATGGCTGTGATGTACGGCGGACGGTTCGTCGAAAGCGCCGACGCCAAAGGAATGTTCTCCAACCCGCAACACCCCTACACCCGTGCCCTCATCAACGCATTCCCGCCGCTGCACGGCCCCATCACCCCGCTGTCCGGCCTCGGCGAAGGGGTTCGCTTCACAGACATCCCCGACTTGGTCGAGATCGCACCAGGACACCTGGTAGCACCCGTGCCAGTTGGCGCCAACAGCCTCGGAGACCCCTCATGACCACGCAGCCAGTGATCGATCGACCCCGCTCAGGCCTTGACAGCGACCCAGTGATCAGGTTGCGAGGGCTGACCAAGGACTTCCAGGTCGGTGGGCTCTTCTCGCGGCGTGCCGTCCGGGCCCTCAACTCCATTGACCTGGATGTCGAACGGGGCGAGATCATGGCACTGGTAGGCGAGTCCGGGAGCGGAAAGAGCACGATCGCCCGGTGTGTCATACGCCTCGAGCAGCCTACCTCGGGCCAGATCTTCGTAGACGGAATCGACGTGCTGCGCGAGGAGCCACGACGTGCCTCGCAGGCCTACCGGGGCAAGGTCCAGATGATCTTCCAGGACCCCTTTGGGTCACTTAATCCGATTCACCAGGTTCGGCACTTCCTCGAACGCGCCATCCGGCTGCACACCAAGGTGGGTCGCCGCGAGGATCTCGAGAGCAAGCTGGTGGAGCTGATGGAGACGGTGGACCTACCCGGCGATCTTCTCGACACCCACGCCTTCGAACTCTCGGGCGGTCAGCGGCAGCGGGTGGCCATCGCACGAGCGCTGGCCATGGGTCCCAAAGTCATCCTGGCCGATGAGCCAACCTCGATGCTCGACGTCTCCGTTCGGATCGGAATCCTCAACCTCATGCGGCGACTCCGGGACGAGAAGGGCATCTCCATGCTCTACATCACCCACGACCTCGCGTCGGCAAGGTACGTCGCCAACCGGACAACGGTGATGTTTGCCGGAGAACTGGTGGAAAGCGGCCTCTCCACCGCCGTGATGGACCACCCCGCACATCCCTACACCCAACTCCTCCTCTCGGCAGTTCCGGACCCAGACAGGGCAGGAACCTACGACCCCGTCGAGCGTGCCCGACTCAGGAGCGCCGTCCTGCGCGCGGCCTCTTGCCCCTTCAGCGACGATTCGGACACAAAGTGCAGTGATACGACACCGGTTCGTCACCTCATAGGAGATCCGTCTGACAGGCACTGGGTGCGGTGTCACCTATACCGCCCCGCAGCTGACGTCGCGTCCCGAGCCCTCGCCGCTGACCCGACCGACGACGTCACCGATGCGTGATCGCGCCTCACGGACAAGAAGGTCTGACACCTCGATGCCTGACGACGACACCACATCCGTTCGCGTAGCGACAGCAGAGCGGACCTCGGAGGCACCCGAACCGGCCGACCGCTACCTGCCCCGCTACCACTTCGTTGCTCCCCAGGGCTGGATGAATGACCCGAACGGACTGACCCAGAAAGATGGCGTGTATCACCTCTTCTACCAACATAATCCGTATGACGTGGCTCATGAGCGCGTCCACTGGGGCCACGCCACAAGCCGAGACCTGGTGACGTGGACTCACCAACCCATCGCCCTCGCCCCCTCCCCGGGACCGGACGAGGACGGATGCTGGTCCGGGGTCCTGGTCGACGACAACGGCGTCCCCACCCTCGTCTACTCCGGTCACCGCAAGGGCCACCTTGAGGTGGGCTGCGTGGCAACCGGCACCGCAGACCTGCGAACCTGGACCAAGGATCCGGCCAATCCCGTCGTGGAAGCCCCCCCGGGCCTGGACCTGCTCGCGTTCCGGGACCACTGCGTGTGGCGCGAACGCGGCGTCTGGCGTCAAATCGTCGGGGCTGGCATCCGGGGTCTAGGTGGCACCGCGTTGCTGTTCGAGTCCACCGACCTCCGCCAGTGGCGCTATCTCGGCCCGCTCGCGGTGGGCGACGCCAGCGGTCGGTCCGGGCTCGGCGGTGCTCCGAACACGAAAGACTGGACCGGCGCGGTGTGGGAGTGCATAGACCTGTTCCACCTCGGCAGCCACGACACCGGCGCACCTGGCGGCGACGCTGAAGGGACAGATGTGCTGGTCTTCTCCGCCTGGAACTTCGATACCTTCCACCCCCTGTGCTTCACCGGCATCTACCGCGGGGACGCATTTGAGCCCACGGGGCTGCACCGGCTAGACCTGGGCGAGCGGGCCTTCTACGCACCGCAGACCTTCCGTGACGAAGCCGGCCGACGCATCATGTTCGGGTGGCTCCAGGAGGAACGCGCCCTGAGCGCCTCGGTCACGGAGGGCTGGTCCGGCGCCATGTCTCTTCCTCGCGTGATGAGCCTGGACAGCGGGATCCCTTCCTTTGCGCCCGCGCCCGAGATCAATAGTCTGCGCCACGATCCGGCGCAGATCGTGGCGGACACCCACCCCGTAGCGCTGCAACCCGGGATCGAGATGGCCGGACCATCAGGGGATCAGCTCGACCTAGAAGTCGACCTCTCTATACCTCTAGGGGGCGTGGCTCACCTGGTCCTCCTCGCCACCCCGGACCGAGCCGAGCAGACCATCCTCGAGATAGAGCGGGGCCACGACCGGATGGCCACGGTCCGGCTCGACCGATCCCGCAGCAGCCTTGATGCCAACGCCTGGACCACCGAACGCAGGGGCCAAATCCCAGTCGGCGACACCGGCTCGATCTCGCTCAGGGCACTGCTCGACCACTCGACACTCGAGGTCTTCATCAACGGTCAACCACTCACCGCACGCGTCTACCCCACCCAAACGGACGCCCTTCACACCGCGCTCACCGTCCCGGGACGTGCGGAAGGCCTGCCGAACACCGTCGACGTGACAATCGAACGCTTTGAGGTCTGGCGGATGAAAGACGCATCGAGCAACGAACCACCGCCGACGGCCACGCTCTGACTCCCAGGCGGCATGGAAGTGGGCAACCACCATCGACGGCGCATCCGCAGACAGTGTGGCAGCGCGTCGACGCCTCGGGCTCCGAGTTCGGTCGATTGATGGGTGCGTCGCTTCGCCGGGTGATGGGCATCGGTGGTCGTATCTTGGCGGATACCGGCGGAGGCTTGGCGTGCATTCTTGTTGACTCCGGCTATGCCGTGGTGAGCGTGGCGGCTTGGGCGAGGGCTTGCTC
>JBAUUB010000174.1:0-1777 GCA_049582485.1 Dermatophilaceae bacterium
TCGGAGGCTTCCTCATCAGCAGCCTCGGCCGCGCCACGCGGGACAACCTCGAGGCGCTCTCGCTCCCGGGCTCGGTCGTCGACCGCGTGACGACCGCCGTCGCCGACTCCGCCGGGATCGCGATCGCCGGCCTGCAGGCCCAGCCCGGCGGGGCCGCCGTCGCCGACGCAGCCGGCAGCGCGATGATCCACGCCAGCCGCCTGACGACCGGACTGGCCGCCGTCGCGCTCGTGATCGGGCTCCTCGCGACCTTCCGGCTGCCGCGGTCCGCCGCTGACTCAGCCGACTCCCGACCGGAGCCGCAACACGGGTGATGCGGGTCGCGGAGGTGCGGCGCGCATACGATGGCGGGTATGGCTGCTGCAGGCTCGTCACGGCCCTTGCGCACCCGACGGGGGCGGCGCGACCGGCATGGCCGGGGGGCGCGCGGACCGCTCGCCTGGCCCGCCGTGCCGGCGATGCGCAATCGGCGGGACCGCTTCGACGACATCGTCCGTGACGTCGCCGAGGAGCTCGACCGCAAGCTCGAGGCGCGTGGGCTCGTCGTCGAGTATGCGGCGATGGACATCCCCACCGACCTCGGCGAGAAGTGGTTGCCCGAGGTGCCGCTCGCGCGAACCGTGGCCGCGACGAAGACCACACCGGCGCGGATCATCGCGTTCCGCCGGCCGATCGAGACCCGCGCCAGCGGACCCGCCTCGCTCGTCGAGCTGGTCCGTGCCGTCCTGGCTTCGGAGGTGTCCGCGCTGTTCGCCATCCCGCTCGAGGAGTTGGACGAGTTCGGGGACCTCGGCGACGAGGAGCTGTGATGGCCGACCGACCGCTGACGACGAAGCAGCGGGTCAAGCAGGTCGTCCTGCCGGCGGGACGCACGGTGCGTCGCCTGCCGCTCGGGATCGGGCGGGGGCTGCGGATGGGTGTGGACTTCCAGCGGGGCGAGACCCGGCTCTTCCTCGGCCTGTACGAGATCGAGCTCAACCGGCATCTGCGGGCGATCGCCCGGCCCGGGTACCGGTCCTTCGACATCGGCGGGCAGTACGGCTACGACGCGCTGGTCCTCGCCAAACTGACCGGTGCCCCCGTCGTCAGCGTCGAGGTCGACCCACAGCTGGCGGCCGAGATCGAGGAGAACGCCGCCGCGAACCCGGGGCTGCCGAACGTGACGGTCGAGACGGCGTTCGTCGGTGCCGACGACGGGGACGGTCGGGTGACGATCGACGCTCTGGCCGAACGGCACTTCGTGCCGGATCTGCTCAAGCTGGACATCGAGGGCGGCGAGGTCGACGCCCTGCGCGGCGCGAGCAGGGTGCTGCGTGAGCGACGACCGGCCATCCTGCTCGAGGTCCACGGGCGCGAGATCGAGTGGGACTGCCTGGAGATCCTCCGCAGCGCCGGCTATGCACCGCCCACGGTGGTCGACCCTCGCCGCTGGCTGCCGGAGCACCGCCCGATCGAGCACAACCGGTGGTTGGTGCTGCCGGGCTGATGGCACGACGAGGGCCGGGACCGCCGACCCGGTCCCGGCCCTCAGCTGCGTGTTCGCCGGCGCGGTGGGCTCCAGATCGTTGATCGTGAGCTCCACGTCGCCGGGGTCATTGATCGTGTTCTCGGCAACCAGCTCGGCGTTGGCGTCGACACACGAGATCGTCGAGGCCGTGCCGCCGTCGATCTGGCTGTGGACCGACACCGTGACGTCGGTCAGTGGAGTGTTGACGAACGACACGTCAGCAGCCGCCGCGACCTCAAGGCGAGACCATCCGCGCATCGGACAAAGCTC
>JBAUUB010000175.1:0-5871 GCA_049582485.1 Dermatophilaceae bacterium
GATCTGCTCCAACGTCATCCCGGCCACCTGGTTGCGCAGGATCACCGCGATGCGGACGACCTCGTCGGGGCCGTACCGGCGGTAGCCGGAGGCGTCCCGCCGCGGTGCCAGCAGTCCCTCGTCCTCCCAGTAGCGGAGCACGTGGGTCGCCAGGTCGAAGCGGGCGGCGGCCTCGCCGATGGACAGGTCCCGCGAACCGGCGGATCTTCCTCTTGCCTTCATGTCAACCTGAAGGTACAGCATGCGAGGTATGGCACATCCCGAGACCGGCACAGACATCCCGGCGAACACGACGGACATCGCGACCGACATCGTCATCGTCGGCGGCGGTCCGGCCGGCCTGCAGGCCGCTCTCACCGTCGGACGGGTCCATCGCGAGGCGGTGCTGCTCGACGACGGCCGCTACCGCAACGCGGCCGTCGCCCACATGCACAACCTGATCGGGGCCGACGGAACCACGCCCGAGGAGTTCCGCAGCCGGGCGCGGAGGGAGCTCGCCGCATACGAGACCATCCGGCTCCTCAATGAGGGGGCGAGCGGGATCGTCGCCGCCGAGGGTGGCTTCGTCACCACCCTCGCCGGCGGCGGGGTCGTCCGCAGCCGCGCCGTCGTCCTCGCGACAGGCGTGCGCGACGAGCTGCCGCCCGTGCCGGGTCTGGCGCAGGTGTGGGGCGGGCGGGTCGCGCACTGCCCGTTCTGTCACGCGCACGAGTTCGCGGGCGGGCGGTTCGGCATTCTCGGGACCGCCACCGCCACCCACCTGTCGCGGATGCTCGCGCCGGTCGCGGGGTCGGTCGTCGTGCTGCCCCTCGAGGGGGACGAGGCCGACGGCCGACCCGTCGACCAACCAACGGTCGTCGGTATGCGCGACACCGGGGCCGCTCTCGAGGTCACCCTCGCCGACGACTCGGTCGAGGTGGTCGACGTGGCGTTCGTCGCGCCGGCGCTGCGGCAACGCTCCGATCTGCCGGCCCTGCTCGGGCTCGAGCCGAACCCGTCGGGGTGTGTGCGGGTCGACGAGTTCCAGCGGACGAGCGTGCCGGGCGTCCTGGCGGCCGGTGACATGGCGCACCTGCCGGCCTACCCCATGCCGATGGCGTCGGTCGCGTCCGCGACGGCCGCCGGCCAGCTGGCCGCGTCGGCGGCGATCATGCATCTGCTGTCCATGTGACAATCCATCGGTGAGCGCCGACGTCGTCTTCCTGATCGGCGGACTCGCCCTCGTCCTGGCCGTGGTCCTGCCGAGCCTTCTCGAGCGGGCCTGGCTGTCGACGCCGGTGATCCTCATCGCGCTCGGCTGCGTCATCGGCCTGCTGCCGCTGCCGGACGCTTTCGTCATGGACCCCGTGGACCAGCGCACCACGATCGAGCACGTCACCGAGGTCACCGTGCTGCTCGCCCTCATGGGTGTCGGACTCGCGCTCGACCGGCCACTCTCGCTGCGCAAGCCATCGGGGTGGCCGGCCTGGTCCGCCACGTGGAAGCTGCTCGGGATCGCGATGCCGCTCACCATCGCCGGCGTGTTCCTGCTGGGCTGGTGGGCGCTGGGCCTGGCGGCCGCCCCGGCGCTGCTCCTCGGTGCTGCGCTGGCCCCGACCGACCCGGTCCTCGCCTCGGACGTGCAGGTCGGTGGTCCCGGGGCAGACCACAACCCGCAGGACGAGGAGATCAGCGAGCGGGACGAGGTCCGCTTCGCCGTGACCTCCGAGGCCGGGCTCAACGACGGACTGGCGTTCCCGTTCGTCTACGCCGCGATCTTCCTTGCAACGGTCGGACCCGTCTCGGAGTGGGGCGCTCGGTGGCTCGCGTGGGAGCTCGTCGGGAAGGTCGTCATCGGCGTCCTCGCCGGTGCCGGAGTCGGCGTCGCGATGGCCTGGGCCGCCTTCCGCTCCGAGCGCCAGACGCTCCGACTGGCGGAGAAGGGCGAGCCGCTGCTCGCCCTGGCGGCCATGCTGCTCGCCTACGGCGCCGCCGAGGTGCTCGGCGGGTACGGCTTCCTGTCCGTGTTCTCGTGCGCACTCGCCCTCCGGGCCGGCGACCGCACCCACGGGTTCCACAAGCACATGCACAGCGTCATCGACCGCCTCGAGAGGATCATGACCCTGTTCGTCCTGCTCTTCGTCGGCATCAGCGTCACCGACGGCACCCTGGCCCACCTGGACTGGCGGGGAGTCGCCGTCGGCGTCGCCCTCGTCTTCGGGATCCGCCCCCTGGCGGGCTGGCTCGCCCTCGCCGTCGGCCGGTGGCGCATGGCCGACGAGTCGCACCGGCCGTTGGAACGCCGGGAGAGGGCCATCACCTCGTTCTTGGGCATCCGGGGAGTCGGGACCCTGTACTACCTCAGCTATGCCCTGACCCAGGCGACCTTCGCGGAGGAACGCTGGCTCTGGGCCACGGCGATCTTCACCGTCATGCTGTCGGTGGTCGTCCACGGCGTCCTCGCCACTCCGCTGATGTCCAGGCTCGAGACGAGCCGGATGAGGCTGTCGTCGAGCTGAGGCTGCCGTCGGCCGACACCGTCCTGCGTGCACGGATGTGCACCGACCCGTCGGTGTTCGCTACGGTGGAGGGAGCGCAGCGATGACGGTCACGTCGTCGCTGCTTTCTCTTTTCCTGATTCAGCCTTCCCCTGCCTGCCCCGCCATCCCCCAGGATCCCCTGTGCCCTCGAGCGTTTCCACCCTGCCCCAGCCACCGCATACCCCGGTCGTGCCGGAGGCCGGCGAACGGGAGACGTCCACCCGGGCGGCCCTGCGCAACCCGAAGCGGCTGCGGACCGAGGTCCTGGCCGGCCTCGTCGTCGCTCTGGCGCTGATCCCCGAGGCGATCTCGTTCTCGATCATCGCCGGGGTCGACCCGCGGGTGGGGCTGTTCTCGAGCTTCGTCATGGCCGTGACCATCGCCGTCGTCGGTGGGCGGCCGGCGATGATCTCGGCCGCGACCGGGGCGGTGGCGCTCGTGATCGCCCCGGTGGCGCGCGACTACGGGCTCGACTACTTCCTGGCGACCGTGATCCTCGCCGGCCTCCTGCAGATCGTGCTGTCCGTGCTCGGCGTCGCGAAGCTGATGCGCTTCATCCCGCGCATGGTCATGGTCGGGTTCGTCAACGCGCTCGCCATCCTGATCTTCATGGCGCAGATCCCGCACCTGGTCGGCGTGCCCTGGCTCGTCTACCCGATGGTCGGACTCGGGATCGCGATCATGGTCGCCCTGCCGCGGGTGACGACCGCGGTCCCGGCCCCGCTCGTCGCGATCGTCGTCATCACGACCCTGGTTCTCGCGGGCGGGTGGAGTCTGCCGGACGTCGCCGACCAGGGTGAGCTGCCGCGCTCGCTGCCGGAGCTGCTCCTCCCGAACGTGCCGCTCACCTTCGAGACGCTGCAGATCATCGCCCCGTATGCGCTGGCCATGGCGCTGGTCGGCCTGCTCGAGTCGCTGATGACGGCCAAGCTCGTCGACGGAATCACCGACACCCACTCCGACAAGACCCGGGAGGGCTGGGGGCAGGGCGTCGCCAACGCGCTGTCCGGGCTGTTCGGTGGCATGGGCGGCTGCGCGATGATCGGCCAGACCATGATCAACGTCAAGGTGTCGGGCGCGCGGACGCGGATCTCCACCTTCCTCGCCGGGGTGTTCCTGCTCGTGCTCGTCGTCGGCGCCGGTGATGCCGTGGGCATGATCCCGATGGCCGCGCTCGTCGCCGTGATGATCATGGTGTCGGTCGCGACGCTGGACTGGCACAGCGTCGCCCCCTCGACGCTGCGGCGGATGCCGCACAGCGAGAACCTCGTCATGCTCATCACCGTTGTCGTCACGGTCGCGACGCACAACCTCGCCTACGGGGTCATCGCCGGCGTCAACGCGGCGATCATCGTCTTCGCCCGCCGGGTGGCGCACTTCGCCTCGGTCGAGCGCGTCGTCGAGGCCGACCTGGACGGCGACGGGACCGTCGACGAGCGGGTCTACAAGGTGACCGGTGAGCTGTTCTTCGCCACGAGCAACGACCTCGTCTACCAGTTCGACTACTCCGGCGACCCGCAGCGCGTCATCATCGACGTGTCCGACAGCCACATCTGGGACGCCTCGACCGTCGCGGCGCTGGACGCGGTGCAGAACAAGTACGAGCGGCTCGGCAAGAGCGTCGAGATCGTCGGCCTCAACAGCTCGTCGGCCCACCGGCACCGGCAGCTCAGCGGCCACCTCGGCGAAGGTCACTAGTCGGGACGGGAGTCCTTTGCGGGTCGCTGCTCCGGCGTCCGTCCGCCATCCCGCTCGCGCTCCTCGTCGTCGTGCCGCTCGTCCTCGGGGAGCTCGTTCGGCGGGATGGTCGAGCGTCGCTCGATGATCGGCGGCGCCACGAACCACAGGCCGATGAGCAGGACCAGGCTCGCCGCCAGGGCGACCAGTCCGGCAGTGCGGCCGAGCACGATCTCCAGGCTCAGGTAGAGCACCCCGGAGACGGTCAGGGCCAGCGCGAACAGGCCCGCCCGGGCCAGCTTTGCGCCCTGCTCGACGAGCAACAGGCGGCGCCGGTGCCGGAACATCGCGCGGTGGAAGGCCACGGGAGCCACCACCAGACCGGTGGTGACGACCGAGCCGCCCAGGACCACCGCATACACCCACCGCTGCGCGGACGTGAGGTCCTCGAAGCGAGCGGAGAATGGCACGGTCAGCAGGAATCCGGTGAGGATCTGGACACCGGTCTGGGTGACACGGATCTCCTGGAGCAGCTCGTTCCAGTTGCGGGCGAGGGTGTCCGGGGAGGGTGTTCGGCTTGGCTCACGAGTGGGTGGCATCTCGACCTCCTGGTCCGATGCCACCCACCCTAGAGCGCTCCGTCAGCGGCGCACCGTGAGCGAACCGGTGACAGTCTGACCGGTCTCGGGGACGGTGATCGTCACCGTGTAGACACCCGGTCCCTCGAGGTCACGGGTGCGCAGGTTGTACTGCCACTGACCGTCGACGTAGGCCATCGTGGCGTCCAGCACGACAGAGTCGCCCTGGCTCACCGTGATGGTCGGGTCGAGGTCGGTCGGGACCGACCCGTCGCAGTCGCGGAACTCCACCTTGACCGGCACGGTCGAGCCGTCCTTGGCGGTGCGTTCACCGTTCCTGAACGGTGCGCCGATGCCGTCTGTGTCGTATGCGACGGTCGCCTCCGCGGTGGTCTGCCCCATGAGGCCGAGGCTGTCCATCACCGTCACGGTGGCCGTGTAGCTGCCGGCCTGCGCGTAGGTGTGGGTCAGTGTCACCGTGCGCTCGTCGGTCCCGACGATGGTGGGCTCGGTGCCGTCGCCCCAGTCGACGCTGACAGTGTGGGTGTCGTCCTCGTTCGGATCGGTGATCTCGACCGTGAGCGTGGCGTTGTCCGCGCCGCACTGGAGGAAGCCTTCACCGAAGTCCGCGTTGACCGTCGGTGCGACGTTGAGGTTCAGGCCGACCAGCACCGGGTCGTGGTCCGAGGATCGGAACTGATCGGGCTTGAAGGAGTTCTCCGGCTTGCCGAACCGCAGGATGTAGTCCAGGACATCCGGCTCGTCGGCGTTAATGTGCCACTCTGACGCCCCGGTCACCTGCGGCGTGAGCGACTCGTTGGACAGCGCATGGTCGAGGTAGCCGACCTTGCCGTCGAAGACGTAGCCGTAGGCGAACTCGCCGCCGAACTTCTCGACCAGATCGGTGTACCCCGCCTCGACGAGAGCGTGGATCGGGTCCTCCTCGTCGTACGAGTTGAGGTCGCCGATGACCAAGTGGTCGGGGTCTCCGCTGCCGGTCGGGTCGCTCGCCAGGAAGTCGACGATCGCCTCGGCCGCGGCAAGCCTGGTGAGGTTGCAGTTGCCCTGTCCGTCACCGGTGTCCAGGTCACCCGCAC
>JBAUUB010000176.1:0-1949 GCA_049582485.1 Dermatophilaceae bacterium
GGTCGGGAGTGTCATCCACGTGGGGCCGGGAGGTGGTTGGTGGTCGGGGTGGGGATGCCTAGCGTGGCTGTTATGACCTCGACGGCGGTGAGCGATGCGGACACGACGGTGACGCCGCTGCCCGACGCTGCTGCCGGGTCGGTTGATGCCGCGGGGTCGGTTGATGCTGCGGGGGCGCGACGGGTGGCCGGCGTGCATCGCGCCATCGACCGGCTGGACGTGTCCGAGCTCGGCGAAGGGGAACACGCGGCGGTGCTGCGCGACCTCGAGCGCGCGAAGCGGCGACTCGATTCGGCGCTGCTCGCAGTGCTCGCCTCCGCTGACAAGGCGCGGGTCGGCGAGCGCGCCGGCCACACCGGGACGGGGTCCTGGGCGTCGGCGCAGACGAAGTGCGGAGGTGGCGAAGGGTTCGCGCAGTCACGGCTGGCGACGGACATCGACGAGGGGCTGGAGGAGGTCGGCCGCGCGCTCGCCGAGGGCGTGATCTCCGCGGAGCACGCGCGGATCATCGCAGCGACGATGCGCCGGCTTCCGGAGGAGCTGAGCCAGGAGCATCGGGACGCGATCGAGAGGCACCTGGTCGGCCAGGCCCGCCACCTCGTCCCCGGACAGCTGCGCAAGGTCGCCAGGCGCGCGCTCGAAGCGGCGGAGCGGTCGCTCCAGGACGTCGACGAGGACGAGGACGAGCAGCTGCGCGACGAGGAGAGGCGTGCCCTGGCGCGCACCCGCCTGACGATGCGCGACAACGGCGACGGGACGACGAGCGGCCACTTCACGGTGCCCACCCACGCCGGTTCCATGCTGCGCAAGATGATGCAGCAGATCGCGTCACCGCGCCGGGACCGGGCCCGCCAGACGCGAGGTGAGCCGTGTGAGGGCTCCGAGGACGGCACGACGACCTACGGCGCGACCGACTGGGGGCACCGCTACGGCCTGGCGCTGCTCGAGATCCTCGAGCACCTGCCGACCGACCGGTTGCACGGCAAGGTGGGGGCCACCGTCATCGCGACGGTCGACCTCGAGGCGTTGAGGTCGGGGATAGGCGCGGCTCAGCTCGACACGGGAGACGTGGTGTCGGCTGGGCAGGTCCGACGGCTCGCGTGCAACGCCGGCATCCTGCCTGTCGTCCTGGGCGGTTCGTCGCTGCCGTTGGACCTCGGGCGGGCGGACCGGTTCTTCACCGAGGCACAGCGGGTGGCGCTCGCGACCGTCTACACCGAGTGCGCCGCCGCCGGTTGCGACCGGCCGTACTCCTGGTGCGAGCTGCACCACGAGGATCCCTGGGCCCAGGGCGGACGGACCGACCTGGACGTGGCCGTGCCGTTGTGCGGGTACCACCACCGACGGATGCACGACCCGGGCTTCGTGGCGAGGGTCAGCACCGATGGCGCGGGAGTCAAGACCGTCCGGCTCCGAAAGCGGTGACGCCCCGAGCCCGTGGTCGTGCGATCACGGGCGCTGAGGCATGTCCGGGTGAGTCCTGTCCGGGTGAGGCGGGTCCGGTTGGGTTCTGTCCGGGTGAGGGATGTCCGTGAGCGCGACCGGGTTCGGCGGGGTGTGGGTCTCGGCGGCCGAGCCCGAGGCGCGGTTGGCCTCGAGGGGGGTGGTGGACGTGCTGTCGACCGTGCCACTGGCTCCGCGGCCGGACAGGCGCGTGACGACCCAGATCAGCGCGACCCCGAGGACGATGAGGCCGAGGATCGTCACGGCCACCGCCCCGGCTCAGTTCGTCCCGGGGTCGAGGAACGGGTAGGGGTACCAGTCCACGATGGCGCCGCGGATCAGGCTGTAGCCGGCGTAGGCGAGCGGGTAGATCAACCACAGCAGCGAGGCTCGGAACGACAGGCGCCGGCGTGGCCGGTCGAGCAGGTAGTCGACGAGCATGGCGACCGGGACGATGTAGTGCAGCACCGTGTTGTCCCACGGCACCGCGGTCAGGTCGACGCCCT
>JBAUUB010000177.1:0-2460 GCA_049582485.1 Dermatophilaceae bacterium
CGGCTGCTTACGCGGCTTGTTCCGCTGGTCTCGAGCGAGCGGTGACAGCTGCCACTCGTACCAGCCCCGGGCGGGAACGAGGCATCGTCGGGCCCGCGCGGGTCCCGAGTACGAACGGCTCTCCAGAACCGTCTCCGCACGGGCGTTGATCATCCGGACGCCGGCGCGCGGGTCCGCGGACCACGGTGGCACCAGGCCCCAGGTCAGCAGACGGAGCTGACGCACCGGATCCTGCTCCGGCGCCCCCCGCACCGGCCGGTGCAGCACCACCGGTGCCTGCTTCGTGGGAGCCATGTTGTAGTCCGGCCGACCGGGTGCCGGAGTCTGCGGACTGACCAGGACCGAACGGCCGGGCTCGGCCGTCGCGTCGAGGTCGACGTCGAAGGCCTCGACGAGCTCATCCGGGTTGGCCGTCGCCGCATACCGTCCACACATCGATCGGGCCCTCCTCCCACCGGCCGCGACATGCCGCGACAGCGACTAACGTAGACCAGGCTAGGGGTGGCCGCACCCGTGACCAGCATCGATCACGTACCACTGACGGATGCTGTGTGCGGGTCGCACCACCGTCCATCAGCCGAGGAGGACTCATGTCACTTGTCCGTCGCGTCGCTCGACCGATGCTCGCCGCCATCTTCGTCGCAGGAGGGATCGAGGCGCTCCGCCACCCGGGCAAGCGCGCTCGGCGGGCCCAGCCCCTCGTCGACAAGGCGGCTGAACCGCTCCACCTGCCCCAGGACCCCGAGCTCCTCGTCCGCGCAAACGGTGCCCTCATGATCGGCGCGGGGGCGCTCCTGGCCACGGGCCGGCTTCCCCGGCTCGCGGCCGCCGCCCTCGCCGGAACACTCGTTCCGGCAACGATCGTCGAGTACCCCTTCTGGGAGGCCGAAGACCCCCAGGAGCGCCGCGACCAGCAGATCCAGGTCCTCAAGAACGTCGGACTGCTCGGCGGGCTGCTGCTGGCTGCCGTCGACACCGAGGGCAGACCCGGACTTGCCTACCGCGCCAAGATGGCCGGCGACAGCATCGGCCGGACGGCACGCACGACGCGTCGCGAGGCACGGCTGGCGGCTCGGCTCGCCGGCAAGGAGGCTCGACTCAAGGCGGCCAGCGCGACCCATGCCCTCAGCTGAACCCGCCCACGCGGATCCACGGTCGACCGGGCCGGCATGGTCCGCACCGATCGCTGCGGAGCCGGTCGACGCCGTCGTCCGTCTCCCGGGCAGCAAGTCACTCACCAACCGCTACCTGGTCCTCGCCTCCCTGGCCGGCGACACCTCACGGCTGCGACGTCCGCTGCGCAGCCGCGACACGCTTCTGATGGCGGAGGCGCTGCGGGGCCTGGGGGCACAGGTCACCGACGTAGCGGTGTCCGACGACGTGGACGCCGACTGGCTCATCGAGCCCGGTCCCGTGCGCGGTGGTGCACGGATCGACTGCGGCCTCGCGGGCACTGTCATGCGGTTTCTCCCGGCGGTGGCTGCACTGGCCGACTCGCCGGTCCACTTCGACGGTGACGCCCACGCGCGGGTGCGTCCCATGTCGGCGCTGCTCTCGGCCTTGCGGACTCTCGGGGCCGTCGTCGCCGACGACGACCGAGGGACACTGCCCTTCTCTGTCTTCGGGGGCACGAGTCTGAGAGGCGGGCCCGTCACCATGGACGCCTCGGCGTCCTCGCAGTTCGTCTCGGCGCTCCTGCTCGCGGGCGCCCGATATCCAGAAGGTGTGACCGTCCGTCACGTGGGCCCCCCCGTGCCCAGTCAGCCGCACATCGACATGACCATCGAGACACTGCGCGACGTCGGGGCCGTGGTCGACGACACTGCGCCGGAGACGTGGTCGGTGGCCCCTGGACCCCTTGGTGCCCTGGATGTGGTCGTCGAGCCCGATCTGTCCAACGCAGCACCGTTCCTGGCTGCGGCCGCGGTGACCGGAGGACGGGTGCGGGTCCCCGGGTGGCCCGGCTACACGACGCAGGCCGGAGACGCGTTCCGCGACATCCTCGACGCGATGGGCGCCGATGTCCATCTCGACCGTGACCACCTGGAGGTGCGGGGCACCGGCGGACTGAGCGGAGTCGACGTCGACCTGCACGACGCAGCGGAGCTCACGCCCGTCGTGGCCGCGATCGCGGCCCTGGCCGACTCCCCGACGTGGATTCGGGGAGTCGGGCACATCAGAGGGCATGAGACCGACCGGATCGCTGCCCTCGCCCGCGAGCTGACGGCCCTCGGGGCGCAGGTCAGTGAGACAGAGGACGGGCTGCACATCCGGCCAGGGCCGCTGTCAGGGGGTCACTTCCGGACCTATGGCGACCACCGGATGGTGATGGCCGCCGCGGTCCTGGGTCTGGCGGTTCCGGGCATCGTCGTCGAGGATGTCGGGACGGTCGCCAAGACCCTCCCGACCTTCACCGCACTCTGGGATCGCATGCTCGCAACGGAGTCGAGTGTGCTCGGC
>JBAUUB010000178.1:0-5221 GCA_049582485.1 Dermatophilaceae bacterium
CCCGCTGGGTCCGCGCTTGCTCCTGCGCGTGCTCGGCGAGGGTGGCCCACGCTGCCCCTTCGGCATAGAGGCGACGCTCTTCGTCGCGGAGCCAGTCCCCGGCAGCCTCCTTGCCGTACGTTGTCGGTTCGAACGTGTTGGGCGCCGTCACAGTCTGGCCTCCGCGTCCGGAGGGGTGGCCGATCGGGACCGTAAAGCGTGCCTGCCAGCGGCCCGAGCGCATCCGCGTCACTTGCCCGAAACGACGACGCGGTGATCTTGCATCGTTCATGCAGCGGATCGTACGGCATATTGTGTCCATTTGTGTCACGTTGGACCTGCAGTCCCTCCGCTCATTTGTGCAGTTCAGAGGCATGTATGTCACTCTGTGTCCACGTGAGTCCAACAAGTTCATGTGTTGGTTCGAGTCCAACCGGGGGAGCCAGCTGCGACGCGGCCTGGGTGACCCGAGACGGTGCGATGCCGGACTCGACATGTCGCCGCGCGAGGACCGAGGGCCCGGACCGATCACGGTCCGGGCCCTCGGTCGCGTTCGGGCGATCCGCCTAGCGGGTGCGAGCCCACCGCCTACGTGCGGTCCCCGTCCTGCGGATCCCTCGGGTGCCGCGGATGCCGGTGCTCGTGGATCTCCTCCTCGACCTGGTCGAGGACGTTGGTGCCGAACTCCCCGGGAGCACCCGCTCGGGCTCCTGCGACGAGGTTGGACGCGGCTGCCGTCGGCGCGCCGGCCGTGTGGCCCCGTTGGCTGATCCAACGCTCGAGGCGGCCCGCAGCGGTGGTCAGCATCCAGTTCAGCAGGATGAAGATGACTCCGATGACGATGTAGGCCGCCACGACGTTGCCGTAGCGGGAGCCGAGCTGGCGCCCGGCGGTGATGAGCTCCGGATAGGTGATCGCGGTCCCGAGCGCGCTGTCCTTGAGGACGACGACGAGCTGGCTCATCAGGGCCGGCAGCATGGCGGTCAGGGCCTGGGGGAGCTTGATGATTCGCAGCGTCTGCCCATCGGTCAGCCCCACCGCGAGCCCCGCCTCTCCCTGACCTGCAGGGAGCTGGTGCACCCCTGAGCGGACCAGCTCGGCGATGACGGACCCGTTGTACAGGGTGAGTCCGGTGATGACCGCCCAGAAAGACGCCTGCGACCCCGGGAGGCCGAGGTTTCGGGCGAAGAAGAAGAAGGTGAAGATCATCATGAGCAGCACGGGCACCGAGCGGAAGAACTCGACGATCACGCCGCACACCCAGCGGAGCGGTCGGATGTGGGAGAGCCGGCCCATGCCGAAGAAGATGCCGAAGACCATGGCGAACACGATGGACACAGCGGCGGCCTGCAGCGTCTTGGACAGTCCGGGGAGAAGGTACTGGGTCCAGGTCTCGGGCAGGAGGAAGGGCCGCCACAGCTGCCCGTCCAGCTGGTTCTGCTCGTTGAACTTCCAGAGCACCGCCGCGATGACCCCGAGGCCAAGCAGCGCCCCAATGACCGTGAGGATGAGATGCCTGCGTCGCGCCCGAGGCCCCGGGGCGTCGAAGAGAACGTTCTGCGCGCTCATCGCTTGACCGCCAGACGCCGGGAGAGCGAGGTGAATCCCACACCGACCGGGAGGGTGAGGATGACGAACCCGAGCGCGAAGATGAAGAACACGATGAGGCTGCCGGTCTCGTTCTCGATGATGGTGCGCATGAGTGCGGCCGCCTCCGGGACACTGATGATCGCCGCCACGGTGGTGTTCTTCGTCAGGGCGATGAGCACCGACCCGAGCGGGGCGATCGCGCCTCGGAAGGCCTGCGGCAGGATCACCTGGCTGAGCGACTGGCCGAAGGTCAATCCGATGGCTCGAGCCGCCTCGGCCTGGCCGACAGGCACGGTGTTGACGCCGGAGCGCAGCGCCTCACACACGAAGGAGGCGTGGTACGCCGACAGACCGACGATCGCCCAGCGGAACGCGTTGGCCGACAGCGAGTCCGGGGAATCGCGGGGGGCCAGGTAGATCTCGAGGATGAACAGTGCGCCGAGCGAACAGAAGACAAGGATCAGCGTGAGCGGCGTGTTGCGGGCGATGTTGACGTACAGACTGCCCAACACCCGGAGCGTGGGGACCGGCGAGACCCGCATCACGGCGAGGATCGTGCCGAGGACGAGCGAGCCGATGGCTGACCACAGGGTGAGCTGGATGGTCATCCAGAAGGCGCCGAGGATGTCGTACTCCGTGAGGATGTCGATCATGCGGTCTCCGGGTCGTGGGAGCGGGGGAGCCGGCTGGGTGTGCCGTGCTCGGGAAGCACGGCACACCCGCCGTCAGCGATCAGCCGGGTGGCTGGGTGGGTCAGGCGCAGTCCTCGACGACCTCGGGCGGGTTGCCCGGGCCGGGGGCGAAGTCGGCCGCGCCGAGGGTGTCCTGGACGGCCTGCTCCCAGGCGCCCTCCTCGATCATCATCTCGATGGCGGCGTTGACCTCCTGGCAGAGCTCGCTGCCCTTCTGGACGCCGACGCCGTAGCGCTCCTCGGTGAACGGCTCGCCGGCTAGCTTGAGCTGCCCGGCGTACTGCTCCTGGGCGGCGAAGCCGGCCAGGATCGTGTCGTCGGTCGTGATCGCGTCGATGCCGCCGGACAGGAGCGCCGGGAGGCACTCGGAGTAGGTGCCGAACTCCTGGAGCTGGACGTCGGGGTACTCGTCCTTGATGTTCTGTGCCGGGGTCGACCCGGTCACCGAGCACAGCCGCTTGCCGTCGAGGGTGTCCGGGCCGGTGATCTCGGTGTCGTCGGCACGCACGAGGAGGCCCTGACCGGCGATGAAGTACGGCCCCGCGAACGAGACGCGCTCCTTGCGGGAGTCCGTGATCGAGTAGGTCGCGAAGATCAGGTCGACCTGGTCGGTCTCGAGGAGTGTCTCGCGCTGGGCGCTCGGAGCCTCGACCCACTCGATGTTGCCCTCGTCGACGCCGAGCTGGGCGGCAACGTACTTCGCGACCTCGACGTCGAAGCCGGTGTACTCGTCACCCTCGCGAAGGCCGAGACCCGGCTGGTCGAACTTGATGCCGATGCGCAGGCTGTCCATCATGGCGCCGTCGCCGTCGGCCCCGGTGTCCTCGCCCGTGCCGGTGTCGCCGCCATCAGCGGTGTCGGTCGTGTCGTCCGAGCCGCAGGCGGCCATCGTGAAGGTGAGCGCGGCAACCGCGCCGATCGCCCCCAGTCGACGAATGAACATGTCGTTCTCCTTTTCCTTGGTGTGCCGCACGGTGCGGTCAGGTTGATCGATAGGTCTGCAGGTCCGTCCGCGATGAGCGCGTGGGCCTAGTGGGTGAGGATCTTGCCGAGGAAGTCCTTGGCCCGGTCGGACTGCGGGTTGGTGAAGAACTCTTCCGGGGTGTTCTCCTCGACGATCTGGCCGTCGGACAGGAACACCACCCGGTTGGCGGCCTTGCGGGCGAATCCCATCTCGTGGGTGACGACGATCATCGTCATTCCCGACTTGGCGAGACTGATCATCACGTCGAGGACCTCGTTGATCATCTCGGGGTCGAGGGCGCTGGTCGGCTCGTCGAAGAGCATGACCTTGGGGTCCATGGCGAGGGCCCGGGCGATGGCGACGCGCTGTTGCTGGCCGCCGGACAGCTGAGCGGGGTACTTGTTGGACTGGTGCTCGACGCCCACCCGCTCGAGCAGTTCCATCGCCCTCTTCTGGGCGTCCGCCTTCTTGAGCTTGCGGACCTTGATCGGCCCGAGCGTGACGTTCTCGAGGATCGTCTTGTGGGCGAAGAGGTTGAAGGACTGGAACACCATGCCGACGTCGGAACGCAGGCGCGCGAGGTCCTTGCCCTCCTCGGGCAGGACGGTCCCGTCGATGCTGATCGTGCCGCTGCCGATCGTCTCGAGCCGGTTGATGGTGCGGATGAGGGTCGACTTGCCCGAGCCGGACGGCCCGATGAGCACCACCACCTCGCCCTTGCCGACGGTGAGGTTGATGTTCTGGAGAACGTGCAGGTCACCGAAGTGCTTGTTGACGTCCTGCATGACGACGAGCGGCTCAGCCATACGTCCGAACCTAGCGCTGCCGGGACGCTGCGCGCTGCCCCACACGCGACCGAGTTTGATAACCAATCGGTCACGAGGCGGTCACGGAGGGCGTCAGCCGAGCTGCTCCACCGCCAGCTCGCCCTGCGCATAACGAGACCGGAGAACCTTCTTGTCGAACTTGCCGACCGAGGTCTTGGGCACCTCGTCGATGAAGGACCAGCGCTCCGGCAGCTGCCAGTGGGCGACCTTGCCCTCGAGGAAGGCCCGCAGCTCCGCCGCGCTCACCTCCGCGCCCTCGGCGACCACCACCGTCGCGAGCGGTCGCTCACCCCACTTGTCGTCGGGCACGCCGATGACCGAGGCCTCGACCACCGCGGGATGGGCCATGATCTCGTTCTCGAGGTCGACCGAGCTGATCCACTCCCCGCCGGACTTGATGACGTCCTTGGCCCGGTCGGTGAGGACGAGGAAGCCGTCGTGGGTCAGCGCGCCGACGTCTCCGGTCCGCAGCCAGCCCTCGTGGAACTTGGCCGCCATCTCGTCCCGCTCGGCCTCGGACTCGGTCCCGTTCGCGTAGTAGGAGGCCGTGATCCAGGGCCCGCGGACCTCGAGCTCACCGACCGACTCGCCGTCCCACGGCTGTTCGGCACCGTCCGGCCCGATCAGGCGCGCCTCGACACCCGGGAGCAGCCGCCCCTGCGCCGCCCGATACCGCCAGTATGCGTCGCTCCCCTCTTCGACTCCGGCCGGCGGGATGGCGAGGGTCCCGACGGGCGACATCTCGGTCATGCCCCACCCGTGGATGATCTCGATGTCGTGCCGGTCCTGGAAGGCGCGCATGAGCGCGGGCGGGCAGGCCGAGCCGCCGACCATGAGCCGCTTGACGCTCGAGACGTCGGGACGGTGCTCGTCGAGGTAGCGGACCAGGTCGTTCCAGATGGTCGGCACCCCCCCACCGTTGGTGACCTTCTCACGCTCGATGAGCCGGGCGAGCGGCTCCGCCTGGAGGAACCGGTCCGGCATGACAAGCGTGGCGCCGGCGAGCAGGCACAGGTAGGGGAAGCCCCAGGCGTTGGCGTGGAAGAGCGGCACCACGGTGAGCATCCGGTCGCCCTGGCCGACCCCGAGCGCCATGCCCACGGCCGCCGAGTGCAGGTAGTTGGACCGGTGCGAGTACGCCACGCCCTTGGGGTTGCCGGTCGTGCCGG
>JBAUUB010000179.1:0-2445 GCA_049582485.1 Dermatophilaceae bacterium
CAGGAACCGTGCCACGATCCTGGTGACGTTGCGGTCCGTCAGCCGCTGACAGGCAGACAGCGTCGCTTCGTGACCTGGTCACGAGTGAACCAGACGACGAATGAACAAGGGACGCGGAACGCTGAAGCGCACGGCCGGGGGTGCTCGACCCGCGCTGAGGTGGTGTACGCCGTCGGTGGAGTGAACTGCGCATATCAGCCGGGGGTGCGGGATCGGCTGAGCGGACCGGCGGCGCGCCGGATCGGTGGACCGTGAGCGGTTCTGCCGAATAGTTTGGATCCCTCTTCGGCGAAGCCAGGGTGAGTGCAAGGCTGGCAGGAGGTCCCCTATGACCGATATGGTCACCGGCACGGTGGATGTGGCCGGCGCGGTGCTGACCTATGACGTGCGTGAGCCTGAGACGTCGAGCAAGCATCTCCCGCTGTTCATCGTCGGCTCCCCGATGGCGGCGTCCGGTTTCGAGGACCTGGCCAGCTACTTCACCGACCGCACCGTCATCACGTACGACCCCCGCGGTGCCGAACGCAGCACGCTGGCTACCGGCGGCACCGTCACCGGCGAGGTTCACGGCGAGGACATGCACGCCGTCGTCGAGGCGGTCGGGCTTGGTCCGGTCGACGCGTTCGGGTCCAGCGGTGGGGCAGCCTTCGCCCTGCACTGGATCGTCACGTTCCCTGGCGACGTCCGCACCCTCGTCGCACACGAGCCCCCGCTGTCCACCATCCTCGAAGATGCCCACATCACTGCCCGGGTCAACGAGGACATCGTCGCGACCTACCAGCGCGAGGGCTACGGACCAGCCCTGGCGAGGTTCATCCAGCTCATCATGCACACCGGGCCGCTTCCTGCCGACTACCTGGACCGGCCCGCGCCCGACCCCGCCGCCTTCGGTCTTCCCACCGACGACGACGGCTCGCGCAACCACCCCCTGCTCAGCCGGAACCTGGCGATGCCGCCTTTCGAGCCTGACCTCGCGGCGCTCCGCGCGTCCACAGTCCGCATCGTCCCGGCCGTCGGCGCCAAGGGCGCGGGCACGCTAGCGCGGCGCGGCGGGGAAGCGCTGGCCAAGGAACTCAGGGTCGAGCCCATCGTCTTTCCCGGCGACCACGGTGGTTTCACCGTCAGTCCCATGTCGCCCGACAACGACCCCGCCGCGTTCGCCGAAAGGCTCCGCGAAGTCCTCGACGGCGCCTGATCCGCTACCCCCCATTCTCGGGCTGCGCGACAGCGCAGGGGTGTGCGACACCAGGGCGATCGCGTCGTCGAGTGTCGCCGCTTCAATGACCGCGAAACCCGCTACCGGAAGGGTCGAAGCGAGGAAGGGGCCCCTCCTCCTCGACGGTCACCACCAAAGAGCCGTGGTCCCTCACGCGTACCGGTGCACCAGCGACACCCATCGAACCCCGCGTGGCGCAGCTGCTCGTCATACGCGTGCGCCGCATCAAGCACCGCCGTGTCGGTCTGGTTATAGCCCGACTGATCTCCGTAGCCGATGGTCACGAATCTCGTCATCATCGGTCCTCTCTGAGAAGCCGTCTCCTATTGGGCCGCCAGACTGTTTCTCTGATCCGCCCGTCCTTCGAGGGCGCCGCCGCACTCATCGCGAACCTCTCGCCCCTCACCGCAGCAGTCATTGCTGCCTTCCTGCTCGCACCACCGGTGGCCGCCGTCAGCGTGTGGAAGCTGAAAGCCCTCTCGCCAACCGCCGAGCAACGTGACAGTGCCGAGGTCGATCGGTCCAGCCCTTGATCTTGCGCATGTGGTCGTGCAGGGGCCGGCGGTTCGGCCGAGGATCCGCTCACGGTCCCGGATGCGATCGTGACGCCGAGGGAGTACACGGCGGCGGTTTCGCCGTGCGAGCCTCGTGAGCTCGGGTGCCTCGACCGCGAGCGGGACCGTTCTGCAGTCAGACCTGCTGCGGCGTCCGGAGTGGCTCGTTGTCGGGGCTGGCTGCCAGGGTCGCCGGCGATGTGCTGCGGCGGGGCCAGGTCCAGGCGGCGCGCAGGATGAAGGCCAGGAGCAGCACCTCAAGCCCGATGGAGAGGCCGTAGAAGTAGGAGTAGCTCCAGGACTCCTCACCGGCCACGTTGTAGATCGAGACGGGGATGTAGAGCGAAGCCACGACGAGGTTGGCGGCGCGACTGACGCGGGCGGGCAGTGTCGCGGAGAGCAGGATCATGAGGATCGGGATGGCCATGAGCGTGAGCGCAAGGGCGACGAAGGTCGGGCCGGTGTCGAACTCATGGACGACGCCGACAAGAAGTTCGTCGATGAAGCCGGGCTTGTACAGGGCGAGGTAGTCGACGTAGATGTAAAGGAACATGAAGCTGGTCCACGCTGCGGCGAGTTTGGCCTGAACCGGGATGCGCAGATCCTCCAGCGCGGTGTGGGATTGAGGTGTTCTCATCACAAAGCTCCTTGCTTTGGTTGGGTGGGTGTCTCCAC
>JBAUUB010000180.1:0-33919 GCA_049582485.1 Dermatophilaceae bacterium
AGGTCGAAAGCCTGGGCGACGAGGAACGGCAGGGCGGTGAGGAGCACCGTGGGCCCGACTCGTGCGGATGCGAACCCACCGTCGCGCGTTGCGGTGGCAGCCGACGGAACCCTATCGACACTGATCGATGCGCACATCGGCGACACGCCGGGCGCTCGACCCAGCGCGGATCGCGTCCTCAGCCGTAGAACCCGTGCCGCGCGAGGGGGCCGATCAGCTCGCGTTCCTCGTACGCAAGATGCGAGAGCAGCGCGTCGGTGAGCACGTCGAGCGCCCGCTGGACGCCGTCGAGAGCCTCCAGCCCCGGGGTGCCGGTGCCGTCACCGCCCACGAGTGCCACGAGCGCCTGGTCCACACCGTCGACGAGCCCGTGGATCTCGAGGTGCTCGGTCTCGAGCTGGTCGATGACCTCGACCAGCTCGGGCTCACTGCTGCGCAGATGCGGGAAGATGCTGCGGTCCTCGAGGGTGTGGTGCCCGGTGACGATCCGGCAGTACGACTCGCAGTACGCCCCCAGCGTCCAGTTGTTCTGCCGCATCGTCATGGTGTTGAGCACCGAGCGCGCCTGCCCGACGGTCGAGTGCCCGCTGCGCACCTGGTCGAGGATCTCGCGCAGCTGCGCGAGCTCGGACCGCAGGCCGTTGTGGATGTCGACCAGGTGCTGCGGGGCGGCGTTGTCCAGCTCGCCATAGGTGCGGCCGGAGGCGTCGGTATGCGACGGTCGGCTGCTCTCGTCCCACGGCACCGCGTCGGTCAGCCGGGTGCCCGCGTCCGGGGTCGGCCGCACGGTCAGGCCCGCAGCGGTCGCCGTCTCGGCACGCTCCTCCTCGGACGCCACCGTGACGGACTCGGATGCGGCTGTGACAGGTTCGATGACGGCCGAGGCACCGTCCGAACCGCCGGCCCGTCGCTCCCGTTCCGTGGCGACCAGCTCACGCACGAGCGGCGCGACCTCGACCGCATACCTGCGGACCGTGTCCGGGTCGTCGGTGCCGAGGATGAAGGTGCTCATGCCCTGCTCGAGCGCCAGCTCGGCGAGCTGCTCGGCCCAGTCGGTCGGCGCGCCCTGCAGGTAGTCCGACCCGGTGCCGAAGCGCCCGGAGATGTTGTACATCCGGCGGATGAGCACCGGCGCCCGTCCGGCCTCCTCCGCAGCCTCGTCCAAGGAGGTGGTGAGAGCGGGCAGGGCGGCGGGCGGCGCATACCCCATCGAGGGGATCCACGCATCGGCGAGGCGGGCGGTCAGGCGGATCATGCGCGGCTTGTAGGCGCCCACCCAGATCGGGATGTCGTGCGCCGGTCGCGGACCGGCCTGCAGCCCCTCGACCGTGTAGTGCCGGCCGCGCACCCGAACCCCGCCCCCGGCCCAGAACTCGCGGATGATCCCGATGGCCTCCGCGAGCGCCTCGACCGACTCCCCAGGCGACCGGCGCGGCCCACCGGCTGCGACGATGCCGTCCCAGAACGCTCCCGTCCCGAGACCGAGCTCGACCCTCCCGGAGGTGAGCACGTCGAGCGTGGCTGCGGACTTGGCGAGCACAGCGGGGGGACGCAGCGGCAGGCAGACGACGTTCGGGGCGAGCCGGATGCTCGTCGTCGCGGCCCCGAGGTAGGACAGCAGCGTCCAGGTGTCGAGGTGGCGGCGCTGGTACGGATGGTCCTGGATGGAGACGAGGTCGAGGCCCTCCACCTCGGCGACCCGCGTCAGCTCGACGACATGCTGGGCGGCCGAGGCGTCCGGGGTCGGGAAGATGCCGAACTGCAGGTCGTGGCCGTGGTCGGTCATGGACCCATCCTGCCGCGCCGCCCCCTCGTGCGGTCGCGAGAGCCCATCGCCCGGCGGCACCCTGGCTCAAGGCGCCATGGCAAGGGATGATCGAGGGACCATGCGCATCGACCTGAACTCCGACCTCGGCGAGTCCTACGGACAATGGCGTCTCGGCGAGGACGAGGCGATGCTCGACATCGTCACCTCGGCCAACGTCGCGTGCGGCTTCCATGCCGGGGACGCGCTGACCCTGCAGGAGACGTGTCGACTCGCCGCTCAACGGGGCGTCGTCGTCGGGGCCCAGGTCGGCTACAACCACCTCGCCGGCTTCGGCCGCTGGCACATCGACATGCCCTCACCGGAACTGACCGCGGATGTGATCTACCAGATCGGGGCCCTCGACGGCCTGTGTCGCGTCGCCGGCACCAGGGTGGCCTACGTCAAGCCGCATGGCGCGTTGTACAACACCGCGGCGGTCGATCGGCGTCAGGCCGGGGCCGTCGTCGACGCGGTGCTCGCGTACGACCCGACCCTGCCGCTCGTGGGACTGGCCGGGTCGACCCTGCTGGAGGTCGCCCGCGATGCCGGTCTGCGCACCGTGGCCGAGGCCTTCGCGGACCGGGCGTACACGTCGCAGGGGCGACTCGTCTCCCGGCGTGAGCCGGGGGCGGTGCTCGACGAGCCGGAGCTGGTGGCCGAACGCATGGCCCGACTCGTCACCGAGGGCCGGATCGCGGCGGTCGACGGCACCGACGTCGAGGTGCACGCCGACTCGGTGTGTGTCCACGGCGACTCACCGGCCGCGGTCGCCATGGCCCGCGCGGTGCGGCGGGCCCTCGAACGCAGCGGCGCCCGGATCCAGCCGTTCGTGGAGGCGTAGCCCCGGTGGCCGAAGATCCTGGCTCGGCGCGCGGTGGCGGCATCCCGGTCCGCCTCCTCGAGATGGGCGACTCCGCGATCCTCGTCGAGACCGGCGGCATCGACGACGTCCTCGCCCTGGCTCCCGCACTCGACGACCTGGCCCGCTCCGGGGACCCCGAGCTGGCGGCGGTCACCGACGTCGTTCCGGCCGCCCGCACCGTTCTCCTCGTCGCCGACCCGACGGCGGACTTGGCCGGGATCGCCGTTCGGGTGTGGCGTCTGGCGGCCGACCTCGGCCGCGGCCCGAGTCGGCCGGAGGAGCGGGTCGTCGAGATCCCGGTGCGCTACGATGGGCCGGACCTCGAGGAGGTCGCACGCCTCACCCGACTGGACGTGCGGGAGGTGGTCGCCGCGCATACCTCCACTCCGTGGCGCGTCGGGTTCGGTGGGTTCGCACCGGGATTCGCCTATCTGGTCGGCGGCGACAGCCGCCTGACCGTGCCGCGTCGCTTCTCGCCGCGCACCGCTGTGCCGGTCGGGTCGGTCGGCCTCGCGGGTGAGTTCAGCGGGATCTACCCGCGGTCCTCGCCGGGCGGGTGGCAGCTGATCGGCACCACCGACGTCGTGCTGTGGGACGAGAGTCGCGACCCGCCCGCGCTGCTGCAGCCGGGCATGACCGTGCGGTTCGTGGAGGCGGCGTGACCGCGGGACGTGCGCTGGAGGTGCTCCGGACCGGGGCGCTGGCGCTGTTGCAGGACGATGGCCGCGTCGGTCACATGTCGGTCGGAGTCGGCCGCTCGGGGGCGGCCGACCACGGTGCCCACGCGCTGGCCAACCGTCTCGTCGGCAACCGGTCCGGCCAGGCGACGGTCGAGGTCACCCTCGGCGGGCTGCGGGTGCGTGCCCACGGCGACCTGTATGCGGCGCTCACCGGCGCCCCCTCCGCCGCCCACGTCGACGATCGCCCGGTCGCGCACTGCGCCGTCGTCGCGATCCCGTCCGGCTCGGAGCTCGTGCTCGGGCTGCCGGAGGTCGGCCTGCGGACCTACCTCTCGGTGCGCGGCGGGTTCGACGTCGAGCCGGTGCTCGGCTCGCGGTCGACCGACACGATGTCGGGTCTCGGGCCGCCGCCGTTGGCCGCGGGGATGGTGCTGCCCGTCGGCGCGGCGACCGTGCCGATGCCGCGGATCGACCACGCGCCCGTGGCGACCCCCGAGAGTGGCGAGGTCACGGTGCGGGTGACGCCGGGGCCGCGGCACGACTGGTTCGCCGACCCGCACCAGCTCGGAGCGGTCGGGTGGACGGTCTCCGAGCGCAGTGACCGCAGGGGCGTACGGCTCGTCGGTGGGACGGTGGACCGGCACCCTGACTTCGTCGAGGTCGAGCTGCCGAGCGAGGGGATGGTGCGCGGCGCCATCCAAGTGCCGCCCAACGGGGAGCCGGTGATCCTGCTCGGCGACCACCCGGTGACCGGCGGCTACCCCGTCATCGGCGTCGTCCGCACCCCCGACGTCGACCGGGTCGCCCAGCTGACCCCGGGTCAGCCGGTGCGGTTGCGGTGGGAGGGTCGCCGCTGACCGGGGTCTGCAGCCCGGCCGGACCGGTCGGGTCGGGTGAGGCCCCCCCCGTTCCGATGGTTGCGTCGTGGGTCCTGGCGGTTCACCCTGCGAAGCATGTGGTGGTACGTGGTCATCATCGCAGCGGCCGTCATCGTCCTGGCGTTGGTGGTCCTGGCGCTGGTGATCGCGCGGAGAGAACGGGGGCGACGTTGTCGCACTTCTTCCCTGACGCACCAGAAGTTCGACGCCGCCCCGGCAACTGCTCGGGCAGGGCCGAGCTTCTGGGACATCCGGCGGACTTCGGGTGCACCGGCGAGCTGCCGGTCACCGCCGAGCCTCAGGCGGCGGTCACCTCGGTGAGCGCCGCGTCGAGGATGTCGAGACCGGCGTCCAGCTCCTCCTCGCTGACCGTCAGGGGCGGTGCGATCCGGAAGATCCCACCCATCCCCGGAAGCTGGACGATGTTGAGGTGCAGCCCGCGCTCGAGGCAGGCCGAGGTCACCGCCTGACCGAGCCGGTCCGCAGGTGCCCGGCTCGCCTTGTCCTCGACGAGCTCGATGCCCTGCAGCAGTCCACGACCCCGCACGTCACCGACGTTCTCGTGCCGCTCCTTGAGCTTCACAAGCCGCTCGGACAGCACCTTGCCGAGGACGCGCGCCCGGTCCACGAGCCCGTCCCGCTCGACGACCTCGAGCACCGTCAGCGCCACCGCCGCCGCGAGCGGGTCGGACACGTGCGTGGTGAAGAACAGGAACCCGCGCTCGTGGCACACGTTCTCGATCTCGGCCGACGTCACCGTCGCGGCGACCGGCAGCCCGGCGCCGAGGGTCTTGGACAACGTGATGATGTCGGGCACGACCCCGTCCCGCTCGAAGGCGTACATGTGCCCGGTCCGCCCCACCCCGGTCTGTGCCTCGTCGAGGATGAGCAGCATCCCCCGCGCCCGACACTCGCGCTGCAGTCGCGCGAGATAGCCCTCGGGCAGCTCGATGATCCCGCCGGAGGACAGGATCGGCTCGACGATGCAGGCCGCGAGTGACCCGGTCGACTGCCGGTCCAGCGTCGCGAAGCCGTACTCGAGCTCGGCCTCCCAGTCGTAGCCTCCGTCGGCACGACGGAACGGCGAGCGGTATGCGTTGGGCGTCGGCAGCGTCAGGCTCCCGGGCATCGCGGGGCCGTACCCGCGTCGCCCGGCCGAGAACGTCGCCGCGGCCGCGCCCGAGGTCATGCCGTGCCAGGACTGGTCGAACGCGACGATCTCGTGCCGCCCGGTGTAGAGCTTGGCGAGCTTGACGGCCGCCTCGTTCGATTCCGCGCCCGTCGTCAGCAGCATCATCCGCTCGAGCGGGTCCGGCAGAGTGCCGGTCAGGCGCACGGCAAGGTCGACCACCGGTCCACTCAACATCCCGGAGTACAGGTGGTCCAGGTTCGTCACCGACTCCGTCACGGTCCGCACGATGTCGGGGTGCCCGTGGCCGAGGACGGCGCTCATCTGCCCCGACGTGAAGTCGAGGATCGCCCGCCCCTGCGCGTCGTACACATAGCTGCCGGCCGCACGCTCGATCCGCCGCGGCGTGAAGCCGCCGCCGTAGCGGATGAGGTGGTCCTCGGCGGCCTGCCAGAAGCTGCTCTCGTCCATGGTGTCTCGCCCAGTCAGATTCGGTATGCGGTGGTCGCGCACAACCTACTCCGCGGGGATCGGGCGACCAACGCATACCCTCGAGGGATGCTGTTCCCGCTGGCCGCCGAGCCCGACCTGGGTGGTGTCGCCGGCTGGGCGGTCGACCTGATGGACACCCTGGGCGCCCCCGGTGCGGGGGTGGCGATCGCGGTGGAGAACCTGTTCCCTCCGCTGCCGAGCGAGGTCGTGCTGCCCTTGGCGGGGTTCGCCGCCGCGCAGGGCTCGTTCACGCTCGCCTCGGCGCTGTTCTGGACGACGACGGGGTCGGTCGTCGGAGCGGCGGCTCTGTACTGGATCGGTCGCGTCCTGGGCCGGGACCGGATGCGGGCGCTCATCAAGGCGGTGCCGCTCGTCGACGTGGCGGACGCGGACCGCACCGAGGCGTGGTTCGAACGGCACGGCAAGAAGGCGGTGTTCTTCGGGCGGATGGTGCCGCTGTTCCGCAGCCTGATCTCGGTGCCGGCCGGGGTGACCCGGATGAGCCTGCCGCTGTTCCTGCTGCTGACCACGACCGGAAGCCTGATCTGGAACACGATCTTCATCCTCGCCGGCTACGCACTCGGGGAGAACTGGCGGCGGGTCGAGCCCTACGCGCAGGGGTTCGAGTACGTCGTCATCGCCGCCGTCGTCGGCGCGGTGCTGGTCTTCGTCGTCAAGCGCGTCCGACGGGTCCGCGCGTACCGCCGCCGGGTGGCATCCGGCGAGGATACCCGCGGCGGAATGTGACAGCCAGGACCTCCTGACACGCAGGAAACCGACGGTCATTGCCATCCGACAAGGCGCAATCCGCACATCACAGGCCGGTGACCACTAGGTTTGGCGGGCAGCCATCGGAGGTGTGATGTCATCGACCAGCTCGGCGCGGGTCCCTGCTTCCCGCGTGCTCCTCGTCGCCAGCTTCGGCGCGTTCCTGGCCTTCCTCGACGCCACCATCGTGAACGTCGCCTTCCCCTCGATCCGGGAGTCGTTCGCCGAGGCCGACATCGGTGCCCTGTCGTGGGTGCTCAACGCCTACAACATCGTCTTCGCCGCGTTCCTCATCCTGTTCGGCAGACTGACCGACCTCGTCGGACGACGCCGCTCGTTCGTGACCGGCGTCGCGGTGTTCACGATCGCCTCGGCGCTGTGCGGCATCGCTCCGTCGGTCGAGTTCCTCATCGGTGCCCGCGTGCTGCAGGCCCTCGGGGCGGCCATGCTCGTGCCGGCGTCCCTAGCGCTCGTGATCGCCGCCTTCCCGAGCGAGCGGCGCGCCCACGCCGTCGGCATCTGGGGCGCCTCGGCAGCCATCGCCGCCGGCCTCGGTCCGCCCATCGGCGGTGTCCTCGTCGAGCTGTGGGGCTGGCGCGCGGCCTTCCTCGTCAACCTCCCGTTCGGCCTGGTCGCGGTCTGGGCCGCCAGGCATGAGCTCGTCGAGAGCCGGGCCCCAGGGCGGCGGATGATGCCGGACCTGGTGGGCGCCGCCCTCCTCGTCTTGGCTCTTGGCGCTCTCAACCTCGGCATCGTGCGCAGCGAGGACTGGGGCTGGACCGGGACGGGAACCATCGCCTGCTTCGTCGCCGCGGCCGTCCTCACGGGCCTGTTCGTCCTCAGCTCACGGCGGCACCGCGCCCCGATGCTCGACCCGCTGCTGCTGCGGCTGGGTTCGTTCAACATCGGATCCATCGCCACCATCGTCGCGGGGCTGGGTTTCTACGCGTACCTCCTGACGAACGTGCTGTGGCTGCAGTACATCTGGGGCTACAGCGTCATCGTCACCGGCCTGGCGCTGGTGCCCGGCCCGCTGGTCGCCGCAGTCGTCGCGTCCCGGCTGGGACCGCTGGCCGCCCGCTACGGGTACCGGCCGTTCATCGTGCCCGGCGCCCTGATCTGGGCGGCCGCGTTCCTCTGGTACCACCAGATGGTCGGCCTCGAGCCGGCGTTCTGGGCCGAGTGGCTGCCCGGCCAGATCCTCAGCGGTCTCGGGGTCGGCGCGACCCTTCCACTGCTCGGCAGCGCGGCCCTTGCGGCGGTCCCCGGTGGGCGCTACGCAACCGCGTCGGCCGTGGTCTCCAGCGCGCGTCAGCTCGGCGGGGTGCTCGGCATCGCGATCCTCGTCGTCCTCATCGGCGACCTGGCGCCCGAGACGATCGTCGACAGCCTGCGCGCGGGCTGGCTGCTCTCGGTCGGCATGTTCCTCCTCGTGGCGCTCCTCGCCCTCCCACTCGGACGGATCGAGACGATCGACGAGGACGACACCGCCGAGGAGCGGCCGGCCGTCATCCATCATCCCGCCGCGCCATCCGACTGGGCGGTTCCGGCCGCGGCCGGCTCGGACGCCGACCCCACCTCGACTGACCTGTCCGCACTGCCGATGTTCGCCGCGCTCCCGGACCGTGCGCGGGCCCGGCTCGAGCAGGCGGCGAGGCTCACGCAGGTCCCGGCCGGCGCATACCTGATGACGGAGGGTGACCCGCCCGGGTCGGCCTACATCGTGCGCACCGGCCGACTCGAGGTGATCCTCGGTGACACCGTCGTGCGCGAGCTCGGTGCCGGCCAGGTGCTCGGCGAGCTCGCTCTGCTCAGCGGCGAGCCGCGGTCGGCGACCGTGCGCGCACGGCGGGACACGACGCTGACCGAGATCCCTCGGGAGGCCTTCGAGGAGGTGCTGGAGACCGACCCGGCGGCCGCGCGGTACGTGCTGACCCAGGTCGCCGACCGGTTGCGCACCGCAGGCGGGCCCTCCGGACCGCCACCCCCGGAGCGGGTGTCGGTCATCGCCGTCGTCGGACTCGGCCGGACCGTGTCGGCCGACGAGGTGCAGGCCGTGGGCGATGCGCTCGAGGCGCGTTTGGGCCATCACCTCCGGCTGCTCACCGTGCGCCACCCAGGAGCGCTGTCCGCCGACGGACTGGCTCGTGCCGAGCTCGACCACGACCGCGTGCTGCTCGTCGCCGGTGCCGGGCAGCGGGGTGCTGCCGAGCCGCGCGAGGACGTCGCGTGGCACGACTTCTGTATGCGCGAGGCCGACGCCGTCGTGCTCGTCGCCGGCAGCGGTGACGGCCTTCCGGCCGAGCCGATGTCGCCGCGCCCGGCGCGTCAGCCCGAGCTCGTCCTGCTCGGTGCAGCGCCGGAGCCCGGGGTCCGGGCGGCCTGGGTCGCCGCCACAGACGCGTGGCAGCTGACACTCGTCGACGGCGACCCTGCCACGGCGACTGGTCTGCGGGCGCTCGCCGACCGGCTGGCCGGCCGGTCTCTCGGGCTGGTGCTCGCAGGTGGTGGCGCCAGGGCATTCACGCACGTCGGAATCCTGCGCGAGCTGGAAGACTCGGGCATCCACGTCGACCGCGTCTCCGGCGCGAGCGTGGGCGCCATCATCGCGGCAGTGCACGCGCTGGGCGTCGACGGTGAAACGCTCGAGGAGATCTGCTACGCGGAGTTCGTGCGGCGGCGGCCGTTCAGCGACTACCGGCTGCCGAGCCAGTCACTCGCTCGGGGACATCGGGTCAAGGCCGGTCTGCAGCGGGTCTACGGGGCGGACACCGTCCTCGAGGGGTTGGACCGCCAGCTGTCGGTCGTCAGCGTCGACCTGGTCGGTCGGAGCCGTCAGGTGCACCGCCGCGGCTCGCTCGTCGACGCGACCCTGGCCAGCTCGCGCTTGCCCGTCCTCTTCGCGCCGATCCCCACGGACGACGGCCGGCTGCTGCTCGACGGAGGCGTCCTCGACAACATGCCGACCGACCTGCTCGTCGAGCGTGACGAGGGCCCGGTGGTCGCGGTCAGCATCGGCTCCGGCGGGGAGGGCCGCGCCCGCAGCGGTCGGCCCCGCGTGCCCGGCCTCGGCGACACGCTGATGCGGACGATGATGATCGGCAGCTCCGGCGCGGTCGAGGCGGCCCGGTCCCGTGGCGCCTGGGTGGTCGCTCCGTCGTCGATGGGTGTGGGGCTGTTGGAGTTCCACCAGTTCGACCGGATGGTGGAGTCGGGACGGGCTGCGGTCCGGCAGCTGCTGGCCGAGTCGAACGGCGACCTGTTCGCGGCGCCGCCGGTTGCGGCCGAGGAGCCTGCCGGCGGCGAGTCGTCGGATGGATCGGGCGAAGTCGTTGTCGAGCGCTCTGCTGCAAACGCGGTTCACATACCCCGCTCATAGGCGACCGCGGCGGGCGGCTATCGGTCCGTCACGGGAGTGCGATGAACTGCCCTAGGAACTCTCGCGCCACGGACGTGTCGACGCGGTAGTTGACGTTGTTCGCGTTGCAGTTGGGGTTGCCTCCGCCGGTCACCGACATGACGGTGAGCGTCCCGAGGTCCAGCTGCGGGGAGCCGGAGTCGCCGAAACAGACACCCGACCCGGTGCCGATGCCGTTCGGGTTCTGGTTGTAGAGGACGTTGGCCTTGCGCAGTCCGGTGATCACCGAGGTCCCCGCTTCCCGGATGCCGGTGAAGTCGAACGTTGTCGGACCGCCCGGACCCCATACGGGGGTGACTCCATACCCGACGAGCTCCACCGTCCTGAACTTCAGCTCGCCGTCACGCTTCAGGTCGTCCAGGTATCCCTCGGGCGGGAGCTGAACCGGCGGCGGCGAGGCGAACGCGGCGTCGACCGACCCGGCCGGCAGCAGAAGGACACCCAGGTCACGGAGATCGCCCCGGTCGTGCCCGAAGCCGGGCATGACGTGGTACGCCTCGAGCGGGATCGAGGCGGCAACGCCGTCCCGTAGATCGGTGTCGAAGGAGACCCGCCCAGCCTGCGGAGGAATGCCGAACTCCGGCGGGGGCAGACAGTGTCCAGCAGTGAGGAAGACGTCGTTGCCGTAGTGCGTTCCGGCGTAGGCGCCGGAGCAGACCAGGTCCGCCGAGGTGACCGACCCGTCCAGATCCGCGTCGAAGAACATCGCCCCGACACTGGGATGGTCGTCGCCGTCAGGCGCACCTCCCCAGACCGCGACCGCGGGGGCGGGTGCCAACACCATCAGCGCACCTGCTGCGAGGAGTGCCCGACCTTTCATGATCGACCCCTTTCAAAGGACGTGGACAGGCGAGGAGCTGACTACGGATCAGCGTCCCGAGAGCGAGAACTTCGCGACCTCGCACGGCCGCCCCGGAGGCTCGCTGCACGGCAGGATCAGCCGCCACGAGAACGAGTAGGTGTAGTCGTTGCCGTCGACGCCGACGAGCTCCGCCTTGCCCCTGAAGTTGTCGATCGCCGCAGGTCGCAGTCCCTCCTCGAACAGGTCCGTGGCGTTCGCCTTGATGTCGGCGCTTCCGGTGGCGAACAGCTCGAGCCGGTCGTCGGTGTCCAGACACGCCCCCACACCGAACGCGTCCGCGGGATCGTCCAGCCGCCACAGCTCGGTGTACTGGTTGCTCTCCTTCAGATTGGCGATGATCCCGTGCGGGCTGTCGATGATCGCCGGCGTCCACGTCTCGAAGCCCGCCGGCCGCTCCAGCGCCTCCTCCGGGAACGGGTCGACCATGCCGCCCTCGAGCCAGTCGATGATTGCGACCTCGCGCGCGACCTGCTCGTCGGTGCAGAAGGCCTCGCGACTGGTGTTGATGAACACCGCGAAGCCGTTGTCGAAGTCCGGTCCGGTGAAGGCGAACGGGTCCTCGAACACCTCGGGAGGGCCACCAGCGCCTGCAGGTGACGCCGTCACCCCCAGGAGCAGCATCGCGCCGACTGCAGCGGTCAGGGATCGGTTCAGGGCCATGACCCACCTCCTGATAGGTGTGCTCGACCCTAGGCACCGGGTGGGGCGGTCGCTATGGTGAAGAATGGGTATTGACAGCGGGGTGGGCCCGGAGGATGCTGTCCCGCTGCTGCTGGATCTCTCGGACGTCATCCTGCACGTCCCCTCACTGGCCAAGCGCGCGAGCGCGGCGCTCTCCGAGCTCATCCTGCAGCGGTTCGATGCTCAGGTGCTGTGCTACAACGAGATCCGCCTCGACGAACGGTCGGCGACGACACCCGTCCTGCACTCGCACCGGCCGCCCCGCCATGCCGTCTCACCTCGCCTGGCGGACATGCTCTGCGACCACCCGCTCGTCGCGCACTATGCGAGGACCGGCCTCGACGAGCCGTTGCTCATCACCGACGTCTGCAGCCGGGCCGAGTGGGAGCGGACCGAGATCGCGGTCGAGCTCAGTCACCAGTTCGGCGTGCGGGACCAGATCACGATCCCCACCTCCGTCGGCCCCACGCGGGTCTGTGCCTGGGTCGTGATGCGAGATGTGCCGTTCGAGGATCGGCACCGCGAACCGGCTCGGGAGCTGCGGACTCTGCTCCGAGGCGTGCGATCACCACCGACGCCCACGCCCCGATCAACGGACCACCACCATGAGAGGGGGGCGACGTCGGGGGATGGGGCCACGCCCACGCTGACCCCGCGCGAGATCGACGTGCTGGGCCTGCTGGGCGACGGGTTGACCGGACATGCGATCGGGCATCGGCTGGCCATCTCACCGGCCACCGTGGACAAGCACCTGCAGCACATCTACCGCAAGCTCGGGGTGCGTGACCGACTCGCTGCGGTCCTGATCGCCACCGGGGCCGGGCTCATCCCTCCGACCGGTGCCGGCGCTGAGACCTCCAGCGGCCAGCGCGGCGCTACCGGTCCGACCGGCGCCTGACGATGTCCATGACCCGCTCTCCCTCGAGCGCCCGCAGGTAGGGCAGCGGGTCCAGGCCCGCCGCGATGACGAACTCGGTGAGCTCGTGACGGACCGTGCGCTGCAGCTCCTCGACGGTCCACGGCTTGGCGATGTAGTGGTCGAGCCCGGCATCGTTGACGGCCCGGATGGTGTCCTCGTGACCCGCCTGGCCGGTCACGAGCACCGTTCGCACCGCGGCGAACCCGGCCGTGTGCGTCAGCTCGACGAGGAGGTCCACCCCGCTCTCGCCCGGGAGCCGGTGGTCGGCCAGCACGAGAGCGAGCATGTCGCCGTCGGCGACGATCTCGGCCACGACCTCGCGCGCGTCCGGCACGTCCTCGGCGGGCTCGATGCGGACGATGTCGGCGAACGGGTCGAGGTCGCGGGCGAGCGCGTCGCGCACCTCGGGCTCGTCCTCGAGGATCACCACTGCGAGGGTCATCGGGCCTCTCCTGTCTCCGTCAGGATCTCCTCCGGCAGGGCCGCCGGAAGGTCGATCGTGAATACCGTGCTGCCCGGCTCCGACGTCACGGCGATCGTCCCGTCGTGGTCGGTGATGATGCGTCGGGCGATGCCGAGGCCGAGCCCGAGACCGAACCGGACCGCTCCGGACTTCGTCGTGAAGCGCGGCTCGAAGATGCGCTCCCGCAGCTCGTCGGGGATGCCGGGCCCGCTGTCGACAACCTGCACCCGCACCCCCCGGCCGGTCGAGGTGACGGACACCTCCAGCGTGCCCTGGCCCTCCATCGCGTCGGCCGCGTTGGTGAGGAGGTTCGTCCAGACCTGCGTCAGCTGCCCGGGATGGGCCAGGACGGGCGGGACCACCGCATACCTGCGCACGACCTCGATCCCGCTGAGGCGGTGCGCGGTCAGCCGGAGCGCGTCCTCGAGCGTGTCCGCGACCTGCACTGGCACCGGCTCCAAGCCGTCCGGGCGCATCGCCGAGCGCAGGCTCTGCACGAGCGTGGCGATGTGCTCCATGGCCAGTCGCGCACCGCGCAGCGACGCCCCCAGCCCGGCAGCCGAGTCGACGGTCTCGTCGTCGAGGCCGGCGTCGTGGATGCGCCGGGCCTCGACGGCCGTGCCGATGCCGGCGGCGACGAGCGCACGGGCTCGCCTTGCAGGGACCCCCGCCTGCTCGAGCTCGCGCCGGCGGGTGCGCTCCTCCTTCGCGCTGAGCGCCGGACGGTCGTTTGCGGCGCTCACCACCTCGTTCACGGTCGCCGAGCCGGGCAGATGGGAGAGCAGCGTGCGCATGTCGCTCTCGGCGTGCTCGACCGTGCGGAGCAGGGCGGCGAGCGGGCTGTTGAGCTCATGCGCGATGCCGGCGGCCATGTCGCCGATGGCGGCGCTGCGGGCCTGCGCGACGAGCTCGAGGCGAGCATCGGACAAGGCCTTGAGGGCCTCGGCCAACCGGGCGCGTTCGGCGTCGAGCGCGGCGTTGAGCTCGGTCTTCTCCACTTGGAGGATCTCCGCCCGGCGCAGCCTCCGGGACAGCGAGCGCAGCGACACCGCCGTCATCAGGGCGCCGACGCGGGGGTCGGCGGTCAGCGCGTGGTCGAGCTGCTCCAGGGTGAGATGGATCAGCTCGACCTCGGTGGTGGCACGCGCGGTCACCAGCGCGCGACGACGCTCGGCCAGCGCCGGAAGGCCGATGAGCGGACCGGTGCTCGCGTGGTGCAGCCGGATCTCCTCGCCGCCGGGGACCGTGACGCCGAGACTGACCTCCCCGCGCAGGACGACGAGCAGGCCGTCGACGCTGACCTCCTCGCGGGTGACCCTGGTGCCGGCCGGGAGGACCAGCCGTGGGCGCGGGCCGAGAACGCGTTCGACGGCGGCGACGAGCTCACGGACGGCGTCCTCCATCGGCAGGGAGAGCAGCTGCATGAGCGGGCTGTCGTGGGTCCCGGCTAACGGCGGACCCTCCTGGCCCTCCAGCGGGTTCAGCCACCGGGAGACCTGGGCGACGGACTGCACGGCGAGGCGGCCGTCGGTCCACGGCACCGCGACGACCCCGTCGAGCAGGTCGGCGTCGATGACGGCGGCGAGGTCGTGGTGCACGGGCCGGTCCGTCAGCAGGAGGGCGCGGGGAGCCCGGGGCAGGGCGTCGGCGACGGCGGTGATGACGCGGGCGGGCTCCTCCGCGGCGACGATGAGGAGGGCGACCCGCTCGCGGTCGTCGTCCGCGAGAGCCGCGAGGTCTCTGGCGGGATCCCGCCCAGAGATCCGCACGATCCGGTATGCGGGGGCCAGGTCCGCCCGCAGCTCCCGTTCGGCGCGCTCGGCTGTGTCACCCTCACCGGCGACGACGATGGCCGGCACGCCCGACGGCGCCACCGTCTGCTCGATGCTCACAGCATCCCCGTCGCCGCCCACAGCGGGGGCATGATGACGACCAGGAGGAGCAGGCCGACCAGCCCGACGGCGATGCCGACGACCGCCATCTGCGGGGTGCTCACCTCACCGGTCGCATAGGCGATGGCGTTCGGTGGGGTGGAGATCGGCAGCGCCATGGCCAGGCCGCACGCGATGGCGAGGACGACCGCGGCGACCTGCGTGTCGAGGCCGACCGTCACCGCCAGACCGAGTGCGATCGGGATCAGCAGGTTGGCGGTCGCGCTGTTGGAGATGGCGGTCGAGAGCAGCAGCGCCATGAGCGCCAGCGCCCCGAGGATGATCGCCTGGGGCAGCGTCGACCAGGACACCAGCCCGATCAGCCACGCGTCGAGACCGGTGGCGCCGACTCCGATGCCGAGGGCGATGCCGCCGGCGACGAGCCAGAGCACCGGCCACTGCAGCACCTTCAGATCCTCGCCCGACATGACCTGGGTGAGCAGCAGTGCGACGACCGGAAGGAAGCCGACGGTCGTGGACGGGATCCCGTGCAGCGGCTCGGTCAGCCAGAGCAGGATCGTCACCGCCGCGACGACATAGAAGACGACGGCCTTGGGTCGCCGGTCGAAGTCGGCCCCGAGGTCCAGGCCGACGGCCAGATCCTTGGGCACGAAGCGCCAGACGAGCAGCAGCCACGCGAACAGGAGCAGGACAACCATGAGGGGGAAGGTCGCGAGCATCCAGCCGACGAAGGTGATCTGCTCACCGCGCTCGGTCAGGGCGGCGAGCGCGATGGCGTTCGGGGGTGAGCCGACCGGTGTGGCGATCCCGCCGATGTTGGCCGCGACCGGGATCGCCAGGGCAAAGCCGGTGCGGGCACCGCCGGACGGCAGCAGGGCGAGCACGGGGATGAGCACCGCGAACATCGTCGCCGTCGTCGCCGTGTTGGACATGAACATCGACAGGACCGCGGTGATGGCCATCAGGCCGAGGACCGTCAATCGGGCGCTGGAGCGGAAGGGCCGCAGGAGGACGGCCGCGAGGTTGCGGTCCAGGCCGTACTTGGATGCGGCGTCGGCGATGAGGAAGCCGCCGAGGAACAGGATGATGACGGGGTTGGCCAGCGCGGCATAGAAGGTCGCAGCGCTCGTGACGTCGTCGGGCACGGCGAGCAGAGCCTGGTCGGAGACGAGCAGGACCTCGAGCAGGATGACGAGGACGGCGGTCGCGACGAGCGGGACCGCCTCGGTGACCCAGAGGATGATCGCCAGGAGGAAGATCGCGAGCATCCGCTCGCCGACGGGCTCGAGATCGGGCACGTCGACGAGCAGGGGGATCGGGGGGACGAGGACGGCCAGGGCCAGGCCGATCCGCTGCAGCAGCGTTAGCCCCCGGCGCGACGTCGGTCGGGGTCGGGTGCGTGGCTCGGCACTCGCCGTCGAAGGGGCGGCCATGAGCTCTCCCGCGCCGGCCTGGGTGGCGACCCGCGGAGGCGGCCGGCGAGCCTCCAGCTGGATCTCGGGTGTCCGCATCGGACGGCTTCCAGCCTATGGGTCCCGCTGCCGGCTCGGAACGGTGGGCCGGGATGCCGCTGCTTCGGCACACCATGAGAGCTCCCCAGAAACGTGGACGGCCCTGGTCGTCTCGAGGTGACGGGTCTAGGCTGGCCGGAGCGTCGCGTGCCGGTGGCAGACCGTGTCAGGCATGGAGGCGCCGGACCGGAGGAGGTCGGCTGATGCCGTTCGATCCTTCGCTCTCGCGTGACTGAGCGCGAGACGGGCAGGCTGATCGCCTGGAGCGCCGAGCTGCGGCGTGTGCACCAGCGGCTGCGCGAGGCCCTGGCGGTGACGTTCGACGAGCTGGACCGCGTGGAGGCCATCGGCGGACAGCCCGGCGATGTGGCCGAGCATCGAGCGGCTCGCGTCGGCGAGGTCACCCGCGACCTGCTGCTGTACTGCCACGGCTTCTGTGCCGCCCTCGACGGCCATCACCGGGGTGAGGACGCGACGCTGTTCCCCGCCATCGAGGCCGCCCGTCCCGACCTGGCGCCGGTGCTGCGCTACCTGCAGCAGGACCACTCGATGATCACCCACCTCCTCGCCGGCCTCCGCGCAGCGCTGGACCGCGAGGCGTCCCTCACCGAGCTGCGCAGCCACGTGGACGGGGTCGGGGCCATCATGGAGAGCCACTTCCGCTACGAGGAGCGGCAGCTCCTCGCCGTCCTCGAGGACCTCGAGCTCGACGACGCGGTCGTCACCGACGTGCTCGGTCCGCTGTGAGGCAGAGCCGTCCCGACAACGACTGCGACCACGACTGCGACCTCGACCACGACCGCGACCTCGAACGCACCACCCGGGCGCGCCGATATAGCGTGGCACTGAGCCATCCATCACCAGAGAACGCCGCCACCAGCGCAGGAGCCGTCATGAGCAGCAGCCACATCGTCGTCACCGGAGGGAGCGGCAAGGCGGGCCGGGCGGTGGTCGCGGACCTCACCGACCACGGCCACGACGTCCTGTCGGTCGACCTGAACGCCTCGATGGACCCGGACGCCCCCACTCTCGCGGTCGACCTCACCGACCTCGGCGAGACCCTCGAGACCCTGTCCGGAGCCGACGCCGTCGTGCACCTCGCCGCCGTGCCCGCCCCCGGCATCCGGCCCGACGGCGCGACCTTCGAGAACAACATGATGTCCACCTACAACGTCTTCACCGCCGCGACCCGGCTGGGTCTGCGGCGCGTGGTGTGGGCCTCCTCGGAGACGCTCATCGGTCTGCCCTTCGAGCGGGAGCGGCCGCGCTACGCCCCGATCGACGAGGACCACCCGCTGCTGCCGGACTCGCACTACGCGCTCTCCAAGCTCGCCGGGGAGGCGATCGCCGAGCAGTTCGCCCGCTGGTCCGGTATCCCGTTCGTGGCGCTGCGGATCTCGAACATCATGGAGGAGCACGACTACGCCCGCTTCCCCGGCTTCTGGGACGACGCGACCGTCCGCGCGTGGAACCTCTGGGGCTACGTCGACGCCCGGGACGTCGCCCAGGCCGTGCGACTCTCACTGACCGCGGACGTCTCGGGCGCCCGCGCATACCTCGTGGCGGCCGCGGACACCTGCATGACCCGACCCAGCGCGGACCTGCTGGCCGAGGTGTACCCGGATGTGCCGGTGCGCGACGGGGTGGATGGGCACACCACGCTGTTGTCGATCGAGCGCGCCCGCGCCGAGTTGGGCTACGCGCCGGCGCACTCCTGGCGCGACTACGTCGACGGCTGAGCGGACCGTCGACCGACGGATCGAATGCCTCGCGCCCGAATGGGTAGGTGAGGGGCACAGGGGCGGGTACTGGAGGGAGTTGGCGTGAGCGTGGCAGCGGACCGCTTGGCCGGGCGCTACCGTCTGGTGTCGGTGATCGCCACGGGCGGGATGGGCGTGGTCTGGGAGGGCTGGGACGAGCGTCTCGAGCGGCCGGTCGCGATCAAACAGCTCAAGGCCGTGGCGGGTATGCCGCCGGCCGAGGCGGAACTCGCCAAGCGCCGGGCGATGCGCGAGGCGCGGATCACGGCCCGGCTGCACCACCCGCACGCGGTGCCGGTGTTCGACGCGGTCGAGCACGACGGGCAGCCGTGTCTCATCATGCCGCTGCTGCCCTCCACGCCGCTCTCGGACGTGCTCCGGGAGAGGGGACGCCTGCCACTGCGTGAGGTGCTGACGATCGGGGCGCAGGTCGCGTCCGCGCTGAGCGCCGCGCACGAGCTCGGCGTTGTCCACCGGGACGTCAAGCCCGGCAACATCCTCATGACGGCCGACAGGAGCGCCCACCTCAGCGACTTCGGCATCTCGCACGCCATGGGCGACGCCACGCTCACCCGCACCGGTCTCGTGCACGGGACGCCCGCATACCTCGCGCCGGAGGTGGCTCGAGGGCAGGAGGCCTCGTTCTCCTCCGACGTCTTCTCGCTCGGCTCGACGATGTTCGCCGCTCTCGAGGGTGCACCGCCGTTCGGGTCGGACCCGAACTCCATCGCCCTGCTGCACAGGGTGGCATCCGGCACCGTGCCGCCGCCCGAACGGGCCGGGACGCTCACGCCGTTCCTGCTCCGGATGTTGGCGCCAGACTCGGACGAGCGCCCCACGATGGCAGAGGTCGCCGCGACGCTGGGCACCGTCGTAGTCGACGACGAGGCGCCGGGCGATGCGGTCACGGACGGCCCGGACCCCGTGGCGTTTCCGGCGGCTCTCGGCGCCATGGCCACCCAGGAGCTCGAACCGGCTTCGGCGATGCCGGCCGATCCGGCGGTGGAGGAGCTCACTGGTGACCCTGAGCTGGACGATGCGGCCGGGCCCGACCCGGGGCCGGCGGTTCCGGCGACGCTCAAGCCGGCGCATACTCCCGCGTCAGATCCCAGGCCGCGACGGCGGCGGCGGCGATCCCCGGTGCTCGCGCTGACGGGTGCGGCACTCCTCCTCATGGTCCTGCTCACGACGGCCGTTCTGACCGGACGGCTGGGCGATGACCCCGGCGGAACCGCGGCCCCGGCCGAGACCCCCAACCCATCGGCGAGCGCGGAGTCGGCGACCGGCACAGCGACGGATACACCGCCGGACCCGAGGACAGCGCCGACACCGGAGCCGTCAGCCGCACCGGAGCCCGAGCCGTCAGCCGAACCGGAGGCGGAGACGCAACCCGAACCCGAACCCGAACCCCAGTCGGACCGCAGCGCCCAGCTCGCGTCGACCGTCACCGACTATTACGCACTCCTGCCGGACAACACCGCCGACGCATGGCCGACGATGACGGCGGAGTACCAGGAGAACCACGCAGGCGGGTTCGAGTCCTACGAGAGCTTCTGGGGCGACATCACCGACGTCGCCGTCAGTGATGTCGAGGCCACCGCCCCGGACGGTGTCGTCGCGACCCTGACCTACACGTTCCGCAGCGGCCGGGTCGACGTGGAGCGCACCGCGTACCGACTCGTAGACGACGGTGGGCGGCTGAAGATCGCCGCCACGCAGGTGCTGAGCAGCCGCAGCCAGTGACAGGAGCGAACCGTCTCGCCGGTCGGTCGAATGCCTTGAAAGAGTGGATGAGATGCAGACGTTCCTGCCCTACCCCGACTTCCTGGCCTCGGCCCGAGCTCTCGACGTCAAGCGGCTGGGCAAGCAGCGCGTGGAGACGATCCAGGTGGTGCGGGCGCTGACCTGGCCGGACTACGGCTGGGCGAACCACCCTGCGGTGCTGATGTGGAAGGGCTTCGAGGAGGCACTCGGCCGCTACGGCTTCGTGTGCTGCGATGTCTGGACCGAGCTCGGGTTCGGCGACACCTGCGCGGCCACCATCGGCGCCGACCTCCGCACGGTCGGCGTCACCGAGGTGCGCACCCAGGCCGAGCTCGCCGAGTCCGGCGCGCTCCCGCCGTGGCTCGGCGACCCAGACCTGCACCGCAGCCACCAGTCCTCGCTCGTCCGCAAGGACCCCGAGCACTACCGACCGCTCTTTCCGGACGTCCCCGTCGACCTGCCGTATGTGTGGCCGGTGCGCTCGGAGGCCGCGATCGAGGCCGAGCGGCGCAAGGCCGAGGCCGCAGTCCGCCGCGAGGAGCGCGCCCGGCGCAAGCGCCTCGAGGAGGCCGAGCGGCTACGCCGTCGCCGCAGCCGGGCGGCGAAGAAGGCGTGGAGGACGCGGCGTGCCGATCCTCGGCCCCTGCCCGTCCGGAGAGCGGCCCCACCAGCGGCTGAAGGCCGTCGGCCAGGGAAACGGAGGGCAGATCGTCCAGCCGCCGGATCCGACGTCTAGAGCGTCGCCAGCAGATAGGAGAGGACGAAGCCCGCCGCCGTCGCGAGGGCGACGGTCGGCCCACCCTCCTCGTAGGCCTCTGGCATCAGCGTGTCCGCGAGGGAGGCAAGGACCGCCCCCGCCGCGAAGGCCAGGGGAAGCGAGATGGTCTCCGGGCTGGCTGTCGCCAACGGCCCGGAAACCGGACGGCGCATACCCGCTCAGCCGATGATGGGGCTCTCCTCCAGGGCCCGGTCGGCCTCACCCAAGAGCACCGACTCGGCGCGCTGATACAGCTCCCACGCCTGCTCCGGCGTGTCCGCCACCGCGGTCAGCCCGACCCGTCCGTGCTCGGTGAGGCAGCTGAACATGTGGAACACGACGCCGGCCTGGTGGACACCGTCGTAGTGCAGCCCGTTGGACACCACGACGTCGAACAGATCCTCCACGGTCAGTGCCCGCAACCGTGGGTCCGCGAGGTAGTCGGTCGCGACCAGGTGTTTGGTGGCGCCCGTGGCGGTTGTGTACACCCCCCGTTCGCCGTCGTAGGAACCCCCGGTGAGGAACTGCAGGGTCAGGTATGGGTGCGTGGTGCCGCCTTTGCGCAGGTTGACCTCGATGGCGTACGGCGTCCAGGCTTCGTCCTCGTCCATGACGGCGACGAAGTCGACCGCGAACCGACCGATGACGCCGAGTCCGGCCAGGTGTCGCCCGATTCGCAGCGCATCGCCGGCGATGGCGGAGGCGTATGCGGGACTCGCCGGGAAGACGCAGCCGCGGTACGACTGGCCACTCGGCCCGCTGAGCAGCTGGTCGTGGGTGGAGAGAAGCTGGACCGATCCGTCGGTCAGCGCCCGCATCTGCACACTCGGGCTGGTCAGCCGGGCGCCACTGATCCGCTCCTCGACGATCCCGCCTGCGGAGCCGAAGGCCGTCAGGAGCTGGTCGACCTCGAGGTCCGGGTCCTCAGGGGCCATGGAGAGGATCCTCTCCCGGATGAGCGCCGATTCGTCGGCCGACCCCACGTCCGTCGGTGCCGGCAGGCCACGCAGGTCGACCACCGCGTTCCCGGAGCCGGCGACGCCCTCGTTGAGCTTGACGATCGCCTCCTGGAGCCCGGACCGCCGCCGGCGCATCTGCCGGATCGCCTCGACGAGGTCGTCGAGGGTGAACAGGTCAGCAGCGCCGACCGGGCAGCGGACGCCGACCGCCTCGAAGATGCGGCGGCACCCGCTCTTGGTGCCGAGCTCGCTCAACCGAGGGTCCGAGCCGTACATGGGGATGCCGAGACTGATGGCGACGTCCCGCTCCAGGTCGGTGGTGTTGTAGGGGATCAGGTGACAACGCCTCGGGTTGGGGATCATCCCGCGGATCTGGCGCAGCAGTCGGGGTCTGGCCAGGAGTTTGGCGCTCAGCGGACGCGGGCCGGCGTCACCGAGACTGACGAGCGTGAGGCGAGCCCGGGCATGCGAGGTGATGACACCGGGCAGGAGCCCGAGGTAGTACTCCACGACCTGTTCCGGCACGGGCAGAGAGGTCACATAGACCATTCGCAGCCGAGGCTGCCGCAGGAGGAGCAGCAGGAACAGCGCCCGCTCCTCGAAGGCCTGGATGAGCGTGCCCGACGGCGGGACGGAGTCACTCGCACGTCGGAGGTCGATCGAGGGCACGATGACGACGGACTCGTCGTCATGGTCGCGACCCATCGCCTCCCAGACGTCCGGCATGGCCTCCTGCAGCCGCTCGTACTCCGCGTACCGCTCCTCGTCGCTGAGCTGGGACAGCGTCCGGCCGGACCGGGTGTGGGGAGGTGCCATTGCGTTCATCGGGTCACCTGTTCTGACGTGAGCGAGTGGACGGCGTGCACCCGGACCGGTCGGGAGAACCCCTTGGGCCGGAGGTCGCCGATGAGATCTGTCTCTGCCAGGTCTGCGAGCCCGGCGAGAACCCGGTCGGTGACCCGCACCTCCCAGTCGTCCGCGTCGCCGCACAGTCGCGCCGCGAGGTTGGTGACGCTGCCGATCGCGGCGTAGTCGAACCGTCCGGGAAAGCCGATCCGGCCGAGGGTCGCGTAGCCCTGCGCGATTCCGCTGCGGTGCGTCAACTGGTGACCGCGGCGCAGCCACCCCGCCGCCAGCTCACGAACCTGCGCGTCGATCTCGAGGGCCATTCGCACGGCGCGCTCAGCTGGGTCCTCGACGGGGACGGGGTCGTTGAAGAAGACCATGATGCCGTCGCCGGTGAACCGTTCCAGGGTTCCGCCGTGCCGGTGGACGCAGGCGCCGACGACGGCGTGGTACTCGGCCAGCACCCCCATGACCTCCTCGGGCTCGCTGGTCTCGGCGAAAGTGGTGAAGCCGTGGAAGTCGCAGAAGACCACGACCACCTCGCGCCGATGGCTCTCGAGCAGCTCCTGGTGGTCCACCACAACATCGGCCAGCTGCGGGGACAGGAAGTGGCGGAGCCGGTTCGTCCGCTCGAGCTCGGCGACGCTATCGGCCACGCGCTGCTCGAGCTCCGCGTTCCACGCGGCCAGCTCGGCCGCCTGCCGCTCGATGGTGTCGTGGTAGCGCTTCACCCGCGCGAGCGACGCCACCCTGGCGAGCAGCTCGCTGGTGTCGAACGGCTTCATGACGAAGTCGTCCGCGCCGGCCTGCAGGGCGGCGAGGCGCTGTTCGGCACTGCTGGCCGTGACCATCACCACCGGCAGGTATGCGGTGGACGCCTGGGCGCGGATCCGCCGGCAGACCTCGTAGCCGTCCAGATCCGGCATGACGACGTCGAGCAGGACAAGGTCGATGTCGCCCTCTTCGAGAATGGTCAGCGCCTCGGTGCCCGAGCCCGCGCAGACGACCTCGTATCCGCGAGGGGTGAGCACCGCCTCGAGCAGCCGGAGGTTGGCCGGCTGGTCATCCACGGCGAGGACGACCACCGGGTCGACGGCGCTCATGAGCTGCCCGCCTCGAGGAAGCCGCGCACCTCGCCGACCAGTGCACGCACGCTGATCGGCTTCTCGATGTAGCCGTCGAAACCCGCTCGTGCCGCCTTCTCGTGATCCTCCGCCATCGCGAGGGCCGTCACGGCGATGATCGGCGCTGTGACGGGTGCCGATCCGCCGCGCATCCGGCGCATCGTCTCGACCCCGTCGATCCCCGGCAGCTGCAGGTCCATGAGAACCAGGTCCGGGGGACTCGTGGACGCCAGTCGCAGTCCTTCCTCACCCGAGGTGGCCGCCACGACGTCGAACCCCGCCGCCCCGAGGACGTCGCGAACGAGCTTGAGGTTGAGCGGGTTGTCCTCGACGACGAGGATGCGTGCGGTGCTCACGTCTGCTCCGCAGCGACGTCGTGACGGCCGACGCCCGCCTGTTCGAGCGCCGACAACAGGTCCTCACGGCTCACCGGCTTGAGCAGATACTCGGAGGCGCCGCTGGCCAGGCCGCGGGCGCGTTCGTCCAGGACCGAGACGATGATGACCGGGATGTGGGCGGTGCGCGGGTCCCGCCGCAACCGGTCGAGCACCTGCCAGCCGTCGAGGTGGGGCAGCCGGATGTCGAGGACGACGGCCTCGGGACGGAGCGTCTGCGCCAGCCGGACGGCCTCGAGCCCATCCGTCGCACGTTCGAGCCGAAGGCCGGAGGTGGCGAGGTAGGCGCTCATGAGGTCGAGGGAAGAGCGGTCGTCGTCGACGAGCAGGACAGCGGCGCCCGGCGGGGTGGACGTGGCGGAGTGTCGAGGCCCGTCGTCCGCGACGAACGCACGAGGAAGGGCGAATCCGAAGGTGCTTCCGACGCCGACCTCTGACTCGAGCCAGAGGCGACCACCGAAGAGCTCGACGATGCGGCGCGTCAAGGTCAGCCCGAGACCGGTGCCTTCCTCCCGGGCAACTCCCCGGCCCCCTTGCTGGAACGACTCGAAGATGCGCTCACGGTCCTCGGGCGGAACGCCGACGCCGGTGTCGGTCACCGTGACGACCAGCTCGTCGTTCTGGCGCACGGCCCGCACCTGCACGGCGCCGCCGTCCGGAGTGAACTTGACCGCGTTGGACAACAGGTTGAGGAGGACCTGCTTCAGGCGCAGCTCGTCGGTGTGGGCGACCATCGCGTCACCGGCAACCTCCACATTCACCGCGATGCCGTGACCTGTTGCGCGCTCCCTGACCATCGAGACGGCATAGCCGACAGCGTCCTCGACAACGACTGTCGACGGCTCCAGCTCCATCCTCCCGGCCTCCACCTTGGAGAGGTCGAGGATCTCGTTGAGCAGCTCGAGAAGGTGACGGCCCGAGCGCCAGATGTCGTGGAGATACTCGTCCTGGCGGTCGTTGAGCTCCCCGAAGGTGCGGTCGATGAGCACCTCGGAGAAGCCGATCACCGCATTCAGCGGGGTGCGCAGCTCATGGGACATGCTGGCGAGGAACTCGGACTTGTGCCTACTGGCCACCTCGAGCTCGGCCGACTTGGTCTCGAGCTCGCTGAACAGGCGGGCGTTGACCAGAGCGATCGACGACTGGGTGGCGAAGGTCTGGAGCAGCTCGACCATGTCGTCTGAGAACGATCCCGGCCGTCTCCGCCTGATGACGACGACACCGACGATGAGGTCGCCGCGGAGCATCGGGATCGCGAGCACCGACCGCCACCCCTCTCGGTGCAACACCTCCAGATGCGGGTCGAGCGGCTCGGTGGCGGTATCAGCGATCTGCAGCGGACGACGTTCGGTGACGGCGCGACCGACCAGGCTGGCGTCACGCCGGATGACGATGCGGCGCAGCGTGTCCAGCAGGTCCGGGCTGCTTCCGTAGGCCGCTCGGACGATGAACCCGTCCCTGCTCTGGTCGTACTCCAGGATCGACCCACCGTCGGCATCGGTGAGCTGCACCGCGTTGCTCACGATGCCGTCGAGCACCGCGGCGGGGTCGAGGCTCGAGCTCACGGCATCCCCGACGCTTCGCAGGACCTCGAGCTGGTGGACCTTCCTGGCGAGCTCGGCACTGCGTGCCTCCAGTGCCTGCATGAGGTCGACCTGCTGCAGGGCGATCGCGGCCTGTGCCGCGAACTCGTCCAGCAGCCCCATCTCGGGCTCGGTGAACGGGGCGACCTGGGTGCGCCACATCGACAGCACACCCACGACCTCGTCGCCGAGCAGCATCGGCGCGGACAGGAGGGTCCGGTACCCCGCCAGGCGCTGCAGATCCCGTCGCCCGTACTCGGGGTCCGAGAGCACGTCCTCGATCTGCTGCGGACGACGGTCCAGGGTCACGCGTCCGAGGAGCGTGGCCCGGCTCATCTCGACGGGGTGTCCCAGGAGGTACCGGCGGAACTCCTCCGGCACCGTGCCGGACAGCCGCGACAGCCTGAAGACGTCTCCTTCGAGCAGATAGAGCTGGGCGGCATCGGCTCGGCACAGGCGCGCCGCGCGCTCGATGATCGTGTCGAAGATCTTCCCGGACGCTCCCCGCTCACGACCCAGCGCACGAAGGATCTCGCGGCTGGCCAGGGATGCCTCGCGGGCGTCTCTGAGGGACCGCTCGAGTGAGGGGACCGGGGCTTCGGCGGCGGGGAGCGCCGTCGCGTCCGCGAGCGACGGGGCAGGCTCCGCTTCGTCGACCATCCGCCATCTCCTCCGAAACTCCCATGATGCTCTCGTCGGTCGCGTCTCAGCAATGCCCTGACGGCTTCATCCGTCACCGGGCTTCGGCGAACGTCGAGGTCACACGCGTCGTGATCGGCCCGGCCGAGCTTTCCGCCGCGTGCCGACCGACCTCAGCACCACCGACTCAGATCTGAGCAGTCGGGTCCGCGTCCTCGTGGAACGACGGCAGGTACGAGATGCCGACCAGCAGTCCCTCAGGGCTCATCAGCCGGGCCGTCGTCTGACCCCACGGCTCCTCGTGGGCGTCGACGAGGATCTCCTGGCCCTTGCCCCGCAGCTCCTCGACGGCCTCCGCCACCGCCGCCGGCGAGGAGACCTCGAGCTCGATCCATGCCTGGGGAACGGGACGGTCCTCGGGCCAGACGTCCGTGCCGAAGGTGGCTTCCGCGGCCTGGTCGAGCGGCCAGAGCGCGAAGGCCTTGACCCCCTCGAGGTTCTCCGAGTGGTGGTAGCCAGGGGCGAGCTCGTGGAACGCCAGCCCGAGCGTGCCCGCCCAGAAATCCAGCGTGGCCCCGGGATCCCGTGCGATGGGGCCGAACCCGGCGACGAACGCGATGTCCATCCGGTCAGGCTAGCGGCGGAGGCTGCCCGACGAAGAGCCGAGCAGCCGGTGCACCGGGTCAGCGACGATGCTGCTCGAGCAGCGCAGCGAGCACGTCGCTGTCGAGCCGGCGCAGATCGTCGATCATCAGGATCTTCTCCACCTCGAGCAGATCTGCCGTGGGGAGCGCGGCGAGCCGGTCGAGCACCGCCTGACGCGCGTCGTCCATCGGCAGCTGCGGTGCCGGTGCCGGCGACGGGGCGATGGTGCCGAGGTCACGGCTGCCGCCGCCCTTGGGCACGGTCATGACGATCGAGAGGATCCCGAGGAGGACCAGGACCAGGTTGAACAGCATGACGAACATGCCGGCCTGGCGCAGGTCGACGTTGCTCTGCACACCGACGAACTCGACCGTGTTGCCGAGCACCCGGGTCTGCGTGCCGAGCAGGCCCGTGAAGATCGCCAGCGACAGCGCCGCACCGATCGCACCACCGAGCGAGGAAGCCATCTTGTAGATGCCGCCGCCCTTGCCGGCCTGGGCGGCCGGGAGGTTCGAGATGGCCGCGTCCGTCGACGGGGTGGCGTAGAACGCGAGACCGAGACCGAACAGCGCGTATGCGGCGACCGCGAGGATCTTATACGTGCTGAGCATGATCCAGGTCGGGGCGAGCAGCAGACACGCCGTGGCGACGATGAGGGCGCCCCAGATCATCGGCTTGCGAGGGCCGAACCTCTGGAGCAGCTTCTCACCAACCCGGATGAACGCGATGATCGCGACCGCGTAGCCGAGGGTGAGCAGGCCGGCCTCCCACGCGGAGACGGCTTCCGGGTGCCCTTCGGGGCGGGCCCGCTGGAGCATCTGCTGGCTCACGATGAGCAGGCCGATTGTGGCGTTGAGGATGAAGTTCGAGATTGTCGCACCGGTGAAGGTGGTGTTCTTGAACAGCGTGAAGTCGATGAACGGGTTCGCCTGACGCCGCTCCCACCGGATGAAGAGCGTCATCCCGACGGCGGCGACGACGATGAGGCCGAGGGTGATGAGACTCGCCCAGCCGAGCTGCTTTCCGAAGATCAGGACGATCATCATGGCGAGCACGGTGACCATGAAGATCACCAGCCCGACGATGTCGAAGCGGTGGTGCTCCCGGCTCTCGACCTTGCTCTCCGGCGTGCCGACGATGAGCGCCACCGAGGTGAGGCTCACCGCGATGGACGCGGCGAAGATCCAGCGCCAGCCCACCCAGGTGGCCAATGCTCCGCCGAAGACGGCGGCCAGTCCGGAACCGCCCCACGAACCGATCGACCACATCGAGACGGCACGCTGACGTCCGGCACCATCCCAGTACGTCTTCACGAGGGCGATGGTCGACGGCATGATGCAGGCGGCCGAGAAGCCCTGGACCGCCCGACCGGCGAGGAGGAGTGGCAGCGCGGCCGCGCCGTTGGCCAGCGCGACGAGGAGCGATCCCACCATGCCGGCGCCGAGGCCGATGAGGGTGACCCGCACCCGGCCGATGCGGTCGGCGAAGCCGCCCATGACGACGATGAGGAGCCCGGAGAACAGGGCGGTGATGGACACCGCGAGGTTCATCTGCTGGGCGGTTATGCGTTCGGCCTCCGAGTTGATCGAACTGAGGATCTCGGGTGCGACGGTGCCGACCGTGCCCGCGAACAGCCAGAACGTGAGGACGGCCAGGACGATGCCGAGAAGCAGCTTGTCGGTGCCGCGGTAGGCCGTGGTTCCCACCGGTGGTGGGGCGGTGCCCGACGGCCGGGCGGGCGAGTCCGCCGCGCGGGGTCGGGAGGTGGTGGCTGTCATGACTGTGACTCCATTCCCAGGTAGGTGAGAACCGCTGCGACGGCCGCCTCTGTGCCGGTCCGCAGCACTGGCTGGATCGCGGGTGCGAAGGCCGGGTTGTGGTTTGCTACGGGGGTCTGTTCGGGGGTGAACCCGCCGTAGCCCCAGTAGCTGTAGGGGACGCCGAAGGCGTCCGGGATGACGCTGAAGTCCTCACTCGCCGGGATGCGCCCGAGCTCGTGGACCCGGTCCGCTCCGAACTGCTCGACGAAGGCGCGGGTGACGGTCGCGGTGACCTCGGCGTCGTTGTCTGTCAGCGGGAACGACTCGGTGATCTCGATGTCCGGCTCCCGCGGGCAGCGGGCCGCCTGGCACTCGGCGCGGACGATGCGCTCGACCGCGCCGAGGATCGTGTCCCGCACGGCGAGGTCGTATGCGCGGGTGTTGACGAGCAGGACCGCCTCGGCCGGGATGATGTTGGCCTTCAGGCCGGCCTGGACGCTGCCCACCGTCACGACGCCGAAGTCGCCGGGTGCGATCTCGCGCGCGACGACGGTCTGCAGCCGCATGACGGTGGCCGCCGCGACGACGACGGGGTCGACGCCGAGGTGCGGCATCGACCCGTGCGACCCGGTGCCGTGGATGGTGACGCGGAGCGAGTCGCCGGCGGAGAGGACCGGTCCGGCGCTGGTCGCGAGGTGTCCGGCCTGCGGCGCGGCGAGCACGTGCTGCGAGACGCAGACGTCCGGGCGCGGGACCTTCTCGACGAGCCCGTCGTCGACCATGGACTGGGCTCCCGAACCGAGCTCCTCGGCCGGCTGGAACAGCGCGATGTAGGTGCCGGACCAGAGGTCCTTGCGCTGGGCGAGCAGGCTTGCCGCTCCGAGCGCGCTGACGATGTGGTGGTCGTGGCCGCAGGCGTGCATCACGCCGTCGACGGTCGAGGCGTAGTCGAGGCCGGTGACCTCGGCGACCGGGAGCGCGTCGATGTCGGCTCGGAAGAGGACGGTCGGGCCGGCACCGTTGCGCATGACGCCGACGACGCCGCCGCCGATCTCCTGGACGTCGTAGCCGTATTCGCTCAGCCGGCGAGCGATCTCCGCCCGGGTCTGCACCTCGTGGAACGACAGTTCCGGATGGGCGTGCAGGTGCCGGTAGAGATCCTCCTGCCACCCGGTGATCTGGTCGAGGCCCTCGAGGGCCACTGTCGATGCAGCCATATCCACCTCCGCAAGTTCGGGGCGTCGGTGGGGGAGCCGACGCTACGGCCGCCTCACCTCCAGGGTAGAAACCCCGGTTCACCGTGGCCGGCGGATGTGACCCATGAGTCAGCCCGCGCCCGAGACGCCGGCCGCACCGCGTGCCACGATCGTCCTTGGTGGCTGGGTCGGTCGACGCGAGAGGTGAGCCCGTGAAACGGGTCGTGTGGTGGGTGTATGCGGTGGTCGTGTTCGTGCACGGCCTCATCCATCTCATGGGCGTGGCCGAGGGGTTCGGGCTCGCCGACGTCGAGCAGCTCACCGAGCCGGTCACCGGCGGCGAGGCGGTGCTGTGGCTGGTCGCGGCCGTCGCGGTGATCGCAGCCGCCGTGATGACCGTGGTGCGCGCCCGCGGGTGGTGGCTCGTCACCGCGGCCGCCGCGGTGGTGTCGCAGGTCGCGATCCTCACGAGTTGGACCGACGCCAAGGCCGGCACCGCCGCGAACGTTCTCATGCTCGCCGCCGCCGCCTACGGCTTCGCGACGCGCGGCTCGCGCGAAGGGGCGCAGCCCTGACCGGGGTGAGGCGCAGCGAGCAGGTGCGCACCGCATACCGGCGGCTGCGGTCCTCGGTGCCCGACCCGTTGAGCCGATGGTGGTGGCTCGGGCTGCCCGTCGTGCCGTACCAGGGCTACCGGCTGGCCCGGTCGATCCCACGCTTCACCGACGCCGAGGGCGTGACCGGGTCGGTCGGCTCGGGCGAGCGTCGGATGAAGGTCGTCGCACTCGGCGACAGCGTCACGGCGGGGTATGCGGTGGGCCACCACCGCTCATCGGTGGCCGGTCAGCTGGCGGTCCGGCTGGCGGAGCGCTTCGACGCGACCGTCGAGTGGGAGGCGTGCGCGCGGACCGGCGCCACGGCCGGGGTGGCGCTCGAGCTCGTGTCGGCGCGGGCCCTGGCCGACGCTGACCTCGTCTTCGTCTCCATCGGCGTCAACGACCTGAAGAACCTGCACAGCACGGCCCGCTTCCGCCGCGAGCTGACGGCACTCCTGGACGCCGTCCTCGCCGCCGGTCCTCGCGCCCGGGTGTGCCTGCTCGGCATCCCGCCGTTGGACCACTTCCCGGCGTTCCCCCGACCGCTGGCCGACGCGCTCGGCTGGCGGGGTCGGGCGTTCGACGCGATCGGGGTGGCCGCTGTCGGTGCGCGGGAGCGGGCCTTCCGGATCGAGACGAGCGAGCCGCTCGCCGCGGAGATGTTCGCCGACGACGGGTTCCATCCCAGTCCGATGCTGCACGCGGCGTTCGCCGACGCCGTCATGGCCGGGCTGGAGTCAGCGGCGGACGCCCCCTGACCCGTGGTGCCGAGCGGGGCCGGCAGGCCTCACCCGGCACCACCCTTCATCACGCTCCTGGTCGGCTCAGGACCGGGAGCCGTCGGTCAGCTCGTCGAGGAAGCTCCGGACCCGCTCGACCGACCGCTGGTCCGGCACCGGGGCTCCGGACCACAGGGAGAGGGCGCGGTGGAGCATCCGGTGCTCCTCGGTCACCTGGGTGCACCTCTGGCACTCCGCGAGGTGCGCCTCGAGACGCGCGATCTCGTCCGGGGTCAGGGGCGCCGAGGGGTCGGCATCGAGGTATCGCTGGATGCGCCGGGCGGTCCAGTGACACGTGATCATCTGCCGAAGAGACTGCTTCATGAGGACCCTCCAGGTGTCAGGAGCTCGGGGCCGAGGGCGGCGCGGAGTCGGTTGCGGGCCCGGCTGAGCCGGGACATGACCGTGCCGACGGGGACGCCGAGGACGGCGGCGGCCTCGGCATACGTCAGGTCGTGGACGTCGACGAGGAAGACCGCGGCCCGGAACTTCGGGTCGAGCCCCTCGAGTGCGTCCGTGAGCTGGGAGCTCAAGGTGCTGTCGAGATGGGCCTGCTCGGCGCTCGAGGCCGTGCTCGCCCCGAAGGCCGGCCGGTTCTCCCCGAGGACCTCCCAGTCCCCGACCGGGTCTGGGCGTTGACGCCGGTTCAGGTTCAGATGCGTGCGCCGCAGGATGGTCAACAGCCAGGCCCGCGGGTGCCGGCCGTCGAAGGACTCGATCGCGCGAAACGCCCGGATCAGGGCCTCCTGCACCAGGTCTTCGGCGTCGGCACGCTCCCTGGTCAGGGTGAGCGCCACCCGCAGCATGACCTCGATCTCGGGTTCGACGTGCTCTCGGAAGGCCTGCGTGCGTGCATCGTCCACGGTCGATTGTCCGTCCTGCACAAACCGGGAACCCGGTGAGAGCCCCGCTGACTTCCCGGTCACGCCGCGCAGCCCGTTCAGGCGTCCTCGCCCGCGGGGCGGTGACGCGCCACCCGGCGGGTCGGACCACGGCCCCGGGAGCTGCCTCGACCCTTCACCCCGCCGGGGTGAGGCGAGGCCCCCGTGGCGCGCATACCGTCGAAGACGGATCAGTCGACCCGTGTACACGAAGGGAACCCGCTCCATGACGCCATCGACCGCCGGTCCGGCCGGCTCGGACGTGCCCCGTGGAGGCTCCGCGACGGTGGCCGCAGCCGCGGGCGGAGTCCTCGCCGCCACCTGCCTGTCCACGTTCATCGTCAACGCCAACACCTCGGCGGTGAGCATCCTGCTCCCGGCGATCAGTTCCGACACGGGCATGGACGTGACCACCCTGCAGTGGGCGGTGACCGGCTACTCACTCGTGGGAGCCGCGGTCATCGTCACCTCGGGATCTCTCGGCGACGTCTTCGGGCGCAAGAAGATCTTCCAGGGCGGCCTGCTGCTCTTCGTCCTCTCCTGCGTGTTCATCGCGTTGTCCTCGAGCGGCGGTGCCGTCATCGCGGGCCGGTTCATCCAGGGCGCGGCGGGTGCGACGATCCTCGCCTGCGGCCTGAGTCTGCTCTCGGTGGCCACCAGCGGACAGTCGCAGCTGCGCGCCGTCTCCCTGTGGGGAGCCGCTGCCGCGGTGGGAGCGGCGGCCGGGCCGCTGCTCGGCGGCGTGCTCGTCGAGGTCACGGCCTGGCAGGGCCTGTTCTGGGTCGGTGCCGCCGTCGCCCTCATCTGCATGTTCATGACCTGGCGGGGCGTGGCGGAGTCCAAGGACCCGAACCGGTCGCGCTCCATCGACTACGCCGGGTCGGCGCTGATCGCGCTGACCCTCGGCCCACTCATCCTCGCCCTGAGCAAGGGCAGCGCGTGGGGTTGGATGTCGGCGGCGACCCTCGTCTCCGTCGCGATCGGCGTTGCTGCCGGGGTCGCCTTCGTGGTGGTGGAGAAGCGGGTGGCCGTGCCGATGCTCGACCTCGGGATGCTGCGCAACCGGGTGCTCGTCGGCTCGACCATCGCGATCCTCATCGGCGCCGGCACGATCAACGCGCTGATGTACCTCGTCAGCCTGTACTTCCAGGACCCCTCGACCCTCGGCTTCTCGCCGCTCCAGGCCGGGCTGGCGACCCTGCCCGCAACCGCCGGACTGGTTGCCGTCGCTCCGCTCGTGCCACGGCTGGCCAACAAGTTCGGCGGCCGTCAGGTCATCGGCATCGGCTTCCTCGTCACAGCGGTCGGGTTCGCCCTGGTGGCCCTCGTCGAGTCGGACTGGAGGTACACCGCGTTCGTCCTGCCGCTCATCGCCATTGCTGTGGGCATGGGGCTGACCAACGGACCCTCCTCGTCGGCGTCGACGGCGTGCGTCCCGGAGGAGCAGGTCGGGTCGGCGTCCGGTGTCTCGAACATGGCACGCTACGTCGGTGCGGCGGTCGCGACCGCCCTGGCCGCGACGATCTACGGTTCCGTGATCGCCGACCGGACCGCCGAGGGTGCCTCGACGGCCGAGGCTCTCGCTGCGGGGCTCAGCACCGCGTCGTGGGTCATGGCCGGGTTCTGCGTCGCCGGACTGATCATGGCCGTCGTCATGGGACGCCACCGGGCCGCGACCGGCACACTGGAGGACTCGGCTGCGGCGGCGGCGGCGCACACCCACACCCTGCCGACGTCGGCCACGGCAACGGTGTCCGCCTCCTCGTCCCCGTGAGCACCCTGGACTCCGGCCCGGGTTGACACTCCCGGTTCCGGCACACGGCACGGCGCGCCTGACTCCCGTCGCGGGCGTAGGGTCGTCCAGAACGAAGCC
>JBAUUB010000181.1:0-21790 GCA_049582485.1 Dermatophilaceae bacterium
ACGACCTCGCCCGAGCACAGGCGACCGTCGCGGCGGCGCTCGCCCGACGTCCGGGTGACGAGCGGTTCGTGGCCGCCCGGCTCGATGCCGGCGACGAGTCGGCCGTCGCGGCGCTGGCTCGCGAACACCGGGCAACCCACGTCCTCAACGCCGTCGACCCGCGCTTCGTCATGCCGATCTTCAACGGCGCTCTCTCCGCCGGCGCCGACTACCTCGACATGGCGATGAGCCTGTCGAGGCGGCATCCGAGCGAGCCCTTCTCCAAGGTGGGAGTCAAGCTGGGCGACGAGCAGTTCGCCCAGGAGCGGCGCTGGGAGGAGGCCGGACGGCTGGCCCTGCTGGGCATCGGCGTCGAGCCGGGCCTTTCCGACGTCTTCGCCCGCTACGCCGCCGACCACCTCTTCTCGCACATCGACGAGCTCGGCACCCGTGACGGCGCCAACCTGGTCATCCGGGACGAGAACGGTGACGAGGTGTTCGCCCCCGGGTTCTCGATGTGGACCATCATCGAGGAGTGCCTCAACCCGCCCGTGGTGTGGGAACGGGCCCGCGAGTTCGAGGAGGACCAGGGGTGGTACACCCTGCCTCCGTTCAGCGAGCCAGAGGTCTTCGACTTTCCGGAGGGGATCGGGCCGGTCGAGTGCGTCCATGTCGAGCATGAAGAGGTGCTCCTCATGCCGCGCTGGGTGGATGCCGACAAGGTGACCTTCAAGTACGGCCTCGGCGAGGAGATGATCGGGATCCTGAAGACCCTGCACACGCTGGGGCTCGACAGCACCGAGTCGGTGTCCGTCAAGGGTGTCGAGGTCAGCCCCCGGGACGTGGTCGCCGCCGTTCTTCCGGACCCGGCCACGATCGGACCCCGGATGGAGGGCAAGACGTGCGCCGGGTTGTTCGTCACGGGCACCGGCAAGGGCGGCGACAGGGACGGCCTGCCCAGATCCGTGTACCTCTACCACGTCAGCGACAACGCCGACACGATGCGGGACTACGGCGCGCAGTGCGTGGTCTGGCAGACCGCGGTCAACCCCGTCGTGGCCCTCGAGCTGCTCGCGCGCGGCGACTGGGCCGGGAAGGGCATCCTCGGTCCCGAGGCCTTCGACGCCGTTCCGTTCCTCGAGCTCCTGGCGGCTCCGAAGCCGCAGGGCTACGGGTCGCCGTGGGGGATGGAGGAGCGGTGAGCGGGTCCGGGTCGCCGTCCCCGGGCCGCTACGGCCAACAGTTCGGCCCCGACTTCACCTTCCTCGGGGTGCCTGCCTGCGACCTGGCCGATGCCGATTCCTTCGCCGACGCGGATGTGGTCATCCTCGGCGCGCCGTTCGACGGCGGGACCTCCCATCGACCGGGCACCCGGTTCGGTCCGATGGCCATCCGTGGCACCGACTACCTCGGTCACGACGGGTCGCGGCCGTCGCTCGCCCTGCGCACCGACGGCCTGCGCGACCTCCGCGTCGTCGATGCCGGTGACGTCGAGCTGCCGCCCGGCGACATCGAGACCACGCTCGGCCGGATCGAGCGGGCCGTCGAGACGATCACCCGGGCAGGAGCGATCCCGCTCGTGCTGGGCGGGGACCACTCGATCGCCTATCCAGACGCCAAGGGCGTGGCCAACGTCGTGGGACACGGCCGGGTTTCGATGATCCACTTCGACGCCCATGCCGACACCGGTGACATCGAGTTCGGCTCGCTGTGGGGCCACGGGCAGCCGATGCGACGCCTGATCGAGTCCGGAGCCCTTCGCGGCGACCGGTTCCTCCAGGTCGGGCTCCGCGGGTACTGGCCCGGTCCCGAGACCCTCGACTGGATGGCGCAGCAGCGGATGCGCTCATTCGAGATGACCGAGATCGTCCACCGGGGCCTGGAGGACTGCCTGAGCGAGGCGTTCGCGATCGCGACCGACGAGTGTGAGGGCGTCTTCCTCTCGGTCGACATCGACGTGTGCGACCCGGGCCATGCCCCCGGGACCGGCACCCCGGAGCCCGGCGGGCTCACGGCGCGTCAGCTGCTCGACTCGGTCCGGCGGATCTGCCTCGAGCTGCCGGTCGTGGGTATGGACGTCGTCGAGGTCAGCCCACCGTACGACCACGCCGACATCACCGCTGCGCTCGCGAACCGCGTCGTCCTCGAAGCGCTGTCCGCGATCGCCCGAAAGCGCCAGGACGAGCGGGACGGCACCCGCTGGGACCCCAGCCGTCCCCTCCTCGACGGCCGCTGACCCGTCCGACCCGAGCACTAGGCTGGCAGTCATGGCTGTGACGCAGAAGTCGCTTCTCGAATCCGTCCCCACCGACCTCTACATCGGCGGTGAGTGGCGCGAGTCGTCGAGCGGCGTCCGGTTCGACGTCCACGACCCGGCCACCGGGTCCGTCCTGGTCAGCGTCGCCGACGGCTCCGTCGAGGACGGCCGGGCGGCGCTCGACGCGGCGGTTGCCGCACAGGGGGAGTGGGCGCGCACCGCGCCGCGTGACCGCGGCGAGATGCTGCGCGCCGCATACGAGCTCATGCACGAGCGGGCCGATGATCTGGCGACGCTCATGACGCTCGAGATGGGCAAGAGCATCGCCGAGGCGCGCGGCGAGGTGACCTATGCGGCCGAGTTCTTCCGCTGGTTCAGTGAGGAGTCCGTCCGGGTCCACGGTCGGTATGCGGTGGCCCCCAATGGCGCGACCCGCCTGTTGACCATGAAGCAGCCGGTCGGGCCCACCCTGATGATCACCCCGTGGAACTTCCCGCTCGCCATGGGGACCCGCAAGATCGGACCGGCCCTCGCCGCGGGCTGCACCATGGTGGTCAAGCCCGCGCACGAGACGCCGCTCAGCATGCTGGCGCTGACCGGCATCCTGGAGGAGGTCGGCGTTCCCAAGGGCGTCGTCAACGTCATCACGACCACCCACTCGGGAGCCGTGTGCGAGCCGCTGATCCGCGATCCGCGGCTGCGCAAGCTGATCTTCACCGGGTCGACGGCCGTGGGCAAGGTCCTCGTCGAGCAGTCCGCCGAACAGCTGCTGCGGGTCTCGATGGAGCTCGGGGGCAATGCCCCGTTCATCGTCTTCGAGGACGCCGACGTCGATGCGGCGGTCGAGGGCGCCATGCTCGCGAAGATGCGCAACATCGGGGAGGCCTGCACGGCGGCGAACCGGTTCTTCGTCCACGAGGCGGTCGCCGAGGACTTCACCCGGGGCCTGGCCGACCGCATGGGGGGCCTGACGGTGGGACACGGCACCGCGCAGGGCGTCGACGTCGGACCCCTCATCACGGCCAAGGCTCGCGACGGGGTGCACGATCTGGTCCAGGACGCCGTCTCGCGGGGGGCCACCGCGCTCGTCGGTGGCGCGCCCGTGGACGGTGCGGGCTTCTTCTACCAGCCCACCGTCCTCGCGAACGTGCCGCCCGGCGCCCGCTGCCTGACCGAGGAGATCTTCGGTCCGGTGGCTCCGGTCTGCACCTTCACCGATGAGGCCGACGTCATCGCCAGGGCCAACGCGACCGAGTACGGCCTCGTGGGCTACGTCTTCACCCGCGACAACGCCCGGGTCCTGCGCGTCGCGGAGGCGTTGGAGTTCGGGATGATCGGCATCAACACCGGGATCGTCTCGAATCCGGCGGCACCGTTCGGGGGGGTCAAGCAGTCCGGCTTCGGTCGGGAGGGAGGCTTCGAGGGGATCGACGAGTACCTCGAGGTGAAGTACGTCGGGATCGCGCTGTGAGCGAGGCCACGATGAACGAGCGCCACGTCCACCAACAGGCCCGGCGCAGGCAGTCGCTGTCGGAAGTGCTCAGTAGGGCCGACGAGTCGCTGCGCCGCGGCCAGGGGACCGCCGCGACCGTGTGGCCGACCGGTTTCGACGCGCTGGACCGCGCGCTGGCCGGCGGCGTGCGATCCGGCGAGCTGGTCCTCGTCGCCGGCGCGCAGGCGCAGGGCAAGACGACCTTCACCGTCCAGGCGATGCGCACCGTGGCCCGCGAGGGCCGGCATGCCGTGCTGTTCTCCTATGAGCACGAGTCGAACACCCTCCTCGAACGACTCATCGCGCTCGAGGCCGCCGAGCTGGCCGAGGACCCCGCGCTCGCGCCCGGCGTCCACGGGGTCCGACGAGCGCTCGAGGCGCAGTCCAGCCCGACGAGTCTGACCGAGGCCCTGGCCGGCGTCCCCTACGGTCTCGAGGCGCTCGGTGCCATGCAGACGTACGCCGACCGGCTCTCAGTGCACGAGTCCAACCCCGCCACCGACCTCGAGGCGATCGGCGGGATCGTCCAGGAGATGGTCGCCGCGGTCGGTGAGCCTCCACTGGTGGCCGTCGACTACCTCCAGAAGGTCCCGGTCCCCGGGCACCAGGGCGCCGAGGAGGAACGCCTCGCCGTCGTGGCCGAGGCGCTCAAGGACTTCGCGCTCGAGCTGCGCTGCCCCGTTCTCGCGGTGTCCGCAGCGGAGAAGGACAGCCTCGGCGCGGGTCACCGGATGCGCGCGCACCATCTGCGCGGGGCGTCCTCACTGGCATACGAGGCCGATGTCGTGCTGGTGCTGTCCGGGAAGGACGACATCGTCTCCCGCGAGCACCTCGTCTACGACCTGTCCCGGCTCCAGCACTTCCGGGGATACACCGTCTTCTCGGTGGAGAAGAACCGGCACGGCCTCGACCACGTCGACCTCGAGTTCCCCAAGGACTTCGCCAACGGCCGGTACGTTCCCCACGGCAAGCTCGTCGAGGAGCGCCTCATCGAGGAGCGCGTCATCACGAGCTGAGGCCGTGCACCCGACCGACCAACCCGCAGCCGACCGCAGAGAGCAGCTTTCGTGAGTGACCAGTCATCCCGCACCGTCTCGATCCTCGGATCGACCGGTTCGATCGGCACCCAGGCCCTGCGCGTGATCGCCGAACACCCGGGTCGGTACGACGTCGTGGCCCTCTCGGCCGGCCGCAACATCGAGCTCGCCGCCGACCAGGCGCTCGCGACCCGGGCGCCCCTGGTCGCCCTGGCCGATGGACGCGCCGAGGACGTGCTCGCGGCGATCGACGCCCGGGCCGACCGGAACGGGCAGGCGAGCGCCGCATACCGGCCGGAGATCGTCGTCGGCGAGCAGGCGGCGACGGTCGCCGCGGGGGTCGGGGCGGATGTCGTCCTCAACGGCATCACCGGGGCGATCGGCCTGCGGCCGACGCTGGCCGCCCTCACCGCCGGCTCGGTGCTCGCCCTCGCCAACAAGGAGTCGCTCATCGTCGGAGGCCCGCTGGTCAAGGCGGCCGCGGGCCCCGACCAGATCGTCCCGGTCGACTCCGAGCACTCCGCCATCGCCCAGTCGCTGCGAGGCGGTCGCGCCGAGGAGGTGCGCCGGCTGGTCGTGACCGCCAGCGGCGGTCCCTTCCGCGGCCGCAGTCGCAGCGAGCTGCGGGACGTCACCCCGACCGAGGCCCTCGCGCACCCCAACTACGCGATGGGACGGGTGATCACGACCAACTCCGCGACCCTGGTGAACAAAGGTCTCGAGGTCATCGAGGCACACCTGCTCTTCGACATCCCGTTCGACCGGATCGACGTCGTCGTCCACCCGCAGCAGTGGATCCACTCCATGGTCGAGTTCCACGACGGCTCCACGATCGCCCAGATGGGCCCGCCCCGAATGCTCGTGCCCATCGCCCTGGGCCTGTCCTGGCCGCAACGGCTCGAGGACGTCGACGCGCCGTGCGACTGGAGCGTCGCCCAGTCGTGGGACTTCTTCCCGCTCGACGACGAGGCCTTCCCGGCCGTGCGCCTCGCCCGCGAGGTCGGCAGGGAGGGCGGGACGTTCCCCGCCGTGTATAACGCCGCCAACGAGGTCTGCGTCGACGCCTTCCACGCCGGTTCCATCGGCTTCCTCGAGATCGTGGACACGGTGGCCCGGGTTGTCGAGGCGTACGCTGATGGGGGACGGTCCGCGAACGGGAGCACATCGTCGCCGCTGAGCGTTGAGGAGGTGCTGCGGGCCGACGCCTGGGCTCGCGCCACCGCGGCTGCCCTGGTCGCGAGTCCGGAAACCGCCGTGTCGCCGGCCTACCGAGAGGAACACTGATGACCGTGCTGTGGTACGTCCTCGGCGTCCTCTTCGTCGGGGCGGGGGTGGGCTTCTCGATCGCCTGGCACGAGATCGGCCACCTGGTGCCCGCCAAACGCTTCGGTGTGCGCGTGACCCAGTACATGGTCGGCTTCGGCCCGACGCTCTGGTCCCGGACGCGCGGCGAGACCGAGTACGGCTTCAAGGCCATCCCGCTGGGCGGCTATATCCGGATGATCGGGATGTTCCCGCCGCGCCGCGGCCAGGACCCGAGCAAGGTGCGAGTCTCGAGCACCGGCCGGATGTCCCAGCTCGTCGACGAGGCGCGGGCCGCCTCACTCGAGGAGCTGCGGCCGGGGGATGAGCGCAGGGTCTTCTACGCACTGAAGACCTGGCAGAAGGTCGTCGTCATGCTCGGCGGCCCGGTGATGAACCTCATCCTGGCGCTCATCCTGCTCTCCGGGCTGGTCATGGCCTACGGCACGGCGGTCACCAAACCCGGTGCCTTCGTCGGGACGGTCAGCGAGTGCGTCGTCAGCGCGGCCGAGGCCAGCGCAGACCGGGTCTGCGAGCCGGGGGACCCGTTGACACCGGCGGCGGAGGCCGGCTTGCGCCCCGGCGACATCGTGCGGTCCATCGCCGGCGAGCCGGTCGAGACCAACCGTGACGTCTCCACGCTCATCCGTCCCCGCTCCGGCATGCCGACGGACATCGTCATCGAGCGCGAGGGCCAGACCCTCACCCTGACCGCCACGCCGATCACGAACGAGCTCCCGGAGCTGGACGAGCGCGGCGAGCCCGTCCTCGATGCATCGGGAGCCCCCGTCCTGGTCGAGACCGGGTTCCTCGGCATCGCCAGCGGCCCCGTCAGCGAGATCGAACGGCAGAGCCCCACCGTCGTGCCCGGCATCGCATGGGAGATGGTCAGTGGCACGGCCGAGGTCGTCGCCCAGCTCCCACAGCGGATGGTCGGCGTGTACCAGGCCGCCTTCAGTGGTGCCGAGCGTGACTTGGAGAGCCCGGTCTCGGTCGTGGGCGTCGGCAGGATCGCCGGAGAGGTCGCCTCAGGCGAGATCACGCTCTTCGAGACGCCGCAGCAACGCTTCGCGACGCTCATCCTCCTGCTCGCCGGCCTGAACATCGCCCTGTTCGTGTTCAACCTCATCCCGCTCCTCCCGCTGGACGGTGGGCACGTCGCGGGCGCGCTCTGGGAGGCGGTCAAGAAGGGGTATGCGCGGGCCAGGGGCCTCCCGGACCCCGGCCCGGTCGATGTCGCCAAGGCGCTTCCGCTCGCCTACGCCGTCTCGGTCGTCCTCATCGGGATGGCAGTGCTCCTGATCTACGCCGACCTGGTCAACCCGGTCAAGCTCGGCTGACCGGACCCGGTGAGTGGGAGGAGCGGCGCGCGTCATAGCAGGTCGTATCGCCTGGGATACTGGTGCACATGACTGTTGGTCTCGGCATGCCCGCACTCCCGCCGCCCACCCTGGCTCCCCGACGCAGGTCCCGCAAGATCAAGGTCGGCAAGGTCGAGGTCGGCGGCGACGCACCGGTCTCGGTGCAGTCGATGACCACCACCCCCACGACGGACATCAACGCGACCCTGCAGCAGATCGCCGAGCTCACCGCCTCGGGGTGTGACATCGTCCGGGTGGCCTGCCCCAGCCGTGACGACGCCGAGGCCCTCCCGGCGATCGCCCGCAAGTCGCAGATCCCGGTGATCGCCAACATCCACTTCCAGCCTGCATATGTCTACGCCGCCATCGATGCCGGGTGCGCGGCCGTGCGCGTCAATCCCGGCAACATCCGCCAGTTCGACGACCAGGTGGGCGAGATCGCCCGCCGCGCCAAGGATGCCGGAGTCTCGATCCGGATCGGTGTCAACGCCGGCTCGCTCGACAAGCGGCTCCTCGAGAAGTACGGCAAGCCGACTGCCGAGGCCCTCGTCGAGTCCGCCGTCTGGGAGGCCGGTCTCTTCGAGGAGCACGACTTCCACGACTTCAAGATCTCGGTCAAGCACAACGACCCCGTCGTCATGGTCAAGGCCTACGAGATGCTCGCCGAACGGGGGGACTGGCCCCTCCACCTCGGTGTCACCGAGGCCGGCCCGGCCTTCCAGGGCACCATCAAGTCCGCCGTGGCGTTCGGAGCTCTGCTCTCCAAGGGCATCGGCGACACGATCCGCGTGTCCCTTTCCGCGCCACCGGTCGAGGAGGTCAAGGTGGGGCTGCAGATCCTGCAGAGCCTCAACCTGCGCCCGCGCAAGCTCGAGATCGTCTCGTGCCCCTCCTGCGGGCGCGCCCAGGTCGACGTCTACAAGCTCGCCGACGAGGTCACGGCGGGTCTGGAGGGTATGACGGTCCCGCTGCGGGTCGCCGTGATGGGCTGTGTCGTCAACGGTCCGGGCGAGGCGCGCGAGGCGGACCTCGGCGTTGCCTCCGGCAACGGCAAGGGGCAGATCTTCGTCAAGGGCGAGGTCATCAAGACCGTCCCGGAGAGCCGGATCGTCGAGACACTGATCGAGGAGGCCATGCGGATCGCGGAGGAGATGGGCGAGCCGGTGGACGAGGAGAGTGCGGGCGCTCCCAGCGTGACCGTCGGCTGAGCGGCCGAACGGGCGCGGATGGGGCTAGCCTGTCATCGTGCTGCGCACCCGGTCAGCGATCCGACCGCTCCAGCCCGCCGATCGTGAGGCGGCTCTCGAGGTGTGCGCCCGGGACATCGCGAGCAATGTCTTCGTGGCCTCTCGGATCCTCGAGGGAGTCCTGGAGACCCAGCCGCAGTCCCTCCTCGCGCACCGGTCCGGGCGTGAGCTCGATGCCCTCATGTGGGCCAACGCGAACGTGGTCCCGGTCGAGACCACGTCGCTCAGTCGCGGGGAGTTCGTCGAACGGCTGCGTCGCGGACGGCGCCGCTGTGCGAGCATCCTCGGCCCGCGCGACCAGGTCGAGCCCATCTGGTCGCTCGTGGAGCCCATGTGGGGAGGTGCACGCGAGATCCGCGGGAGTCAGCCACTGTGCGTCACCTCGACCCCACCGTCCACGCTCGGGGTGCCGCTCGATCCCCGGGTCCGCCGGGCGCGCGTCGAGGAGGCCGAGCTGGTCCTGCCGGCGGCGGAGCACATGTTCACGCACGAGATCGGCTATCCGCCGTACACCGGGTCGTCCCGGGCCTACCTCGCTTCGATCGCTGCCATGATCCGCCGGGGCCACACCTACATCGCAACCGATATCGCTCCGGACGGCGCAGAGCGGGTGATCTTCAAGACCGACATCGGCAGTGCGGCTCTCGGATGCGTCCAGCTCCAAGGAGTCTGGCTCGCCCCCGACCTGCGCGGCAAGGGCTACGCCGTGCCCCTCATCGCCGCCGCTGTGGAACACATCATGTGTGATGTCGGTCAACTCGTCACCCTCTACGTCAACGACTTCAACACGGCCGCCCGGGCGGCGTACCGCCGCGTGGGCTTCGTGGAGGCCGGCGAGTTCATGACCGTGCTCCTATAGGGCCGAATCGGGCCTTCGCGCCACCGTAGGCTGGGGCCATGTCGGTGCTCCAGTGGTCCGCCCTCACGCCTGAGGACCGTCCAGCCGTGCGCGCTCTGGCCCAGGCGTGCCTCGACCACGACGGGGGACTCCCGCACCTGGTGGACGATGCCTTCATCGACCGGTACTTCTACGGCGACGACACGATCGCCGGCCGCGACGACCTCGGCGAGCTGGTGGCTGTCGCGTCCCTGAGCTACGACGAGGTCGGACACCGGATCGCCAGCGGTCTGGTGCACCCGTCGGTCCGTCGCCAGGGCCACGGTGAGGCCTTGGTGGCCTGGGCCCGCGAGCAGGCCCTCGGCGTCCCGATCAAGGTGATCGCCGAGACGATGTCGCCCGAGGCGGAGACCCTGTTCGCGGCGAGTGGGCTGACCCGGACCTTCGCCGAGACGGTGATGTTCCACGACCTCTCACACATCTCACGCATCCCGCTGCCCGAGGGCGTGACGGCCGAACCGTTCACCGATGAGCGAGCCCACGACTTCTTCATGGCCTACCGCGAGTCCTTCGGTGACCGTCCCGGCTTCCCGGACCCCACCGAGGACGACTGGCTCGCGTGGCTCTCCAGCGACCCCGAGTTCCGCCCGGACGACTCCCGGGTCGCCTACAGCAAGGGCGGGGCGCCGATCGGTTTCATCACCGTCTCGGGCGACTGGATCGAGCAGGTGGGCGTCGTGCCGACGTGGCGCGGTCATCGGATCGGGGCGCATCTGGTGGTCCGGACGCTCACTGCCCTGAGGGCGTCCGGCAGTGAGAAGGTCTGGCTCAACGTCGCGGTCGACAACCCATCGCGTGGCCTGTACGAGCGGCTCGGCTTCGAGGCATATGGCACCCGGGCACGCTACGAGGACCGGACGGTCGTGGTCCCCGAGGACGCATAAATACCCCGTGGGGTATGCTGTGGACGTGTTCTTCCTGACCCTCGCTCTCGCGGTGGTCGTCGGTGTCACCCTCGGGCTCTTCGGCGGGGGCGGCTCGATCCTCACCGTGCCGCTGCTGATCTACGTCGCGGGCCTCGAGACGAAAGAGGCCATCGCGACCTCGTTGGTCGTCGTGGGGTTCACCTCGATCGGTGCCCTCGTCACCCACGCCCGTGCCGGCCGGGTGCGGTGGCGCACCGGACTGATCTTCGGCGCCACAGCCATGGTGGGCGCCTACATCGGGGGCCGGCTGGGTCCGATGGTCCCGGACACCGTCCTGCTCGTCGGTTTCGCCCTGATGATGCTGGCGACCTCGGTCGCGATGATCCGCGGACGCCGGGACGTGTCGGTCCGCGAGGAGGGTGACCATCACGTCGGGCTCGTGCTGCTCGAGGGAGTGGGCGTCGGACTCGTCACCGGAATCGTCGGGGCCGGCGGCGGGTTCCTCGTCGTGCCGGCGTTGGTCCTGCTCGGCGGGCTACCGATGGGGGTCGCTGTCGGCACGAGTCTGCTCGTCATCGCCATGAAGTCCTTCGCCGCATTGGCCGGGTACCTCTCGGCCGTGCAGATCGACTGGGGCCTGGCGCTGGCGGTCACGGCTCTCGCGCTGGTCGGCAGCGTCATCGGGGGTCGCCTCGCCGGCACGATCGACCCGGACAGACTGCGGCGCGGGTTCGGGGTGTTCGTGCTCGGCATGGCGGTGTTCGTCCTCGCGCAGACCGGCCTGGCGGGCTGAGGCAGGGGCGGCACCCGGGTGAGGTGTCGGTATCCTTGCCGGGTTCACCCGCCCCTCCGGACCCAGGAGACACCCCTCGTGGCCATGCGCATGTCGTCGCTCTTCCTCCGCACCCTTCGGGAGGATCCCGCCGACGCCGAGGTCCCCAGCCACCGGCTGCTCGTCCGCGCCGGGTACATCCGCCGGGTCAGCCCCGGAATCTACACGTGGCTGCCGCTCGGCCTGAAGGTCTTCCGCCGCGTCGAGCAGATCGTCCGGGATGAGATGGACGCGATCGGCGCTCAGGAGCTGCTCTTCCCGGCCCTGCTGCCCAAGGAGCCCTTCGAGGCCAGCGGGCGGTGGACGGAGTACGGCGACAACATCTTCCGGCTCCAGGACCGCAAGGGGGCCGACTACCTCCTCGGACCCACCCACGAGGAGCTGTTCACCCTCGCGGTCAAGGACCTCTTCAGCTCCTACAAGGACCTGCCGCTCGCGATCTACCAGATCCAGACGAAGTACCGCGACGAGGCGCGGCCCCGGGCCGGTCTGCTGCGCGGCCGCGAGTTCGTCATGAAGGACTCGTACTCCTTCGACATCGACGAGGCGGGCCTGGACAAGAGCTACCAGCTGCATCGGGACGCCTACATCCGCATCTTCGACCGTCTGGGCTTCCACTACGTCATCGTCGAGGCGATGGCCGGGGCCATGGGCGGGTCCAAGAGCGAGGAGTTCCTCGCGACCGCCGACAACGGCGAGGACACGTATGTGCGGTGCACCTCGTGCGGGTACGCCGCGAACGTCGAGGCGGTCCGGGTCCCCGCGCCCGACCCGGTGCCCTACGACGGGCTGCCGGCCGCCCATGTCGAGGACACGCCGGAGACGCCGACGATCGAGACCCTCGTCGCCGCCGCCAACGGGGACCACGCCCGCGCCGACGGTCGGTCGTGGACCGCCGCGGACACGTTGAAGAACGTCGTCGTCATGCTCGCGCACCCAGACGGCACGCGCGAGCCGCTCGCCATCGGCCTGCCGGGCGACCGGGAGGTCGACGAGAAGAGGCTGGGCGCCCAGGTGGAGCCCGCGACGGTGCAGGCCTTCGACGAGAAGGACTTCGCCGCCTACCCCGCGCTCACCAAGGGCTATATCGGCCCCGGTGTGCTCGGCGCGGAGCGGGCGAGCGGCATCCGCTACCTCCTCGACCCGCGGGTCGTCGACGGGACGGCGTGGGTCACGGGTGCCGACGAGCAGGGCAAGCACGTCTTCGACCTCGTGGCGGGACGTGACTTCACGGCCGACGGCACGATCGAGGCTGCGGAGGTCCGTGACGGTGACCCGTGCCCATCGTGCGGTGGGGAGTTGGAGAGCGCCCGCGGGATCGAGATGGGACACATCTTCCAGCTCGGTCGCAAGTACGCCGAGGCACTGGACCTGAAGGTGCTGGACGAGACCGGGCGGCTGCGAACCGTGATCATGGGCTCCTACGGCGTGGGCGTCTCACGCGCGGTGGCCTGTGTCGCCGAGGGCAACCATGACGAGCACGGACTGGTCTGGCCTCGAGCCCTGTCTCCGGCCGATGTCCACATCGTCGCCACCGGCAAGGACCAGGCCGTCTTCACCTACGCCGAGGAGCTCACTCGAGAGCTCGAGGCGGCCGGTGTGCAGGTCCTCCTCGACGACCGCAGGGGTGGGGTGAGCCCCGGCGTGAAGTTCAAGGATGCCGAGCTCATCGGCATCCCGACGATCGTCGTCGTCGGTCGCGGTCTGACGGACGGCGAGATCGAGATCAAGGACCGCCGCAGCGGCGAGCGCCGGTCCGTGCCGACCGAGAGCGCCGTGGCCGAGATTCGGGCCGAGACCGGGCACGGGTGAGGCCTGACCGCTGCGCGCCGGTCGAAGCGGTCGTCTTCGACTGGGGCGGCACCCTCACGCCGTGGCACGAGGTCGACATCGGCGAACAGTGGCGCGTCTTCGCGCGCGAGATCCACGGCGTCGCACTCGACTCACCCGAGGTCCCCGCGGCCGATCTCGCGGAGGCGCACCGACTGGCCGAGCGGATCCTCGAGGTGGAGGCCGAGGCTCTGGAGCGTGGCCGCCGGGAGCACTCGAGCGCCCACCTGGACGACGTGCTCGCGTGGGCCGGCGTCGACCCCGAGCACGACCGGCACCTCCTTGCGCTCGCCGCGTACCGACGCTTCTGGGAGCCGCACACCCATACCGATCCGCAGGTCAAACCGCTGTGGGAGGCCCTCAGGTCGGCGGGCCTGCGGATCGGGGTGCTGTCCAACACGATCTGGAGCCGCGCATACCATCGCGAGCTCTTCCGCCGTGATGGGGTCCTCGACCTCATCGACGCCGATGTGTACTCCAGCGAGATCCACGTGGTCAAGCCGCACCCCGAGGCGTTCACGACGGTGTGCGCCGCCCTCGGAACGGCACCGGAACGATCGGTCTACGTCGGTGACCGGCTCTACGAGGACGTCCACGGCCCGCAGCAGGTCGGGATGCGGGCCATCTGGATCCCGCACACCCGACTGCCCGTCGACCAGCGGGTCGACGTCCAGGTCGAGCCCGACGCGGTCGTCCACGAGCTGAGTGAGATCGCGGCTGTGATCGACCACTGGCGACACGGTGAGTGAGGTCGATGTCGGCCTGCTGGTGCTCATGGCCGTGGCCGGCTTCGCTGCCGGATGGGTGGACGCTGTCGTCGGGGGAGGCGGCCTGATCCAGCTTCCCGCCCTCGTTCTGGGGTTCCCGGGCGCTTCACCTGCCCAGCTGCTGGCGACGAACAAGATCTCCTCGATCTTCGGGACCGCCACGAGCTCGATCACCTACTGGCGACGCATCCGGCCGGATCTGCGCACTGCCCTTCCCATGGCTGCGGTCGCCTTCGTGGGTGCGATCGGAGGAGCCCTGATCGGTCTGAACATCCCGAAGTCGGCCTTCAGCCCGATCATCCTCGTCATGCTCATCGTGGTCGGGGCATACACGCTCTTCAAGCCGTCACTGGGCACGGTCACGGCGCTGCGTTATACCGGGGTCCGGCACAGTGTCACGGCGATGGCCGTGGGCCTGCTGATCGGCGTCTACGACGGCGCGCTCGGCCCGGGCACCGGCTCGTTCCTGGTCTTCGCGCTCGTGGGGTTGCTCGGGTACGCCTTCCTCGAGGCGAGCGCCAAGGCCAAGATCGTCAACTTCGCGACCAACCTCGGAGCCCTTGTGGTCTTCATCCCAGGTGGCCACGTCATGTGGCGGGTCGGGTTGCTCATGGCGGCGACGAACATCGTCGGAGGGTACGTGGGTGCCCGCACCGCGGTCGCTCGCGGAAGCACGTTCGTGCGGGTCGTGTTCATGCTCGTCCTCGGCGCCTTCATCGTCCGGATCGGCGGGGATGTCATCGGAGTGTGGTGACGATGAACAGAGGGTGAACGCGACGTTGCCGCTCGGCGATCCGGGACGGTACCGTCGGTGTCGAGACCGGCTCCGTGCCGGTCTCGGCCTTCGCTCCACCGTCCGAGCCACCCTCCGAGCCACCGTCCACGACACGTCCACGCGGTAGCCGGCCGAGCACGTCGCCCGGCACGGCCCCGACACCCACAGATCCCCGCATCGACGGTCTGCGCGCGCCGCGGCCAGGAAGACGACGTGATGAAGCTCAAGGACTTCCGCAAGGTGGAGCGAGCGGCCGGGATCAGCCGGACCGAGGTGGCCCGCATCGGTACCGCCCTCCTCTTCGCGGTGGCCGTCATGATCTTCACCGGCACCCAGTTCGGCTACATCGACCAGGTCTACCTCCTGGTGGCGGCGGCCGTCATCGGCGCCTACATGGCCATGAACATCGGCGCCAACGACGTGGCGAACAACGTCGGTCCGGCGGTCGGTTCATTCGCCCTGACCCTTCCGATGGCGATCCTCATCGCCGCGGTGTTCGAGGCTGCGGGGGCCATCATCGCCGGCGGTGAGGTCGTCAGCACCGTCAAGAACGGCATCATCGACCCCGAGGACATCGGCAACCCCGACGTGTTCGTCTGGGTCATGATGGGCGCCCTGCTCGGGGCCGCAATCTGGCTCAACCTCGCAACCTGGTTCGGCGCCCCGGTCTCGACGACCCACTCGATCGTGGGAGGAGTCATGGGCGCGGGTATCGCGTCGTCCGGTTGGGCAATCGTCAACTGGCCGGCGATGGGTGCGATCGTCTCGAGCTGGGTGATCTCCCCGCTCGCAGGCGGGCTGATCGCGGCCGGGACGCTCTATGCGCTGAAACGACTGGTGCTGTGGCAGGACGACCCGGTCACGGCGGCCGTGCGGTTCGTGCCCTATCTGCTCGGCTTCATGGCGTGGACGTTCACGACCTACATCGCGCTCAAGGGTGTGCAGAACGTCATCACCATCAGCACCCCGATCGCCATGCTGCTCGGGCTCGTCGCGGGCGTGCTCGTCTTCTCGACCACCCGCCCGAGGATCGCCCGGCGCGCCCCCCGGCTGACGGTCGACCGCGACGGCGTGAACCAGCTCTTCACGCTTCCGCTGATCTTCGCCGCGGCGCTGCTGTCGTTCGCCCATGGGGCCAACGACGTCGCCAACGCCGTCGGACCGCTCGCCGGCATCGTCGAGGTGCTCGTCGGCGGAACCGGCGGGTCGGAGGCCGCGATCCCGCTATGGGTCCTCGTGATCGGCGCGCTCGGGATCTCCCTCGGTCTGGCGCTCTTCGGCCCGAAGCTCATCCGCACGGTCGGCACGGAGATCACCGAGCTGGACCGCTCACGGGCGTTCTGCGTCGCGCTGGCCGCCGGCCTCACGGTCATCGTGGCGAGCCAGCTGGGGCTGCCGGTCAGCTCGACCCATGTCGCCCTCGGCGGGATCTTCGGGGTCGGCTTCCTGCGCGAGTTCCTCGAGCAGCGGATGAGCAGGGTCATCGAGAACGTCATCCACAGCCACTGCGGCGACGAGCACTTCGCCGAGGTCCAACGGGTCATGGGCACCTTCCGCGTCGCTTCGGTGGAGGACAAGCGACTGATGCTCGCACGGCTCGACGAGATGGGGTCGGCGGCCGTGATCACGGCGGCCCAGCAGCGTCAGCTCAAGAAGGCGCTCAAGCGCCAGCTCGTGAAGCGCTCGCATCTGCTCAAGATCGTCTCCGCCTGGGTCATCACGGTGCCCGCATCCGCTCTGCTGTCAGCGTTCTTCTTCGTCGTCCTGCGTGGGTTGATGACAGCATGACGGTGCCGATGCCGACCGGACGGTGACCCGATGCGGCGGATTCTGGCCCGCACCATGCTGCCCCTCGCGCTGGTGGCGCTCGTGGCAGGCTTCTGGATCAGCGGTGACTTCGCCGAGATCGCTGCCGGCGTCGCGATCTTCGTCTTCGGGATGCTCATGCTCGAGGACGGGTTCACCCGACTCAGCGGTGCGTTCCTCGAGCGGTGGCTGACCGGGCCACCGGCTCCCTGCCCCGGGCGATGACGTTCGGGTTCCTGTCCACCTCGGTGATGCAGTCCTCGACGCTGGTGTCGATCATCACGATCTCGTTCCTGTCGGCGGGCCTGATCCCACTGGCCGCCGGCGTCGGAGTCATCTTCGGCGCCAATGTCGGCACGACCACAGGGGCGTGGCTCATCGCCGGATTCGGTCTCAAGGTCGACATCGCCGCCTTCGCCCTGCCGCTGCTGGCCATCTCGATCGTCCTTGCCCTTCAACGCCATCGCGCCCTTCGGGCGACCGGGTACATCCTGGCCGGAATCGGCTTCCCCCCGCTGAGAGTGATCGGCGGCGGCGGAAGCTCGCGAAGGCGGAGGAGCTTCTCGACCAGGCGAAGTGGCTACGCGGCCGACTGTGAGGGTCGACCTCGGGTGGCGAGCTCCCGAATCGGCCGGCTGCCGGGAGAACTGACTCCTCAGTCCTCGAGTGCCTTGAAGAGAGCGACGTGCACAGATGCCTGCTCGGGGTCGTCGCGCGCCCAGAGGATCTGCAGACCCGTGTGCAGGAGCGTCCACAGCCGCGCCTCCTCGAGGTCCACAGCGGCCGCCTCCGCTGCCCGTTCGAGCCGGTGCCGCACGCTCCAGCGAAGTGCAGAGCCGGTTCCGAGCTCCTCCACGCGATTGCGCAGGAGGGGCTGGAACTCGAAGCCCGGGTGCCCGGCGAACGGCTTCGGGTCGACCGCCAGCCACGGCTCCCTCGTGCCGGCGAGGACGTTCTCGTAGTGCAGGTCGGTGTGCAGGACGACGTTCTGCCGCTCGTCGACCAACAGCTCGGCACCGAGAGCCCGTGTCCGAGCGGCGAAGCGTCGCGGGACCGACGGGTCGTCGAGCCGCTCGAGCTGGGGGAGAAGGTGGTCGGCGAGGCTGGGGATCGTCGGCGGGGCCGGCAGGTGGAGCCGGCGAAGCAGGTCGCCGACGATGTCGCAGGCCGTGAAGGCGTCCACTCCGCCCAGGGTCCGGCTCGGGTCCAGCCGTTCCAGCAGCAACGCGCCTCGAGCGGGGTCGGCCGCGAGGAGACGGGCGGCACCTCGCCCGGCCCAGAGCTGGAGGGCGGTGTGCTCGGCTGCGGACTCGACGTGTGGCCATCCGACCTTGAGCGCGGCCGGGAGACCCTCTTGTTCGACGGGCAGGACCACCGCCGTCCAGCCGGTTGAGGCCGGTCCCGTCACGACGAGGTTCCATCGGTCGAGACACTCCACGATGATCCGCCGGGCGCGGCGGGCCCACTCGGCCCCGGAGGGGCCGCCTTCCGCAGGGCGCCGGGCGACGCGCGCGAGCCACGCGTCGGGGACGTACGGAGCCGCGGGCGGGTAGCGCCGCGACGGATCGTCGCTCATGGTCCGGGTGGGATGCCGGGGAAGGCCTGCAGCGTCAGCCCCCACCCCTCACCCACGGCGGCGACCGATCCGATCCAGGTCACGACATCGCGTGCCGTGTCTTCCTGCGCCGACCCGGTGACAGTCGGCAGCAGCGCGCCGTAGCCGCCGACGAGCGTGCCCAGAACATGCCTCGCGAGTGCTGCGGCCGACTCCTCGGAGTCGACCGGGAAGGGCAGTGGGTAGCCGATATCCGGCGCAGGCGTCGTCCCGCCGGAACGGATGTCCTGCTCACGTGCCAGGAGCCGCAGGGTGGCCAGCGCCTCCCGCGCGGTCTCCCGCGAGTCGCCCCGTGACTGCGCGGAGACGACCTCGAGTCCGTAGACCGCGGGCTGGGTAAGCACCGCGAACTGCCGGGCCAGTGCCGGGAACCGCCAGATCCGGGTCGAACCATCCTCGAGCAACGGCTCCGGAAGGGGATCCCCCGCGCTGGTGACCGCCGCCCACCGCTGGGCGAGCAGGCTCATGACGATGGGGAAGAGTCCCGGTCCGCACTGACGCAGCTCCTCGAGTCGGTCGAGGGCGGCGCCGGGCCAGGGCGGCGGCGCGACCCCCGTGCTCTGGGGGTTCCCGGGCACCGTCATGGTCTGTTCCGTCGCGTCGGCGCCTGCCTGTGGGTCTTCTGTCCGCTGGTCGTCCGCCTGCGTGCCTTCTGCCTGCTGATCCTCGGCCTCTGGGTCTTCTGCCCCGGTGGCCTGTGTGGTCGGAGCCTCAGATGCGCCGGTCGGTCTGGTCGCACCGGCGATCGTCGCGTCGAGGGTCTCGATCGGGATTCCCGCTCGGTGCAACGCGCTACGCAGGACGGCGACCTGCTCCGCATAGACCGCGGAGGCGCGGGCCAGCGACAGGTGCCGACAGTCGGCGAGCAGCCAGAGCAGGGCAGTCTCGGCCGGCACCTGCTCTCGGGTCGGGACGAGCGGAATGGCGGGTGCGTCGTCCTCGAGCCGGACAGCGCAGCCGGTCAGCGCTGCGGTCAGCAGTCCGACGACTCCTCCCAGCACCACCGACCTGCGCCCCGGGCGTCGTGAGACGACGGGGGAGGCCGACGAACGCATACCCCCGAACCTATCGCGGCGTCCCCGTGACCCCGCACCCGTGCAGGTGACCGTGGCCAAGCCCCGTGATCGCACACCTGGCCTACAGTTGTCCCACGGGCCCTGCCGGTGACGGCGGGCCTGCCTGACGACGCGCCATGTGTTCCCCGGCACGCCTCCCACAGACCCATAGACACGCACACCGACAACTGCAGAAGGGACTGACCTCCCGTGAGCGTCGTAGACCGCATCCGCTCCCTCATCGAGCCCGTTCTGGCACCCCTGGTGGTGGACGAGGTCAAGGTGACCCCCGCCGGTCGACGCCGGGTGGTCCGGATCGCCGTCGACAGAGCCACCGACGAGGCCACGACCGTGCGTGAGCCGAGCGACCCGATGTCGCTGGACGAGGTGGCCGAGGCGACCCGCGCGGTCAGCGCCGCGCTCGACGAGACCGACATCCTCGGGGAGCAGGCCTACACGCTCGAGGTCACCTCGTCCGGAGTCGGCCGCCCCCTGACCAGGCCGCGCCACTACCAGCGGGGGATCGGCCGACTCGTGGTCATCTCTCGCCCGGAAGCCTCGGACATCCGCGGCCGGATCCTCGCGGCGGGACCGGACGACGTGACGATATCGGTGCCTGCGACCAAGCGGGATCCAGAGCGGACCGAGACGATCCCCTATGCGGACATCGCAGGTGCCCGCATCGACGTGGAGTTCTCGCGAGCCGACAGCGACGCCTGAACGCACCGACCCACCGACCGGACGACGAGAGAAGAGAGCCATGGACATCGACCTGCAGGCACTGCGAGCGCTCGAACGCGAACGCGACGTCTCCCTCGACATCCTCGTGCCGGCCATCGAGAACGCCGTGCTGCAGGCCTACCTGCACACCGAGGACCACTACCCCAACGCCCGGGCCGAGCTCGATCGCAAGACCGGTCGGCTGACGATCTGGGCGCGGGAGGCCTACGAGGTGACCGAGGAGGTCCCGGCGCCCGAGGACGACGAGGACCAGACTCCCCGGACCCGGGTCCGCCGCGAGCTCGGCCCGGAGTTCGAGCACCAGCTGAGCGGGTTCGGGCGGATCGCGGCGTCAACGGCGCGCCAGGTCATCGTCCAACGCATGCGCGAGCTCGAGGACGAGGCCATCCTCGGCGACTTCCGCGGCAAGGAGGGCGACATCGTCGCCGGGATCATCCAGCAGAGCCCCGATCCGCGGCACGTCACCGTGGACTTCGGCACCGTCGAGGGAATCCTGCCGCTCGCCGAGCAGGTGCCCGGTGAGCAGTATGTCCACGGCGAGCGGCTCCGGTGCTACGTCGTCAGTGTCCGACGCGGTCTGAAGGGGCCGCAGATCACGTTGTCGAGAACCCATCCCAACCTCGTCAAGAAGCTCTTCGCCCTCGAGGTTCCCGAGATCGCGGACGGCACCGTCGAGATCGCCGCGCTGGCCCGGGAGGCCGGCCACCGGTCCAAGATCGCCGTGCACTCCACAGTGCCGGGGGTCAACGCCAAGGGAGCCTGCATCGGGCCCATGGGGGCCCGGGTGCGTGCCGTGATGACCGAGCTGAAGGGGGAGAAGATCGACATCGTCGACTACTCCACGGACCCGACCGTGTTCATCGCCGCCGCGCTGTCCCCGTCGCGGGTCGAGTCGGTGGAGGTCGTCGACCCCAAGCTGCGCGCCGCGCGAGTCGTCGTCCCCGACTACCAGCTCTCGCTCGCCATCGGAAAGGAGGGGCAGAACGCCCGCCTCGCCGCCAAGCTCACCGGCTGGCGGATCGACATCCGCCCCGACACCGAGCCGGGCGCGCGAACCGCCACCCCGGCCCCTGCCTGAGGCGCGGTCGGGGGCAACCCGGGTCCTCGGCACGCCCCGGGAAGGCACCGATGCGAGCCGATCGGCGAAGGACGCTAGAATGGACGAGATCGACCGGACTGGACTCCGGCGCCGCAGTCCCTCCCACGTGGCAGTTCGCACGTGTGTGGGCTGTCGGCGGACGGATAGCCGGTCGGTTCTCCTGCGCGTGACGGTACGCGAGGACGAATCGGGTCCACCCCGGATCGTCCCCGACGTGCGTCGTCGGCTCGGAGGTCGTGGCGCTTGGCTACACCCCGATCCCGACTGCATCGAGCAGGCGGTGCGGCGTCGAGCCTTCGCTCGTGCCCTGCGAGTCGGGGCACCTGTCGATCTCTCGCCGCTCACCGCATACCTCGATCGTCTGCGCTCCTGACCGCCCTTGGCGGGCGGGGTGCGACGCGCCAGGAGTCGTCCACCGATCCAGCGTGGCGTCCGCCCATGGACGCTCACGCCCAGAAGAACCGGAAGCGGGTTTGACGCTGATGAGCCCCCGATGAGTACTCAGCGATGAGCACCCCCCAGCACTGACCCGGTCCACTCTCGCGCCGCGCGGGTTTGGACCACCAAGAAGGAGAAACGTGTCCAAAGTCCGTGTGAGCGCACTGGCCAAAGAGGTCGGAGTGACCAGCAAGGTCCTCCTCGAACGCCTCAATGGCATGGGCGAGTACGTCAAGACCGCGAGCTCGACGGTCGAGGCGCCCGTCGTCCGCCGATACAAGGAGAAGTTCCCACTGGAGGCCGCAGCCGCCGAGAAGCCGGCCGCGAAGGCCGCCCCGGCGACCACGTCCGCCCCGGCCCCACAGGCCCCGGCCCCACAGACCTCGGCACAGC
>JBAUUB010000182.1:0-2189 GCA_049582485.1 Dermatophilaceae bacterium
GACCCGGCCTGTCTGCTCCGTCACACGACGTGCTCCCGACTAGATCGCCGGTCAATCGCTCGGCCAGGCAACAGAACTCGCATTGATCGATGACTGTGGTCGCGTGACCGATTGTGCAAACGGCCGATTGCGCGGATCAACTCGAGCGAGGAGCGTTGACCATACGAGATTGTCGTCACCCTCATCAGACAAGGTGCGCCATGGCAGTGGCTCAGGCTCTTCTCAATGCGCTCATCCCCTCAGTTGCCGAGCAGGAGGACGAGCCCGGCTGGTGGGAGACCCTCCTTCAGGGCGTCCAGGACTTCTTCACCGTCGAGCGGGTCCGCGACACCGTCATCATCCTCATCGCCGCCGGGCTCTACTACTGGCTCGCTCGGCACGCGAAGGACCGCATGATCCTCACACCCATGCGGATCGTCGTCGCCCAGGAACTGCAGTCCTACACCCGGCTCGGCGTTCGCGACAGCGCCCTGGCCAACGCGATCGCATCCCTCGAGGAGACCACGCGAAACCCGCAGGAGCAGGAGAAGCGGATCCTCACAGGGATGGGCCTTCGACGGGATTTCGCCAAGCGGGCGCGGCTCAAAGAGCTCGAACAGCTGCCGGATGCCGCTTTGATCTCGACTGCAGTCGCAGTGAAGGACTCCTTGCGCAAGCCGGTGCTCAAGTACCTCGAGGGGGAGAGCCTGACCAGCGAGCAGGGGAGGGCGCTGCGGCATGTACTGGCAGCGATCACCGAGGAGAAGGCGCGAAGCACCTGGATCGAGTGCCGGATGGCCATGAGACGGATCCGCAAGTCCCAGTCCTTGGGGGTCGGCGGTCTCGGACTGATGGTGCTGCTCGTCATTCTGTTCGGTAACCCCGCGATCATCGCGTTCGGCGTTTTGGGAGCGGTTGTCAGTCGCCTCGTTGCGTTCTTCCGCGACTCCACGGACACGGACCAGAAGTACAACTGGGTCATCCTCTTTCTCGTCCCGATCGTCGGAGGGCTCTCCGCGTACGGCGGCGTCCTGCTCATCGACGCCATGAAGACCTGGGGACTACTGGGCGAGACGTTCGAGGGCGTCGACTTCGGGGGTGAGCATGCGAACGCTCCCACCATGGCCGCAGCCTTCCTCTTCGGGTTCGTCGAGCGCCTGCTCGACAACGTCTCCGGCAAGGCCGTCGACGGTCTGGGGGCCGTCGCTGCGAAGGAGCTCGACGATACGACGTCAGCGAAGGCTCCGAGCGCAACGGCCACGGTGGAGATCCAACGCGAGTCGGACGCTGCTGCGGCGACCGCCGTTTCATCCGGCGGACCCGCGCCGACTCCGCCGCGGCGCTCGGCTGGCGCTAGCCGGCGCGGCTATCTGCCGCGAAGGTTCAGGCGGCTTCCGTAGCCGCTCGCGACCTGCAAGGGACCGCGCCCAACCCACTAGGGTTGGACGCATGGCTGACTTCGACGTGGTTGTCCTTGGTGCAGGTCCCGGTGGGTACGTCGCGGCGATCCGCGCCTCGCAGCTCGGCCTCAAGGCCGCGGTTGTCGAGGACAAGTACTGGGGCGGGGTCTGCCTCAACGTCGGCTGCATCCCGAGCAAGGCGCTGATCAAGAACGCCGAGATCGCCCACATGCTCACGCACGACAAGGCGAAGTACGGCATCGAGGGCGACGCGACGATGTCCTACGGCCCGACACATGCGCGCTCGCGCAAGGTCTCGGACGGCATCGTCAAGGGCGTCCACTTCCTCATGAAGAAGAACAAGATCGAGGAGATCCACGGCTGGGGCACCCTGACCGGCCCGAAGAGCATGGACGTCAAGTCCTCGGACGGCTCGACCCGCACGCTCTCGTTCGACGACCTCATCCTCGCCCCGGGTGCGGTCACGCGGATGCTCCCCGGGGTGGAGGTGTCGGAGAACGTCGTCACCTACGAGGAGCAGATCCTCGACCCGGAGCTGCCCGGGTCGATCATCATCGCCGGCTCCGGGGCGATCGGAGTCGAGTTCGCGTATGTGATGCGCAACTTCGGCGTCGACGTCACCATCGTCGAGTTCCTGGACCGCATGGTCCCGACCGAGGACGAGGACATCAGCAAGGAGCTCCTCAAGCACTACAAGAAGCTCGGCGTGAAAGTCATGCTCAGCACGAAGGTCGAGGGCGTCGAGGACATCGGTTCGGGCGTGAAGGTGACCGTGTCACCGGCCTCCGG
>JBAUUB010000183.1:0-2143 GCA_049582485.1 Dermatophilaceae bacterium
GTCTCCGTCTCCGGCATCACGATCTTGGCCATGAGCAGGGCTCCGGGGGCCGCCATGAAGCTCGCCGCGATGAGGTAGTCCAGACGGGCCCCGAGCAGCGAGTAGCCGACCAGGACACTGCCCGCGACCGTTGAGAGCCCGCCGACCATGACGGCGAAGAGTCCCGAGCGGGTCAGCCGCGGGATGTAGGGGCGGATGACCAGGGGCGCCTCGGTCTGCCCACGAAGATGTTCGCGGCCGCGTTGACCGACTCGGCCTGCCGGGTGCCGAGCAGCTTCGCCAGAGCTCCGCCGAGGAGCTCGACGACCTTCTGCAGCAGACCCCAGTGGTAGAGGACGGCAGTCAGTGCTGCGAAGAAGACGATGACCGGCAGCACCTGGAACGCGAAGATGAGCGCATCCTCCTGGAGCAGCGGCCCGAAGAGGAACTCGATTCCGGCCCGGGATGAGTCGATGATCGCCTGCACCGCCCGTGAAGCAGCGTTGAGCGCCCGCTGGCCCGCCGGCACGAAGAGCACCAGGACCCCGAACGCGACCTGCAACGCCAGGGCGGCGCCGACCGTTCGCAGGCGGATCGCGCGCCGGTTGGTCGAGAGCAGAACCGCCAGGGCGAGGACGACGACCATCCCACCCAGGCCCCACAGCACATCGAGCATGTCATCCTCCTCGTCGAGTGGGACCCACCGTAGTGCGCGAGCGGTCTGCCCAGGTGGCCTGGCCATCCCCTTGCTTTGACGTCACGGTGATGTCATGCTGACGTCATGGAACTGTCACCGTACCTTCAGGGCATCGCCGAGGACCTCGACAAGGTCACGGCACTGGCCGACGACCAGACCCGCGAGATCGCCGGCCGCCTCGTGGCGGCACTCGAACCGAGTCTGCGGATGGCTCTGGTCCGGGCCATCTCGGACGCGGCCGCGATCGTCACCGCGGACCTCGACGACGTCGTCGCGGTGGTCCGCATGGAGGGTCGGGATCCCGTGGTCTCCGTGGAGCGCACCGGCGATGCGCATCCTGCGACTCCCCCGACGGAGGACGAAGGCGATGACTACGTCAGGGTCACCGTTCGTCTCCCGGAGGGCCTCAAGCAGCGCGCGGAGAGCCGAGCCACCCAGGCGGAGCAGTCGCTGAACTCCTGGGTCGTGCACGCGATCCGACGTGCCTCCCACGAGGCGGGCTTCGTGCCGCCGTTCATGCGACCCCCCACTCCCGGTGCCCGCCGGACCGCCGGCTGGGCGTGACGCACCGGATCAACCCACCCCCGCGCTCCGGAAGGACCGTCATGACCACTGCAACCCTGTCCACCAGATCCCACGAATTCACCGACGTCAACGCCCTGCGCATCGCCAACGAACGCGGCGACGTGCGGGTGAGCTGCTCCTCACCCGACGGCACGACTCGCGTCCGCCTCTCGGCCCGCCCCGAGGTCGAGCTCGAGCGGGTCGATATCCGGCCGGTGGACGGCACTCTCGTCGTCGACATCCCCGTTCTCGCCGACCCCGACGGCACCGCCGGGGTGCGGTTCCGGCTCGGCCCCCTGTCGGTCGACACGTCGGGGTCCGGCGCTGCGGCCGTCGACGTCGAGGTCGAGCTGCCCGCCCGCTCGCAGGTCCGCATCCGGACCAAGCTCGGTGACGTCACCGTCTCCGGAGACGCCGGCGAGGTCGTCGCACGCACCGGTGCGGGAGATGTCGACGTCGAGAAGGCCGACACGGTTCGGCTCGGGTGTGGATCGGGCCGGATCTCGGTCGGCTCCTGCAGGGGAGGCGACATCACCACGGGTGCCGGCGACATCACCGTCGACGAGGTCGACGGACCGGAGCTGAACTGCCGAGCAGGCAGCGGCAATGTGCGCCTTCCGCACAACCGGACGGAGAAGGTCACCGTGACGACCGGCTCCGGCGACGTGACGATGCACCTCAGCCAGGGCACTTTCGAGGGCCGCTCCGGCACCGGCGACATCGAGACCGTGGTGCCGCCGGGAGTTCCGGTGTGGCTCGACCTGACGAGCGGGCTGGGCCGGGTCACCAAGGACCTCGAGCACGTCGGAGCCCCGGAAGAGGGCCAGGAGCACCTGACCGTGCGCGTGCGCACGGGCGTTGGCAGCGTCCGGGTCCGGAACTGAACGCAGCGTGGCCGCACCC